>JBLHKZ010000141.1:0-14474 GCA_047618185.1 Limisphaerales bacterium
AGACTTCCAGAAAGGCGTGGACGTGCGCGGGCCAGCTTCCGCGATGATCGCCGCCGCTGGACACCGGGCTAAATTTACTGCGGTCTTTCAGCCAGGATGTTCGAAGCTGGTGGAGGCGGGTTCGCCCGACACCGAGCTGAGCGGCGGCGGTGAAAGGGTCCAACAAACCCGAATTGAAATCTTCGAGTGTGCGGCGGACAAACTGGGGTGGGAGACGATGGCGGAGTTGTTTCTTTTCAAGAGTCGATGATGCCTCCAATACCGCCTTGAACGAGCTTCTTGAAAGGAGGCAAAAAGGCGTTATCCGTCGCCCCCCCAGCCTCTTCGTCGGCCTCCGCTACGCTCCGGCCTCCTCCGAGGCTGGGGGGGCGACGGGGCCAAAGGGAAACGGCGCCGAATCAGAGGAATCCACTTTTGAACCGTCGCACTTGTTCACTTTTGAACCGACGGTGTTCACTTTTGAACCGGCCCCGACAGCAAATTATCCAATCACCACACTCTTTTTTGGATGAAGCTCAACACGAGTGTCTATTTTGTGGGCGCTTAAAAACTACACGAGACGCCAAAATATTCCCGGAAAGATCAGAAACAAAGGCGCCTCAGACCTCCTTCACACGGGTAATGATGTGAGTGATCTATCCATCCAATTACCGTTCATCAAGACCGCGTTCCGCTGTTTCACCTCTGTTTCACCGCTGTTTTCGGAGTGTTTCCCTGGGCTCAATCAAAGGCAATAGGGACCGTTTGTGAAGATCCATGAAGTCCTAATTTCAATAAACTATCAACGGCTCCCAGGACGGGAATTGCCAAATGACGACGCATCAACTCGTCCGCCAGGGGTTACTCTCCCCCCCAGGAATTGGCCATTTATTGACGCCTACAACGCTCAGGGCAGCCTGTGCCTAGCGAAAATCCCATGTCACCGTTTCGCCCGTTCGTAAATCGTTGATTTTCAATTCGATTCTTCGAAACCTCGGGAATGGTCTCAATGCTCCATTTGTTTTGGAAATCTGTCTGCTCCTCGTTCAAATCTCGTCAGGATCTTGCATTGGAGAACCTGGCTCTTCGTCAGCAGTTCGCCAATCTTCAGCGGATCTTGCCCAAGCCTCGGACTCGTCTTCAATGAACGCCATCTACGAGGAGCGCTCTCGGAATACGTCTCCTACTATCACGAGCATCGCACACATCAGTCCTTGGAGAACGATTCTCCCGACGGACGTGATGTCGAACCGCCCAAAGAAGGTAAGATCGTCGCTTTGCCGATTCTTGGCGGCTTGCATCACCGCTACACGCGGCAAGTCGCTTGAGATTCACATTTCAAGGAACGCGCTGTGCCTTTCTCAGGACGGAGCACGGGTCTGCGTCTACATTCCGGCTCGCGTCTGTTAAACCGCAATTCTTCCGTCCGTTCACGTCGTAGTTCCAATCATCGATTTGCATTCGTGCCCGAATCCGGGACCTTCTCGTGGAAGGACTTCTACATCCGGATGCTGATCAAAATCAATGAACCCTTGGCGACGGAGAAAGAACTTCCGCCAGAGGCGCCGTCGGCAGCGCTGTTAAAAAAATTGAACAACCCGTCGTCGACCACGGCGGCGCTTCGCAGGGCTTTGGAAAGCTGCTTTCTTCATCGCAAAACCAAAGTTGTGCTGATTGACGAAGGGCAGCATCTGCAAAAAACCGGAACTGGGCGGCGCCTTCACGACCACATGGACACTTTGAAAAGTCTCTCAAACATTACCGGGGTCAAATTTGTGCTGGTCGGAACGTACGAACTCCTCGATATGCAGCACCTCAACGCACAACTTGCCCGACGGTGCAAGCCACTGCACTTCGCGCGCTATCGCTGGGATGTCTATGAAGATCGAATAGCGTTTCTGCGCGCCATTAAGACATTCCAGTCCAGACTTCCCCTCGCAGTCCCCCCGGACTTACTCAGGTCCGCAGAGTACCTTTTCGAGCGTTCGGCCGGTTGTGTGGGCATCCTCAAGAACTGGCTCACTCGCGCGCTCAGCGTTGCCTTGGCAACGGATGGCGCAATTTCTAAGGCCATCCTTAAAACAACCGCCCTACCCCGAGGAACCGTGTTCAAGATCGCGGAGGATATCGAGAGAGGGGAGACTCGTTACAATGAAATTGAAGAAGGCGGTCCGGAGCAAGCCCTTCAGGACCTGCTCGGCATGAATGTCCCGGACCAGCCGGCAGCAAGCAGTCCTAGCGCGAGCCCAAAATCCAAATTGAGGCCAGGCGAACGGAAACCAAAACGCGATCCCGTGGGGGCGCCAGCATGACCGAGTCTGTATTCAAAGACCTGCCATTCGAGCCGGCTTCGCCTACCGCCCTTCCGCCCCGCTCCACCCTGTTCTCCTTGAGTCCGCTGATTGCGATCCGAACTTGGTGAGAGCGTCACCTCCTACATCTCGCGGCTCGCCAACGCACATTCGGTCTCCTGCAGCAAGCTCATGCGCAAGATGATCGCCCCCTTGATGGCTGGCGGTCGTCTCAAGTCGCGTGCGCGCGCCTCAGACCTTTTCCGCACCACCGGAAATTCGTTCAATGGTTTCGGAGTGGCTTCAAGGCGGTCCGTCGAAGCGCTCATGCTTCTGACACACGAGCCGCGTATAAGAGACCTCAATCTCCAATTCCTTGAAGGCTATGTTTTTGGTCAGGGAATGCTCAAAACAATACAGGCCTGGTGCCCAGAATGCTTGTTTGATTGGCAGCGAAATCAAGAACAGCTCTACCTGCCGCTCGCGTGGAATATCTCCGCGTTCAGGGTGTGCCCCTTTCATCAGGTTTACTTGGTCGACCGTTGTCCACACTGTTTGGCGCAGCGGCCGGCATTGAATCGCCTGCAACAATCGGGACACTGCCCCGCCTGCCACCAGTTTCTGGGAACGCAGTCAGAAAGCCCAGACCGCCCCCCAACCTATCCCTGGGACCTTGCCGCGTCGACAATGGTTCTTGATCTTCTCAATCAAGGCCGCGAACGGTTGCGAAGGCTCCCCGTCAACGGATTCTCCCAAAACGTAAAATCGATACTGGACCGCCACTTCTCCGGCAATCAGGCAAAAATGGCCGCCATTCTGAACATTGATCGCTTTACCATCAGAAAATGGACCGCCGGTGAACAACTGCCAAAACTGGGATATTTTCTTTGGCTTGCTTACCGGTTTGGCCAACGTCCGATCGACCTGCTGACTGTGAACGGAGTCTCACCAGAATCATTCTGCGTCCGATCATTCGATGATGAGTCAAACGGCGCTTTTTTCCGATTCATGGTTCGGCCTAGCAAGAACGCGATCGTGGGGACGATGCTTGATTCACTAATCGTAAATCCAGAAGATCCGCCGCCGTCGCTGGCAACGATCGCAAAGCGCCTCGAAACGCATATTACCTCGATCTCAACCCAGTTCCCCAAGCAAGCGGCGATCCTCAAACAACGCCATAAAACCTATCGCGAAGGGAAGAAGGACCAACGAGAGCGCGCGGAGGTTGATGCGATCACCAAGGCGGTCGCGAAACTTCACGAAGCCGGCGTGTATCCCAGCCTCAGTAAGACGCGCCAAAAACTCGTCGGATCGCGGATGCTCTGCAATCCGGACCTTGCGAATCATTGGCGTCGGCTCATTCGCGACCTCGGTTATCGCGATCCTTCAGGCGCCATTTGAAGCCTCTGCGATCCAACTTCGAATTTCCACCATAGGTTGGCCGTGCGATCCAGCAGTTTTAGAGGAGTTTGAGACAACTTGTCCCGGATCGCACGTAGAGTAAAGTTTGGCCGAGGCCGGTTTAGAGTAAAGTTTGGCGAAGTCGGCCAAACTACGGTCTAAGCGACAGTAAAAAAGGGGTTTTTGAAGGATGGTACCGGTGGAGGGAATCGAACCCACACTTCCGTAAGGAAACCAGATTTTGAATCTAGCGTGTCTACCAATTCCACCACACCGGCGTTGGGAGGCGAAGGCTGGAAAATATCCGCAATTTTGACAGGAGCGCAAGCGTCGATTTCGAGGGCGTCGCCGATTCGCTGTTTTCGGTCAAGATGCGGCTTGTCTGAGGATTGAGAATCGCCCTTCTCAATAGCCGAATCACGAATGACGCACTACCACATATTTTGGACCAAACCCCATCTGGATCGCCAGCGCGCTGGAAATCCGAAAGCATTCGCCAATGCACCTGATTACGGATTCCGAGGGAGAGTCTTTTCAATACCGCCTTCGTCTACTTCGAGGAAGAAATCGTCCCGCGACACATGGCGCGACGCTCACTTTGGATTCGTAGGCCAGACCGCATGAGCCGAGCTCGAAAAGGGTTAAAAAACCATTGTCGCCAACGATTATTCGAAAATGAAGAAACAGTTTCACGTCGCCAGTTTCCGCCTTTCCTTTCTCCTGGCCGCAGCGTTGCTCCTTAGTTGCCTTGGCGCCGCTTTATCGCCTTCCCTTGCGGCCGCTGAAGCCAATTGGAAAGTCGGCATGGCGCGCGTCAAGATCACGCCGCCCTCCCCCGTCTGAATGTCCGGCTACGCCTCGCGCGACAAACCCTTTTAGTCCGTCGAAGCAGACCTCTACGCCAAGGCCCTGGCCCTGACTGACAAAGACGGCAACCGCGCCATCCTGATCACCAGCGATCTAATCGGTTTCCCCGCCGATGTCGCCGAACCAATTTGCAAGCGGATTTCTAAAAAGACCGGCCTGAAACGATCCCAGATTCTGCTCAGCTCATCGCACACGCATGCTGGCCCCGGCACGACGACCAATACCAAGTCCGAGGGCAATCTTCCGCCCGAGGACGCCAAACGGCTGTACGACTTTACCGGATGGCTGCAGGACCGCGTTGTCGAGCTCGCCATCGAAGCCTTCGAAAAAGAACCGCAGTCCGCGCGCCTGGATCGAGCGCCGAAATGCGTCTGGAATGATTGATCGGCTCGGTGCCCCCCCCGCTGAGCCCAAGCGCGCCAAACTAAGGCCAAGTTGTTCTGCAATTGAGACCTGATCGGCCAATACCGGCGCTAAAAGCGGCAGAGGACAGCCGCAATCCTGCCATGACACACGCCGCAAACGGGAACAAATCAAATCGGAGACCAGCGGAATCAAACAATCGTTCCATGACGATATCCCCGATCTCCAACAGGCCAAAAACGAAGACACTGTCGTCAGTCCGCGGCCGATTCATCAGGGTCCGGAGGGATCAACTTCAGGACCATCGATTCCAGGTCGCTCTCCACTTTTGATGCGCACAACCAGGCATCAGGCTCAAAGTCTTCCGTGCCCGCCTGACCGGTCAATAAGCCAGTCTCTCCCAAAACGATCGTCGGAATTCTGGGTCGGAGTTTCTGCAACTTGCGAATCAAGCCCAACACAAACGTCAACGTGACACCCATTTCTGTCGGCGAAGGGCGCAGTATGACGATTGACGATCGCTGTAAGACGTCCAAAACGAACCCGCTGCCGTGCAATTTGGAAAAGGCCACGACCTTAAACGGAGGCTTCAACACCCTTTTCACCAACTCCGTCAACCCATCCTCCGAACAAAGGAGCGTCACACGAAATCGGGATCGTCGGCGCCACGCCCGCTTGTGGACCTCCGCCCGCGCGCGAGCCGCCCACTGTTGCTTGTCGATTTCCAAGTCAATCGGACTCTTCAAGAATACCTCAAGCCGATTCACCGAATCCGGCTCCGGCGAATCCTCAAATGGATTGCTCCTCTTCATGCCGCCCAATACCAGACCGTCACCACGCCATCCGCACGATCGGCGCTGTATGAAATTGAAACCACTCGCGTCCGATATCCCCCGCAAAATGCGCGGCCTGCCCAAACAGCTCTTCCCGACTGGCCCAGGTTCCGCGAAACGATCGGAATTTCATCTGGTCCGTTTTCTCACTCATGGACGGGACCCTACCAGCGGGGCCGTTCAAAGACAAACCGCCTCCTCATGGTTCCGCTTGGGCGCATCTCAAGTTCCGGAAGAATAGGGCTCCACAAATTCAGGTTCCGGGGCGCAATGCGTGAAGATTGGTTTCGGAGAAGTCTGCCCCCTCCCAGGACCTGTGCATCACCCACAAGTTAGCAATCTGCGGCGCTGCCTCGTTTCCCTTTATCCCAACGGGATTACGCCCTCCAGCCCAAGGTTGGCCTGCCGCGACAGCGGCTGGCCTACCTTGGGTTTTAGGCCCCTGTTCGAAACAACCCCAACGGGGTTGCGCCCAAATCGCCGATGCTTGGCGCAACACCTTCGGCGTTGAAAATGCCTTTTTGAACTTTGTTCCCAGGGTAGGTCGTGCCTCCCAACCCTTGGGCTTTGGGGCAGAATCCCGTTGGGATTCGAATGCGACCGTTTCGAAAAATTGTGGGTAATGCACAGCTCCCAAGACGATTTGCGCGAACCCTGCCTCATGGGCCTGTCCTGAGCTTGTCGAAGGGGTTAGGGGTGGGTTCTGCTTCATTGCAAAATCGATTCCCGAAATCCGAGCTACGCCCGTTCATCTCCAAAATCTCAGTCCGCTATTGACTTGCGACCTTCCCCCGCAAAAAGCTCTGCGCTTCATTTTGTCAGCCATCATACCGTTTTATGAGTTCATTTGAGATGACGCCGGCCACCGGCGATCGTGTGCAGAGATTTGTCGGGGACCGGATTCGCATCGCGCTCAAGCCCTCGGGCGGCGACGCCCTGCCCAAAGGCTGGCAGGCCCGATTGCGCACCAATCTCGGACGCGCGGAGCAACAGCGCGAGGAGATCATCCAATCTCATTTTCAAAAGATCCCCCTGGCCGGCGTTTCCTGGCGCGACATTCCGATGGAGGAAAGCAACGGCGAATGGTTCGTCCATCTGCCGCTGACCCAGGTTGGCTTCTTTCAGGCCAAGGCCTACGCAATTGACGACGACAATCGTCAGCATTGGCCGGGCGGCGACGATCTGGGCATATCCGTCAATCCCGACCATTGCCGCGGCGGCAACACGATCTACTGCGCCTTTCCGCGCATGTTCGGGAAAACGAAGTCACGAGCCAGCACCAAGGACAAAGACGCCGACGCGACCATCAAGGCGCTCGACAAAGATGGCTACACCGTGATTCCGCCTTCGGGAACCTTGCGCGATCTCAAGGCACAACTGCCGCACATCCTCGACGCTCTGGGCTGCCGCATCCTGCTGTTGCTGCCCGTCAATCCAACGCCAACGGTAATGGCGCGATTCGGCCGCTATGGCAGCCCCTACGCCTGCCAGGATCTGACGGCAATCGATCCCGCTTTGGTGGAGTTCGACAAGCGCACGACCGGCGTGGATCAGTTTTGCGAACTGGCCTCCGCCGTTCACGCCAAAGGCGCCAAGCTGTTCATCGATCTCGTCATCAATCACACCGGCTGGGGATCGACGCTTCACGAGGAGCGCCCGGAATGGTTCCGCCGCCAGTCCGACGGCGAATTCGAAAGCCCCGGCGCCTGGGGCATCGTCTGGGAAGATCTCGTCGAACTGGATCAACGTTTCCCCGAGCTTTGGGACGAACTCGCCGAAGTCTTTCTCACCTGGTGTCGCCGGGGAGTGGACGGCTTTCGCTGTGACGCCGGCTACAAGGTGCCCACGCACGTCTGGCAGTACATCACCGCCAAAGTTCGCCGGGAGTATCCCGACGCCGTCTTTCTGCTCGAAGGTCTGGGCGGTTCCTGGGAGGCGACCGACAGCCTGCTCACCGATGGCGGCATGCAATGGGCCTACTCCGAGCTCTTCCAAGAATACACCGGCGAAAACGTCGCGCGCTATCTGGATCACGCGCTGAGCCAGAGCGAACGAATCGGCACGTATGTCCACTTCAGCGAAACCCATGACAACCTCCGCCTCGCCGCGCAGGGTCGCGACTGGTCGCTGCTGCGCAATCGACTGTGCGGATTGACCAGCGTCTGCGGCGGATTCGGCTTCGCCAACGGCGTGGAATGGCTGGCCGCCGAACAGATCAACGTTCACTCCAGCCGGGGCATGTCCTGGGGAGACGATCGCAACATCATCTCCGAGCTGAAAGCGCTCAACGAGTTGATCAACGACCATCCCTGCTTTTTCGATGGCGCGAAACTCGAACGGATCAGCCCGCCTGACGCTCCGATCTACGCGCTCCATCGAACCTCCGCCGAAGGCGCCGACTCGGTTCTCGTGCTCGCCAATTGCGACATGGAATCCGAGGCCATGATCTCACTTCCGCTGGCGGACTTCGCCGTGGAAACCACCACCGACCTGTTGAACCAGCCGCCGCCCAATTCCGTCGCGCTGGCCGACGGCAAGATCGCCTTCACGCTCGCTCCGGGCGCCTGCTTTTGCCTGTCCCAGTCAATCGAGCCGAAGGGCCTGTCGGGAGACGATTATCGACGCCTGCGAGCCCAGTCCGCTTTTGCCATCCGAACCATCAATCACCGTGTAACGCTCGACAAGTTCGGAGAATACGATTGGCAGGAACTGGCCAGCGTCTTCGCGGAAGATCCTGAGAATTTCCTGGGCTCCATCGGCCATTTGAATCCCGACACCGCACGGCAGAATCTCGCGGCTGAATTGCGTCGAGTTTTGGACCGGCCTGATTATCCCTTCGTCGTCACCTGGCGCCCGAAAGACCGCAATAAGATCACACTCGTCCCCGCATTTCACTTTCTGCTCATTGAAGGAGGATCAATCCCCTTCCAGGCACAGCTGAACTTTCAGGACGAACATCCGCCGATCACCGTCGAATCGATTCCGGTCGGAGATCGCTTCATCGCCGCGTTCACTGCGGCGTCCGGCAACGTCAGCGCGGAGCTGACCGTCAAACCCCGCTCTCCCAAGGCCGACGCGGTCAGCGCCCAAGTTCGTTTTATCAACTCACGCGATCAGGCTTGCGCGCCAAAGGAGTCCGTTTGCGCAACCGACATAGCGCTGCTCACCAATGGTCGCGGCGCCATGGCCCGCATGTGCGCCGACCTAGGACGCGTCACGTCAAAATACGACTGCGTACTCGGAGCCAACCTCCATTCCTCGCTGCCCATCGACCGGCACATCTTCGTCAAGCGAATGCGAGTCTGGATCAACGCCGACGGCTTTATCGCTCCGCTCAATGGGGACAATCTCAAGTCATTCGAAAGCGACGACAACAAAGCTCGCTGGCAGTTTATCGCGGGAGCCGGGGACGGACGCGCGGTGGACATTAAACTGACGGCGACCATGCCGCCGAACGAGAACACCGTCGCCCTCGAATTCACTCGATCCGCAGTTCCTACATCGATCGGCAGGAACTTGCCCTCGAACTGCAAGGTCAGTCTCACCGTCCGTCTGGACATCGAGGACCGGAACTTCCACACCCAGACCAAACGAAGCGACGCGGCGGAACATCACTTTGGAGATCACACCGCCAACCGGGATCACGGCTTCGTATTCAAGCCGGCGCCGGATCGCATTCTCAGCGTCGAGACGGAGTTTGGCGCGTTTCATGCCGAGCCCGAGTGGTCGGAGAACATCCCCCATCCCGTCGAACAAACCCGCGGTCAGGAAGGAGCGGGCGACAGCTACAGCCCGGGTTGGTTTGAGATTCCAATCGCGATGGATCAACGGACCGCCATCACGGTGACGGCCGAACCGGACACGGCTGACAAGGTCGCGCAAAACGAAAGGCCCGCCAAAACACAACCGCGCGAATCCTCCGACGCGTTCAGGGAAAGGCTTGAGCGAGCCGTCGAAGCCTTCGTTGTTCGCCGCGACGATGGTAAGACCGTGATCGCCGGTTATCCGTGGTTTCTGGATTGGGGCCGCGACACGCTCATCGCCGCGCGGGGTTTGTTGAACGCCGGCATGCGGGACACGGTCGAGGAGATCCTGCTCACCTTCGGCCGCTACGAGGAAAATGGAACCCTGCCGAATACGATTCACGGAAGCGATGTCAGCAATCGCGACACGTCCGACGCTCCGCTTTGGTATGGCGTGATTTGCAGCGGATTCGCCCACGAAGACCCGGGCATCTACAAACGAAACGTCGGCGATTCCAAACGGACGATTCAAGACGTGCTTCGATCGATCGCGGTCAACTACGCGCAAGGCACGCCCAACGGCATCCACATGGACCCGCAATCCGGGCTCATCTGGAGCCCCAGTCACTTCACCTGGATGGACACCAATCATCCGGCCGGAACGCCGCGCGCGGGCTATCCCGTCGAGATCCAGGCGCTGTGGATCCTTCTGCTTCAGCAGCTCCACGAAATCGGCGCCCCTCCCCTCGACAAACCCTGGATGAAGCTGGCGGCGCAAGCACAAGACTCCTTCGACAAACTCTTCTGGCTGGAGGACAAAGGCTGGTTCGCCGACCTGCTCATTGGCGACGCGAAAACGCCGGCCGCCGATTGCATCGCCGACAATGCGCTGCGAAGCAATTGTCTCTTCGCCATCAGCCTGGGATTGGCGGATGGCGAAAAGGCCCGACGTTGCGTCGAAGCCGCCCGACGCCATCTGATTGTGCCCGGCGCATTGCGATCCCTGGCTCCGTTGCCGGTCTCCCCGCCGCTTGCCATACACGGAGCCGATGGACAGCCGCTCAATGATCCAGACAATCCCTACTGGGGTCGCTACGAGGGCGATGAAGACACCCGCCGCAAGCCCGCCTACCACAACGGCACGGCATGGACCTGGACCTTCCCCACATTCTGCGAGGCGCTCGTCCGAGCCTATGGCGACAGCCGGGAGGCCGCCGACGCCAGCCGCGACTACCTGTTCACGATGGTCCAGCTCATGAACCAAGGCTGTCTCGGCCAGATCCCAGAGATCCTCGATGGCGACGCTCCCCACGCCCAACGCGGCTGCGACGCACAAGCCTGGGGCGCCACCGAAGCGCTGCGCGTCTGGCTCATGGCGCATTGGAACGAAAAAGATTAATCCTCCAAAATAACCGACCTTCGAAATGGAAAAACGAAAACTTGGATACACCGATCTGCATTTGACGACCATCGGCCTGGGCACCTGGGCGATGGGCGGAGATGGCTGGGCCTTCGCCTGGGGAAAACAGGACGACGACGCCTCCGTCGCCGCCATCCACCGCGCGCTTGACAGCGGCATTAATTGGATCGACACCGCCGCCGTGTACGGCCTGGGACATTCCGAAGAGATCGTCGGCAAAGCGATCGCCGACCGGCGGGAGGAAGTCCTTGTCGCCACCAAGTGCGCGCGCGTCTGGGACGAGCAAACCAGGGAGATTGGCAAAAGCCTGAAGGCCGAAAGCATTCGCCGCGAAATCGAAGGCAGCCTGCGGCGACTGAACATCGAAGTCATCGATCTGTACCAGATTCACTGGCCAGAGCCGGACGAGGATGTCGAAGAAGGTTGGACGACCATCGCAGAATTGGTCTCCGAAGGAAAAATTCGTTACGCGGGCGTTTCGAATTTCAGCGTTTCCCAGCTTCAGCGCGCGCAGGCGATTCATCCCGTCGCCTCGCTACAACCGCCCTACTCCATGCTGCGCCGTGAACCCGAGAACGAGACGCTAGCCTTCTGCGCCGCCAACGAAATTGGCGTGGTCGCCTACAGCCCCATGCAGGCCGGACTGCTCACCGGCAAGTTCACCCGGGAACGCGCGGAGTCACTGGGTGAGAACGACTGGCGCAGCCGAGCTCCGTGGTTTCAGGAGCCCCAACTTTCGGTCAATCTCGATGTCGTCGAGAAACTCCGAGTCATCGCCGATAGGAAGGAAATTACACTCTCTCAGCTTTCGCTCGCCTGGGTCCTGCGCCGACCGGAACTGACCGCCGCCATCGTGGGCGCGCGTCGCCCGGACCAGATCGAAGAGACGGTGCAGGCCGGGAGTATCCGCCTTTCAAATGCGGAGATCGCTGAGGTTGAAGCCCTCCTTGAGGAACGAGAACGCCAGTTGAACGATGATTAAATCCAATCGCCGCTGCCGATCAATCCGGTGAAATTCGACGATTCTTGGCAATTTTTCAAAAGTCGGACACTTGGCAGGCTTATTTCGCGTCCCGTAAAGACATTGTATTGACACGTCGATTGTTCATCGAACATCGTGGCGTTGTCGGATAGCCCGACGTTCCTACGAGCGGACGCATGCTTGCGGATGGGGCGCTAGCCAGCCCCACAGAGAACTCGACCCGCCTGGATGTCGCGTTTTGGTATGGAAAATGCCATTTCGGCGTAATCTCAACGCCGGTAAATGGTGTCAAATGACTCGACGATAAACTGGCCTAAGAACAGATCAGAACGACACGGGAAACATATGGCAGACGAAGAGAAAAAGCAGATTAAGTTTGACGGGGCTTGCGCGGTATTGGGCCTGGATATTGTGGGCTTTTCCCGCATGAAGGATGAGGATCAGGTAAACGCCATTCAACACCTCTATCGCTGGATTACAGAGGCCCTCGCCAATCACAGCATCACGCACGATCTTTATCGCTGGAGCCCAGCCGGCGACGGCGGCTTTCTGACTTTTAATTCGACGCGGACCTGCCAGAAGGCGATCGACGTCGCTTTCACCATCTGCGGCAAGGTCCGCATGCCGGACTGGCGTCCCACCACGGGCGACAAGCTTCGCCTGCGCCTGGGCCTCCACGCCGGAATGGTCACCGAGGAGGACGACCTCGGCTGGAAAACCAACGTCTGGGGCGTGGGCATCAACACGGCCGCCCGCATCCTGGCCGTCTCCGCCGCCGATCAGCTGCTGGTGTCCAAGCAGTATTTCGACAATTACATTCAGGCGCAGCGCAAGGCCGACTTCGACATCGGAGAAATGCATTGGCGCACGGTAAAACATGGCGTGGGCGTCGAGGTCATGAACGTCAACCGGCACGATCTCTGCCTCAACCAGACCGAGGCCGAAAATCGCCGTTGGCAGGCCGTGGGCGGTCTCTGGCAGAAAACGATTCAGAATTACACCTACCTGATTCACGACGCGATGAAGTCCGGCGATCCGGTCGCCGCCCTCGCCTGCGCGAAATTCCTACTCGAGCTCAAAGCCAAGGATCCCGTGCGGGAGCTCTGCCATATGATCGGCCGAAGCGAGATCAAACCGAGCAAGGATTATCCGCCGCAAACGCACATCCTGTTCAGCCAAATGCCGCCCGACCTGCTCTTCAAAGTGATCGAGCAGTCTGAGCCTCGGCTCTTCACCACCGGGGAAATTCTGTTTAAGACCGGTGATTCCGCCAACAGCTGTTTTTTCCCGGTATCCGGAACCATCGTCCTCGAGCTGCCGGACCACCAGGAACCCATTCCGATTCCCAAGGGGCAAATGGCCGGTGAGTTTTCTCTCTGGATCCCCAACATCTCCCGAACGGGCTCCGTTCACGCCCTGGATGACGGTCTTGTGCTGGAAATCCCCAATGACAAATTCAAGGCTTTCATCGACGACGTGCCCGACGTGGCCAATGTCATCTACGGCATTATCCGGAAACGCATCGCCGAGAACGTGCTGACCTCGCAGAAGCTCTTCCCGGATTTCCTCAATCGGCACACCGAAGACCTTGCCAGCTTTCCCGCAGTCTGCCAGAAGCACGCCGCAGGCACTGAACTCGATCTGACCAACACGGTCCATGTGCTCTTCAGCGGCGAGGTGGAAATAGCGCCCGAAGATGGCGTGAAGATCGAGGTCGAAGGGCAAGCCAGCTTCGGCAGCGAGGTCGTCGTCGGGATCATTTCGGAAATTGGCGAACCCGACGGGGCTTCGGCCAAAGTGATTGTCGACGCGGTGGCGGTCAGCATTCCCCACGACGCCCTGCAAAAATTACAGGACGAGTCCGAGTTGACGCAAAACGCATGGAACGCGATCTGCGGCCAGCGACTGGGACAGATTCGCCGCGCGAAGAAAAAACCGGGCGAAAGCTGAGGTAATTTCCGAAGCGGAGCGGCGTCAGGGGAAAAACTGGACGCCCAGCTTCATCAACTGCGATCCCGAAATGCGACAGTTGAACCATTTTCGCATCAAGCGATTCCCGCCGTCGTTTTCCTTCTTATAAGCCGACAGGACTTCCTGGAAGTCCATCACGCTCGTCGCGTTGCCCAACTCCCTGATCACTTCCCTGTCCCGCTTGAAATATCCGCGCCGGAAGAAGTTGAGGATTTGCGACATAATACGCCCTTTTTTGTGTATGGCCATCCAGAGAACCTTGTTCTCATATTGATCCTTCGACCAAGCATTCTTCATGCAAATGGCATTCTGAAAATTATTAAATCCGCCCGGAGCTGCTTTCATACGCTCCGGGAGTAAAGCCAAACGAATTCTGCTTGTCCACTCCGAATCAGGCGCCCCCGCTGCCATCGGGCGCAGTTCAAAATCTAGGACACCCAGGCAGTCGACTCCGGGGAAACCCACCCCTAACCCCTTCGACAAGCTCAGGACAGGCCCTCCTCGGAGCTGTGCATTACCCATAAGTTTTTGAATCGGTCGCCTTCGAATCCCAACGGGATTCCGCCCCAAAGCCCAGGGTTGGGAGGCACGACCTACCCTGGGAACAACGTTCAAGAAGCATTT
>JBLHKZ010000142.1:0-14380 GCA_047618185.1 Limisphaerales bacterium
AACGAGATTGAAGGCATGCACGAGGTCAACCTGCTTGATATTGAAATCGATCTGGCCGACGTCCTGCCCATCGACGATAGCGTCCGACATCTCAGCAACGCGTAGCAGCGGCCTTCGTCTCGCGTCACAGACGCTACCTCCCAAATTCTTGCAGAGTGCGCATTAACTCCTCTTTGCTTTGAGCCGCTCCGGGAAAATCTGGCTGTGTCCGTAGAGTCTGCTCAACATGCGCCAAAGCCTCCGCATACCTGCCCTGACGCGAATAGACGTCAGCCAGGTAAAAGTTGGCTTTGGCATGAGTCAGATCCAACGACAACGCGCCGCGAAAGGATTCGGCGGCAAATTCCAGTTCGCCGGCGTCCGTGGCAACCAGTCCGAGATAAACACGCGCCATGACATCCCTGGGAATTAACTCGATCGCCCTCAGCAGCGTTTCTCCCGCCTCCTCATAACGACCCCGCTGCCCAAGGATGAGACCATAACCGGACAGGGTATACCCGTCGTTCGAATTAAGTTGCACTGATTTCCGATAACACTCGAAGGCTTCGTCCTTGATTCCGGCAACATAGAGATGCCCGCCGAGATTGCTCCATGCCCGGTCATTCCACGGTTGCTTCTCAGTAACATCACGCCAGATGGATATCCCGCTCCGATAATCCCGGTTGCGTTTCACAGTCTCATAAGAAAGAGCGGAAATCAGTGCGCACGTCAGCGCGACGCCAACCACCCGCAACGAATCCGGTCGCAGATTTAAACGTCGCAGCGCCAAAACACAGCCGAAGACCCCCAGAAAAATCAACCCCGCCAACGGCAGATAAACCCGATGGTCGCCCCCCACCGAAGTGTGAATCGGAACAACCGATGACGTCGGTCCCATAACAAGAAAAAGAAACAGGAGTGGGAACGCGGCGGAGACGCGCTTAATAAAAAAGAGCCATCCTGCCCCGACCGCCAACCCCGTCAGAAACAATCCGTACGGCAGCGCCTGCGCAAAACTCGGCTGCTGCCAGACGTAGTCCAACGACAATCCCCCAGGCAGGACTATCACCTTCAAATACTGCACAATGATCTGCCACTGCATGAGAAAGTAATCCAGACTTCCGATTTGCCCCCCGCCCACGGATTGCGAGCGCGGCCACTCTATCATGAGAAGCGCCAGGGCCAGCCAGCAACTTGCCAGCCCCACATAGAACCACGTTCGTTCTCGCCTGATCTCTTTCCACTGATTCTTCAACACGCCCCAATCGAGAAGAAAAATGGCCACCGGAGCCGTGGCAAACGACTCCTTGCACCCCACGCCGATCCAGCAGGCGCCGATGGCCGCAATCTGGAGGATCCGCCGCCGCTTATCCGCGACAAAACTGCAAACCGCCAGATGCATCGCTAAAAGATAGAATAACGCCATTGACGATTCCGCACGCTGAACGGTGTAGGTGACAACGCTCGTGGCCAATGGGTGAGTCAGCCAGATCAATGCAACCGCCAAAGCAGGACCGTCAACCCCGCCTTTCAATGCCTGCGCGTCCGGCGAATGGCGCAGCAGCAACCGCGTCAACCGAAACAACAACAAAGCCGCCCCCACATGAATAACCAGATTCAAGAGATGGTAGCTCCAGACCTCCAATTCGCTGACGGCGAAATTCGCGGCCAGACTAAAGGCAACCACCGGCCGCCCCCTCGGCGTCTCATCTTGTCCGATGTCCATAACGGCCGACGGCGGCCATAGTTGCCGCACAGCCGGGCTCTCAACGATGCCCTTGAGGTCATCGAAAATGAACGGCGCGTCCAGAGCGTTGTAATAGCAACCGGCTCCAATGACCGCAAACAACGCCAGCCTTCCGACCAGCGCCCAATCTACTATTCTGTCTACGAGGGATTGATATTTCGCGCGCATGCGGTGAGTAACTCTGCGGCAATTCCTTTCCACGCGTCAATCAGCGAGGTTGAACAGCGGGGCTGTGTTTCCTCCAGGCGACATCCGGGAGCGGTCTGTAGTCCGCCCGCCAGATCCTGTTTTCGAATCTTACTTGCGAGTCATTTCTTGTAAAGACACTGCGTTGCAAGGAGCCCAGCCTCCCCTCTCGATGCCGGCAGCAGGCGCCCTGAGGGAACTGAGCAACCGTCGCCACTGTTCAGTTTCCGGTCGGAATCACCGGCAAGACGATGTGAGAGGCGCGGCCAGCATCATGATACAGAGTCTGCCGCGCGGTCTTGAATTCTTTCACTAGCCCGATGTTGTCGTCGGCGCTGTTGGGATTTCGAAGGTAGTAGGGAAAATAGCTGCTGGAAATCTCGACTCGAATACGATGACCCGCGGCAAACACGTTTCCCGTCGGCCGCCAAAAATCAATCGCATACTCGTAGGGGTGATTCGGTTGGATCTCACTGAGTCCGCGGGCATTGAAGGCTCCCTTTCGTTTCGGGTCACGATGGCGAGCGCGCATCACTCCCTCGCCCAGAAACAAGGCCTGACCATCCGGATGCACATCGGCCAACCGTATCATCCAATCCGTGTCGGATGCGCTGGTGGCGGCATGAAGGCGGACCGTGATGGGGCCAATCACTTCCACGTCTTCCTTCAACTCCGGCGTGTCATAAACAAGCACATCCGCCCGTGCCGCCGACTTGCTGATGTCCCGTGGGCCATCGATGTGGCCGTTCTCGAACGCAGCCGAAGGCGTCGGATCAGTGGGGTCGTAAACATACTGATCTGGAGGCTCATCACCAGGAGGCGTCAAACTGAGCAAGCCATCGCCGGACGAAGAATTCGCTTTTCCGCCGCTGTGCAGGTAATAGCGAGTGAATTGCGTTTCCGGCAACGGCCAGTCCGTCGCCGTGCGCCACTGGTTGCGCCCCATGACAAAAAGGTGGATCGGCGGCTCCTCCAAGATGCCGTTGTTGACGCCCTTGAGGTGATAGTCGAACCAGCGGAGAATGTAGCCGTCCCAGTCAATGATCGCCTGTGGTCCGAAATCGACGCCCGCGGCCGTGCGATGACGATTGATAATGTGCTGCCAGGGCCCGATCACCATCCGCGGCCGTCGCGCCTCAGGAGTCGCGCCGTATTTCTTCACTCCCAGGTAATTCGCTGGAGTCCCCGGAAAATTGGCGTCAAACCACCCTGTTATCGCCAGCGACGGAACCTGAACGCGCGCGAAGCTTTCTGGGGTTTGGTAGGCGATCCCCTTCCAATAGTCACCCTCCGACGTGTTCTGCATAACCCACTTGCGCCACCATGTAGTAGGCAAATAGTTGCGCGTTTTGTCGAAATCAATGTAGGGCAATCGGCTGTAGGCCTCTTCCCGATTCACCGCAAAACCGCCGTATCCTCCAGGACCTGCGCTATGCGGCATGCGCCCAGACAGGGCCCCAGCCCAATCCACCATCCAACAAACAAAAATGCCGTTCTGATAGGGACAATTAAGCAGGTGATCTGGAGGCGCCACTTCGGGCACAATCGCTTTCAAGGAAGGCGGCGCCTGCGTTGCCGTCCACCACTGCGTCCATCCCATGTAGGAAAGTCCGTAGGCGCCCACCTCGCCGCTGCACCACTCCTGTTTCGCGATCCATTCCACCAGGTCATAGCCGTCGGTCTTGTGCTTTGGCGAAAAGGGATCCCATTCACCGCCCGATTCAAAACGGCCTCTGGAATCTGTGTTCACCACCACATAGCCATAGGCCGCAAATTTCTTCGCCCGAGCCGCCTGCCCTGGTTTGCCATACGGCGTCTGCTGTAGGATTGCCGGAAATCGTCCTTCGCCCTTGGGTCGGAAGATATCTGCCGCCAGCGTCACTCCATCGCGCAACGGAATCCTTTCATCGATAAACTCCGAGACTTCAAATGCTGGCTTTGATTGAGGCCCCGGATCCGGGGCCTGGCCTGACGCTAGTCCGACGAACCACAGAGCAACCAGCGCACCCGCAAGACACCGTTTCAGCCTACGTGTTATTCGCATCATAAATTCAATTACTAATGGTTACTGATTACCAGTCGCCGACGGCCCCATCCGGATAGAACACCCGCTGCGCGATCTCCTGCTCGAACGGATGCTTCGCGACTTCCTCCTCGTTGATTTCAATCCCCAGACCCGGCCCTTCATTCGGTCTCACAATCCGACCTTTGGCTTCGATTTCAAACCCTTCCTCCACGACATCTCCGCGCCAGGGCACGTCCGAATGCACCGTTTCGCAGATGATGTAACCCGGCTGGGAAAAGCCGAATTCCAATGACGCCGCCGTGCTCACCGGACCCTGCGGATTGTGCGGCGCCAGCGCGATGTTGTGCGCGTCGGCCAAAGCCGCGATCCGCCGGCCGCCCGTGAACCCGCCGCAATGCGTCAGATCCAATTGACAAATCTCACAGCCTCTCGCCGCGAACAGATCCCGAAACGCCGCCAACCCGGTCAGTCGTTCCCCCGTCGCCACCGGCGTCGAAATCGCGGCGTTGATCGCGGCCAGCCCCTCCACATTCTCCGGCCAGCACGGCTCTTCAAAAAAGTAGAGGCCGTAAGGATCAAGCGCCTCGCCAAATTTCATCCCCATCGCCGGCGAAGGGCGCGCATGGCAATCGACCATGATGTCAATTCCTTCGCCCACCGCATCACGCATGGCGGCGACGGCCGCCTCCGCCGTCCTGATCGGCTTGAGCCCCTCGATCGGCATGGTCGGCGGCACGGCCATGCTCTTGAACGCCGTGAACCCATCCTCAACCGCGGCGCGCGCCAAATCTCCAAAACGCGCCGCATCCTCGGCTGCGGTTTCGTAAAAATCCTCCAACTTGCCGCCGCCCAGATGACAGTAGGTGCGAATGAAATCGCGAACCGGCCCGCCCCACAGCTTGTGACACGGAACGCCCGCAAGCTTGCCCGCGATATCCCACAACGCCAGATCGATCCCCGAAATCGCCGTCGACCGGACAATCCCGTGCCCATGCCAGAAATGCTGCCGATACATCATCTGCCACAGATGCTCGATGCGCGTCGGATCCTCGCCGACGATCAGCTCCGCCAGATCCTCCACCGCGCCCACGACGCTCCGCGTATGCCATTCCAGCGTGGCTTCCCCCCAGCCGATCAGCCCCGGCTGATCTGTGACGACTTTGACAAATACCCAGTTCCGCATTCGGGCGTGGCAAACCAGTGTTTCGATTCCAGTAATTTTCATTTTTTCTTCTCAAGCGATTCCTGCCACTCGTGAACTACTTCCAACCCCTTCCACGAATCGGGCAATGGTTCCCCATCAGAGGTTCCGACAAAGCACTGAAAACGATTCACGCCCGGTTGCACCTGCGCCAGTGCGCGGGGAGCAAATTGAAAATCCAACGTCAGTTTCACGTGAGCCTTCGGCCCCGAGGCATCCAGCCAAAACTGATAGCACGCCTTGTTCTGTTTCTTGATCCAGGCCCGCAAGTCCACGGATCGGCTGGCGCCGTTGGAAACAACCGGAAGCCCAACGTAGTTTTCACCATCCACTGACATAAGAACTTTATTGGGAACGCTGCCCGTATCATCGCGCCAACTGAGCCGTCCGCCCAGCATCACATAAGGCCATTCAATGTGCGCCGACTGAGCGCCCCCGCCAACCGCAATCCGCTTCGTCAATCGGCCATTCGCAAAGGTCGGAGGCTTGCCCTCCTTCGCGAATAGAATTGCGTGAAACTCATCCCGACGTCGCAGATCAAAGACCACTTCGTCGCCCGGCCCAAGCTTGGGTTCGAGCTTGTGACTGGGGATGAACACTTTTTCGTAGGTCTGATTGTTAGCCGTCGTCGTGTAAAGTTTGGCGATTGAGCGCGAATCCGAACCAATCGGATCGCGCGGCTCCCGGGTGATGATACCCGGATTCGCCGCCAACTCCTCGACCCCGGCAATGTGCCCCGCCGACGCGCGATAGAAAACTTCATGGTCCGGATCAATCATATGCCAACGACCTTCAAAAAACGTCTCCGCGACGACGTGACCGTTCAATCCCCAGACCCGCGATTTCAAGCCCGCCATCTTCGCCAGCGCGGCGGCATTCTGCGCCGAGTCGTCGCAAAATCCATATCCATAAACATTGATAAACTTAACCGGATCGTGAATCTCCGCCCCGCCCTCCGCCGGATAATAGTGATACCGCCAATCGACGAGAAACTTCCAGATCGCCAGCGTCTTTTGCTCATCCGTCATCTCCGGCTTGAGAATGCTCCGCAAAATGCCCTCGCTGCTCGACAAGTCCGGCCAGCCTTCCAGCGCCAGACGAGGCACGACCGCTACTCGCTCGTCCAGATTACGAATCGTCATTTTGTGATTCAAAATCTCCCGGCCGTCGAGCGCGTCGATCCGATAGCTGTTCTCCGCCCCTGCCACGCGAACCGTCGAACGATGCCGCAGCACGCGGGCGTCACTGACGAGCGTGTAGTTCTTCCCATTCGTTCGAGGATCGGAATTGTCGCTCGCAGAAAAGTAGAGCGATCCCTCCGTCCAATGGCTGTAACGCCCGCGCCCCTTGTCGCGAATATCCGCATGAAGCGCGCGCGGAGTCGCAAGCGCCTTGCCATTCTCCAACAAAACGCATTTCGAACCCGCCGAGTCTTTATCGCCCCTTCTTCCGCCGGACAAACGCGCTGTATACCCCACACCCGATTCATGTCGCACATCCGTCGGCCGAATCTTTTCCTCAATTCGATCCACTGCTTCCTGCGCAACATCGCGAACCTCGCTTTGTGCGCCGCACGTCAAAACGAAGAATGCCAGAGCCAAGGTCACGAAAACACGGCATGTCCCGCCCCGGCTGCCGGCGAATTTCAGTTTCAAAGTCTTCATCTGTGTTTATCCGTGTCCATCTGTGGTGAATAAGTCAGTCCGGCTTCGGCCAGTTCAGATGTTTATGCAGGAAGTCAAACGTCCCTTGTCCATTGATGCTGTGCCCGCCCTGGAAGTATTCGATCTCCGTCTTGTCCTCCAAACCAAACTGGGCATAAAGCCAGCGGACTTTCCCATACTCGTGCGCCACCCATCGATCTCTCCCCACCCGATCATGGTGCCCTCGTTCCACCATGAACGGCCGCGGGAAAATCAGATAAGCCATCTCAGCGTAATCAAAGGTGTGCCCCAGATTCCAATACGGCATTTCCCACTCAATCGTATTCATAAAGCTGAACGGCTGATCCGTCGCGGCGATCTTGCGAGTCCACTGATTGAAATCGCCGGAGCAAATCGACAGACAGTAGTCCTCCAGAATCGCAGGCACACGCACCGCCGTTTCACCGCCGTAACTCAGCCCATAAAACGCCATGCGTTCGCCATCGACGAACGGCTGCGTCTTGAGCCATTTCAATATCTGTTCGTGCTGCGCGATGATGAAGGAAAACAGCGTGGCCCCAACCGCGTTGGCCTTCCGGTCCAGCCAACGATAACGATCCTCCCCGCGATAAAGATTGTGCGGCGCGAAGGTGATAAAACCCCGCTCCGCCAACTTCGCCGCGAAGTCGTTATAGGCAGTCTTGTTCGCGTCGATTGTGTCGCGCGGCAGGCCGTTCCGCCCGTGCTGGCAAACGACGACTGGCCGGCGTTCGCCCGGCTTCAGATCCTTGGGCACGACCAGCGCGCCCCAGGCAAACAACTCCGGATACACATCCAGCACGACATCGTAAGCGGTCCACTTGTCGGTCTCCGCGACTTTGCGCGTGCGGACATTGAACGGCAGCGTCGCCTCATCGAATTTGCCCATCCCTTCCTCGTGGAACTTCTTTCGGTAGGCCTTGCTCTTTTCAATGAAAGGTTTCGGATCGTGCGTCGGATGCTTCTTCATCGTGCTCCATTTGCCTCCGACAAGTTCGGGTTGAACTTTGTTTAGAAAGAACGCGTCGCGCACGTGTTCGGATTTCCGGACGAGCCCCTGGACGTGGCTCTCCATGCCTCTAAATATTCGTCTGTGGCGATCAACCGGGGAGAAAGACTTTCGACGGTCATTAAGTTTCTCCAGCTGACGCAAATCGGCGGATCCTCCAAACGGAGGCCATCGCGGCCCCATGAGACTGTCAAAGTTTAATACTCCGGCGATCGTGCCATCGGACAGGTAACGCGCCCTTGGTTTCTCGGCCTTGCCACGCGCGATTTCTCCGTCGGAGGAGATGATTTTCACTAGCGACGACATTGACGTGGCTCTCAAGACTTCTCGTTGAACATCCTGCTTCCTCGGACCCAGATTGGCTCCCTTGTGACCATCGACTTCCGGGGCAAAACTGCTTTCCACCCGCATCGCTCGCGGCGCGATCAACGTCGCGATCTCCGCGTCCCCAAATTCTGTCAACAGCCCAAACACATTACGATAAATGGGTTCAGACCACCCCTTCTGCCGCGAGCCAAAATAACCGCCGAGATAGGTCGAATCGATTCGTGGATCGCAGGCGCCCGCATAGAGTGCGATCAATCCGCCTTCACCATATCCACCGACTCCGATCATGCCTCCGGATTGACGCCGTTTTTCGAACCAATCCACCCCCGCCAGCGCGGTTTGCGCCTCGTACCCGATGACATGCCGTCCCATGTGAAAGGCCTGTCGGTAAATCCACTCCCGATGGGTCTGGTCTGCACGCTTGAGCCGGGCGTCGGTTGTCTCCAGCTTCGAGCGATTGACTAATGCGGGGACCAACACCTCCACTCCCTGCATAGCCATGGCCAGCGGAATCTGCATGTCCGTCGTCAAACCGGGAGCAAGACCCAGCGTCTGCTCCGGCGTCTGATCCGCGTCCGGCAAATAGACCACAAAGTGGGTCGCCGCGGTCTTTGGCCGCGCGAGCAAGCCTTCTCCATAAACGCCCTCCAAAACTGGCCAGCGAACCTGAAACACCTGAAAGTTCTTCGCATCCGCAACCAGAGCCGGATTCTCGTCGTCTCCGAAGAACTCCATTCCGGGTGCCACGCGCTCGTCCACCACGCCGATCATCTTCTTGAGCCTCTCCCGATTCGGCTCGACCGATTTCTCATAGCCCGCAGCCGACGTCAGATCGTAATTCCAGAATCGCTTGCGCTTCTCAACAGACTCCTCGATCTGCCGCTCCACGAACGCGTGCGCGCCGTTCATCATGCGCTCCGAAAGATCCGCCTCCGGCCAGTCGAGTTTCTCCGTACCGGCGAGAACGTCAGGCGTCGCGGCGAACAGGCTGCTTGCCCCGAAAAGAGTCAGAGCGATTAGAATGGTGATGCGAATCGATTTCATATTTCTCTCGCCCTTTCAGGGCTTTGATTTGGGACGAGGTGAAACTCGTCCCTACCGTCATAATTGAATCAATCCGGCTCGGCCATTCGCCGGGCGATGTATTGTCGCAACAGCGGAATTTTCGAATGGCTCGCCAGCGTGAGCGCGCGCCCCCGCGTGGGTTTGACCATCGGTTCCACGCCGTACCAGATCATCAGGGGAATCATCGCGTCCTTCGCGTCCTCTCCGCGGCCGGCCAATCCCTCGGCAATTTCCCAACGATCCTCGAACGGCAGCTTCTGCAGCGCCGAGGCCAGATGAAGCCGCACCAAAGCCGATTCATCCTCACGCGCGAGCGCCGAAAACGCCTCCAACGCCTGCCGCGAGACCGTCGGCGAATCCGTGATCAGTCGAACCGACCACGCGCGCACACTCTCATGCTCGTGCTGCAGCCCCTTGCTCAACATGGTTTCCTTCAACGCCCCGATTGCATTGAGCGCCCACATCACGCGGAGCTTGCGCGTCACATCGGTTTGCTCACGAAACATCGGCCGAAGGCGCTCGACCAGCGCGGTCGAGTCCGACAGGCCCGTCGCAACACGCCGCTGCAATTCCTTCCTCGCGTGCGTCACAAACCAGTCGTTCTTGTGCAATTGCAGCTTCACCAGTTCGGCGTCGCTCCGCTTCGCGATGTCGCCCTTGTATGGCTTCGGATCTCCATAGACGATTTTGTAAATTCGCCCCGTCTCCTTCCGCGTGTTCTGATAACTGTGGCATTCGCCAGTGTCGGACCAATCCGTGAAATAGACGCCACCATCCGGCCCGTATCGCAGCGTGAGACCCATGAACCAGGGATCCTTGCTAACCAGAAAATCCTCCCCGTGCGTGGCCACGTAGGACGAGCCCTTGCGCTCGAGTCGGTCGTTATTCATCCGCCGGCCATGCACATTGAAAAAAAAGGACTGGTTCCGGTAGCGATCCGGCCAGTTGTCGCCCAGATAGATCATCATGCCCACATGCGCGTGCCCGCCGCCGGTCGTCACCTGATTCGGGATCAGGCCCAACTTCTTATGTCCGCCTTTGCCGTCGGCCCAGTGGACATGATCCGCGATAGTTGGAAGGCGAGTGTAGGCAAATTTGCTGGATACGCGATTGCGCCAGGGCTCGTAGTGCGCGCCCTGGATCGCGTGATAAATGTGCGGGTTGACGCAGTTCGAGATGAACGCCTGGCCGTGATCGTCGAAGCCCACCCCCCAGGGATTGGTCGTCCCATCGCAAAACGGCTCGAACACATGACGCGTCGGATGATACCGAAACACCCCGCCATCGAAGTGAATGCGATCGCCCGCCGCAGCGCCCGGCTTACCGACATCGGAAGGCGAAGTGCGGCCATGGCCCGCGTAGAGCCAGCCATCCGGCCCCCAGTTGAATCCATTGGCCAGATTGTGCCGACTTTCCTTGATGCCAAATCCATCGAGCAAGATCTGCGGTTCGCCGTCGGGAATATCGTCTCCGTCCTTGTCAGGAATGAAATACATGTTTGGCGGCGACATCACCCACGCCCCGCCAAAGCCGACTTCCAACCCGGTTACGTATTTCAGTTTGTCATAAAACACCGTCCGTTTGTCGGCGGCGCCGTCGCCGTTCGTGTCCTCCAAAATCACGATGCGATCGATCGGTTCCTGAAACCGATCCGGGTAATTCAACGCCTCCGCCACCCAAACTCGTCCGCGACCGTCGAGACACATCGAGATCGGCTGCCGAACCATGGGCTCCGAGGCAAACAACTGAACCTTGAACCCCTCGGGGACCTCCATAGTGCGAGTCGCCTTCTCAGGAGCATACGGTTCCGGCACAACGGTGTTGTCTTTGGGAATTTCAGCGGCAAAGACGGCGGAGTAAAAACCGACGGAAAGCGCCGCCAGAACGGTCAATCGAGATCTCAACGAGGAAAATCGTAAACGGAACATGGCTCGATATATAGGCTCCGTCCGCCGGGCAAACAAGGACCGAGACGGAGTCCTGACGTTTCCACGTGTAATCGAATTGAATCCGCGCTGACTTCAAAAGGTCTGATGCTCAGGCGGGCCAGGCCCCCGGCATTATGGGATTGGCATCCGGCGTCGAGCGCCTAAGCTGTTCCGCCTTATCCGGCACGGGGCTCGCGCCTCGGCCGATTGACGATTCACCGCAGACAATCGATGAAGAAAAACGAAGAGCAAAAACCCGATTTGAACCGCCGTCAGTTTCTGGCCGGCGGATCGTTCGCCTCCCTTCTCACCGCGTTCGGCGCCGTTGAAATCAAGGCTCAGGATCAGCCCGAGGGGACCAAATACGACGCCAACGCCTCGCCGCCTGTCGGCTGCGGCCTCATCGGCTGCGGGACTCGCGGTCGCGAGATTCTTGAAAATCTCGCGCAGCTTCCCAACGCGCCGGTCAAAGGCATCTGCGACCACTACGGAGCTTATCTGCGCCGCGGAGCGAAAATCGCCAAGACCGCAGAGAAATACGAAAAATATCAGGACCTGCTTGCCAACAAAGAGGTCGAGGCGGTCATCGTCGCCACTCCGACCCACCAGCATCGCCAGATCGTGATCGACTGCCTCAAGGCCGGGAAGCACGTGTATGTCGAATCTCCGATGGCCCACACCATCGAGGACGCTCGCGCGATCGCCCAGGCAGCCCGGAAGCACAATAAGGTGAATTTTCAGGTGGGCCTTCCCTATCGCTCCGATCCTCAACGCCACTTCTTGAACAACTTCATCAAGACAGGCGTCATGGGTCGCAACGCCATGGGCCGCGCGCAGTGGCATAAGAAACAAAGCTGGAAGCGTTTTTCGCCCAACAACGATCGCCAGAAGGAGATCAACTGGCGCACTGACAAGAGCGTTTCGCTCGGACTCGTCGGCGAAGTCGGCTTGAACCAGCTCGACGCTGCGAACTGGACCTACCGCAAGAACCCCGTGGCGGTCACCGGAATGGGCTCCTTCATCCAATGGAACAAGGACACACAGGACGTGCCCAACAACGTGCAGGTGATTCTGGAATACCCCGACGGCGTCAACCTGATCTTCCACTCCTCTCTGGCCAACTCGTTCGACTCGGACTACGAGATCTACTACGGCAGCCACTCTGCGCTCATGGTCCGCGACGACAAGGCGTGGATGTTCAAGGAGGCCGATTCCCCGCTGCTTGGTTGGGAGGTCTACGCCCGCAAGGACAAGTTCCAGGAGGAGGAAGGCGTCGCGCTCGTGATGAACGCCACCAAGCTTAAGGCTCAAGGAACGGACGGCGCCGAAAACGCGCAGGTCTTCAAGGAGACTCCGCTCTTCTACGCTCTCAAAGCCTTCGTCAGCAACAGCTACGCCCATCAGTCCGCCGCGGAGGATTTCGCCGCCTTGTTCGGCGACGACGCCGAGGCCCTGAGCGATTACCTGGTCGAGACCAACGAGAAGAAGCAACCCTACGCCGATTATCAGATCGGCTACGAAGCCGCAGTCACCGCGATCAAGGCCAACGAAGCCATCACCACCGGAAAACGAATTGAGTTTAAGAAAGAATGGTTCGAGCTCGGCTGAACGCCAATTGAATAGCCCACCGCTCTCGACCCTCCATTAGGAACCGAAACAAACATCAAGATATGATCACGATTCAAAAATCCAGAAACTCTCTCGGCGCCCTGTGCGCCGCGGCCCTCATGCTCGCCGGCGCCGCCCACGCCGCAGAATCGACAACCTACTGGTCCGAACGCAAGGGCAGCAAAGTCACCGTCGCCGGAGATTCGTCAATCCATGCATGGACGGTCGAGGCCGATCTGATCGGCGGCAAAATGCAATTGGACGCCAGCTCAGTGATTGACGGAAAGACCGCCGACGTCAAGGTGACTCCCACCGTCAAAGTCACCATCCCCCTCCGCAATCTTAAGAGCGGCAAGGAAGGCATGGACAACGTCATGATGCAGGCGATGAAGTCGACCGACCCCAAGAACAAGTTCATCATCTATGAGTTGACCAAGATGACGCCTCGGGCCGGCAAGCCCCTGGAATACGACACGTTCGGCCAACTCACCATCTGCGGCGTCAAGAAGACGGTCGCCATGCCGGTCAAACTCCAGCCTCTGGAAGGCGGAAAGAAAGTCAAAGTGACCGGCAGCATCGGATTGAAAATGACCGACTTCAAAATCACTCCTCCGAAGCCAAAGATCGCGCTCGGCCTCCTCACGGTGGACGACGACATTAAGGTCTCCTTCGAGTGGATGACCGCCAGGTCCGAAAAGAAATAGATCCTTTTCCGCGCCAAGGAATTCGCGCGAATATGGGCCGCCCAAGTCATTGGGCGGCCTTTTTCATTTCCCCTTGAATCGCGGCGGGCGTTTCTCCGCAAACGCCCGAATGCCCTCGCTCGCATCCTCCATCTCGAAACACCTCACATAAGCCTCGGTGTCGAGTTGGTGCGCCACCTTCGCGTGCGGCGACTCATCCAGATGCACGAGTCGCTTGGTCTCCCGCAAGGCGGCGGGTGGCAATTCCAGCAGGCGTCCGGCCAGCTCCATCGCCCGGGGCAAGAGCCGATTTCCTGGAACGACCTCGCCGACGAGCCCCCAATCGGCGGCAATTTGCGCGGAGATGATCCGACCCGTCAGACACAACTCCATCGCCCGCGCCTTGCCCACGACTCCAATCAATTGAGCGACGCCGTATCCCGGCGGCCAACCCAGCAGAATCTCCGGCATGCCAAATCGAGCCGCGCTCGACGCCAGCCTGAGATCGCAGGAATACGCGAACACGCAGCCCGCCCCCAGGGCTGCGCCATTCACCGCGGCGATCAGAACCTGCGGCAAGCGCTCAAACGCCAGGAACATCCGAGCCTGCCGCAGACTCAATTTCCGCGCCTCCTCCGGCACGAGCGACGCCAACTCCTTCACGTCATCGCCTCCGCAAAATGCCTTGCCCGCGCCCGTCACGATCACGACGCGCAGGGCGTCTCCACATCCGCTCAGCCAGTCGACCAGTTCCTCGATCTCGGCGGACATCGCCTGGCTGATCGCATTGCGGGCTGAAGGTCGATTCAGCGTCACTGTCGCAATCGCCCCTTGAATCTCCAGTCGAAGCAGATCAAAGGCCGGCGGCGCGACACTCAGCGATGAGGAAGCGACTGGAGAAGATTCATTCGCCGCTTCCTCGCCCAGCCGCTTAACCAG
>JBLHKZ010000143.1:0-14360 GCA_047618185.1 Limisphaerales bacterium
TCCTCGCCCTCCTCAACTTGCGCCAACAAGCGCGAAAGATTTGTTTTGGCGTCGTGGACGTTTACCGTTTTCATCTATGAAAACGATTAAACTAAGTCCTTAGTCTAATCAAGCAAACCGGACCCGCGTGGTCTCTTCCTTGTCGCTCCAGCCGCGCGGTTTCTCCACGCTGAGCTTGCTGATCTTCTTGATCCCGATCTGACTGCCGTGCGACTTGTGCGTCTTCACCGCAAGATCCGCCGGATGGACAATCTGTTGATTGATGTTCTGACGCGGAGCCGGCTTGTACTTCACGTAGATCTGCTCGGGAGTCCCCTCCAAAAACAACAGGATTTTGGCGCCATCGGGCGCGCAATGATACTTCTTCTCCATGATGAAGCCGGGAAAGGTGAAGCGCTTAACGCTGGTTGTGCCCTTGCGTTCGTAGGCGACCGTAAACACCCGTTCATCCTTCTTCTGATCGTCCTTCTCGATGATCTCGCAGTGCACGAGCCCCTTGCCGACAAACAACTTGTCGTCCGGCTTGGTCACCTTCCAGACGCCATCGTCAAAGACCAGCAGGATCTTGTCGAAGCGGGAGCATTCGAAAACGTATTCGCTGCCGGAGACTTTCGTGCCGATGTAGCCCTTCTCCCGATCATAAGCCATCTTGAACGCGCGAATCGCCACCTGCCGCGCCACCACCGCGTCGAAGGTCGTGATCTGGGTGCGGCGACTGTAAGTCTCCTTGTATTCGCGGGCCAGTCGTTGGAGATGCTTCACCGCGTATCGCGTGAGCTGCTTCAGATTCGCCCGCACATCCTCCAGCTCCGCCTTGACCTTCTCCATGTCGTCGCGGTGTTTGTTGATGTCGAACAACGAAATCCGGCGAATCACCACCGCCAACAGCATATCAATATCCTTGTCGACCAACTTCCGGATCAGCTGCTTCTTGAACGGCTCGAAGCCCTGGTAGACCGCCTTGCTCACCTCGTCCTTCGTCTTGCATTCCTCGATCTTCTTGTAGATTCGATTCTCGATAAAAATCTGCACCAATGTTTTGAAATGCAGTTCCTGCAACAGCTTTCGCTCGGCAAGCTCAAGCTCCGCCTTCAGATCCGCGACCAACTTCCTGGTGTTGAACTTGAGGACTTGCGATACCGTCATCTCCACCGGTCGCTGGTTCTGGATCACGATGAGCCGGCTGCTCAACGAGGTTTCGCAATCGCTAAAAGCATAGAGAGCCTGAATCGTTTGCTCAGGATCCACGCCGGCCGGCAATTTGATCTCAACCTCGATCTTCTCCGACGTGAAATCGTTCATCGAACGAATCTTCAGCTTCCCCTTCTTGGCGGCGTCTTCGATCGACGCCATCAGCGATTCCGTGGTCGAGGTCGGCGAAATCTCCCGAACGATCAGAGTGTTCGAAGTCTTGTTCTTGCGCTCGATCTTCGCGCGCAGGCGAACACTGCCCCGACCGTCGTCATAATCGCTGGCGTCCATCAGGCAGCCCATTGCAAAGTCGGGTAAAATCCTGAAGGGCTGCTTCCGAAGTATCGCCACCTGCGCCTCAAGCAGTTCAATGAAATTGTGCGGCAGGATTCTCGCCGACATGCCCACGGCAATGCCTTCCGTGCCGAGCATCAGGAGCAGCGGGATCTTGGCGGGATAAGTCACCGGCTCCTTGTTGCGTCCATCGTAGCTCGGGACAAACTCCGTCAGTTCATCGTTGAAGATCTCCTCGCGAGCCAGCTTGGTCAGACGGCATTCGATATATCGAGACGCGGCCGCCCGATCGCCGGTGAAGATGTTCCCAAAGTTCCCCTGCCCTTCGATCAGATAACGCTTATTCGTCAGCACCACCAGGGCGTCGCCAATCGAGGCGTCGCCATGCGGGTGATACTGCATGCTGTGACCAACGACATTCGCGACTTTGATAAATCTGCCGTCGTCCTTTTCGTGCAGCGCCCAGAGAATTCTACGCTGCACCGGCTTCAAGCCGTCGGCGACATTGGGAATCGCCCGGTCGCGAATCACATAGGATGCGTATTGCAGAAAATTGTCGTCGACGCGCTCAAACAGCGGCACGGCATCGGCGGATACGCGCTTGCGACGACTGCTTCCCTTCACCGGGATCATGGCGTTGCCGCCCTTCGAATTTGCCCTTACGGGCGGCGTCTCCTTCGGCGCCTCGTCATCGCCTCCGGCGGCGTAAAGTTCGAGCTGCTCGCCAGCCTCTGATTCGTCGGTCTCGTTGTCGTTATCTTCCGCCATGGACTATTCTTGATTCTTGAAATTCAGCTTCGTGATCCGCGCCTCAAACGGCCGCTCACTCTTCCTTGGGCACAATCAGGTTTTCCATGATGTACTCCCGCCGTTCCGGCGTATTTTTCCCCATGTAAAACGAGAAAATATCCGCGGCGTCCGCACGACTGGCGTACTCGACCTGGCTCAATCGCATCTCGTCGCCCACGAACGCCTTGAACTCACCCGGCGAAATTTCACCCAATCCCTTAAATCGAGTAATCTCAGGATTGCGCCCCAACTCTTTCGACGCGACATCCCGCTCCGCCTCCGAATAGCAGTAAATCGTCTTCTGCTTGTTCCGCACGCGAAACAGCGGCGTTTCCAGCACGTGGAGATGCCCCCCCTGCACGACCGCATCGAAGAAGCGAAAGAAGTAAGTGATCAGCAAATTACGAATATGCAGGCCGTCGACGTCCGCGTCGGTCGCGAGAATGACTTTGTGGTAACGCAGCTTTGCGATGGAATCCTCGATGTTGAGCGCGCACATGAGATTGTACATCTCATCGTTCTTATAGACTGTGTCGCGTTTAAGATCCCAGACGTTCAGCGGCTTGCCCTTGAGCGTGAAAATCGCCTGCGTGTTGACATCGCGACAGCTGACGATCGAGCCGGCCGCCGACATTCCTTCGGTGATAAAAATCATCGAATCGTCGCCCTTTCCCTTGTCGCGATCGAAATGTCGTTTGCAATCTTTCAGCTGCGGAATCCGGATGGTCACCGCTTTGGCGCGCTCACGCTGCGCTTTCTTCACCAGCAAAAACTCCTTGCGCAATGACCGCGCGTCGTCGATCCGTTGCAGCATGGCCGTCGCCGCCTCACGATTCCGATGCAGCCAGTGAGCAACGACATCCTTGACCCTGTTCAACAGCTCTGCGCGAATCTCGGTGTTGCCCAGCTTGTTCTTGGTCTGCGACTCAAACATTGGATCCTTAAGACGAATCGCGATCGCCCCGATCACGCCCTCCCGCACGTCGTCGCCCTCGTACTTCTTTTTTGAAAACTCGTTGACCGCCTTGAGCAGCCCTTCGCGGAAGGCGCTCAAGTGCGTCCCGCCGTCGGCCGTGTATTGCCCGTTCACGAACGAGAAAAAGGTCTCCCCCGTATGCCGGCCGCTGTGCGTAAAGGCGATATCCAGCGTCTTGTCGGCGAAGCGCATCGTCGGATAGAGCGCGCCGTCTTTGACCTCCTCATCGATCAAGTCCTGCAGTCCATGCTTGGACATGAACGTCTTCCCGTTATAGATCAGCTTGAGCCCGGCGTTCAGATAGGAGTAATGCCGCAGCCGTCGCGCAATGTGGTCCTGATTCCACTCAATCTTCTGAAAGATCTTTGGATCCGGGGTAAATTCGATCAGCGTCCCGTTCGGCTCCTTCAGCGAACCGCCGTCCTTCCCCTTCAGTCGCCCCTGCTGAAACTGCGCTTCGGCGAACTTGCCGCCGCGATGACTACGAACCAGAAAATAGTCCGAAAGCGCGTTCACCGCCTTGGTGCCGACGCCGTTCAATCCCACGCTGAATTGGAAGACATCGTCATTGTATTTCGCGCCTGTGTTGATCTTGGAAACACAGTCCACGATCTTCCCCAGCGGAATCCCACGCCCGAAATCGCGCACCACGACCGTGTCGCTATCGAGGTCGATGTGGACCTCCTTGCCGTAGCCCATGATGTATTCATCGATCGCGTTATCGATGATTTCCTTCAGCAGGATATAGCAGCCGTCGTCGTAGTGAGAGCCGTCTCCCAATCGTCCGATGTACATCCCCGTGCGCAGCCGGATATGCTGGATCGACGACAGGGTTTTGACCTTGCTCTCGTCATAAATCGGTTTCTTTTTCTCTTTCGCCATACGTCGCAGGGCGGGAGATTAGGAACGCCCAACTACCTTGCCAATCACGAACTTCCTTTTTGCCAAAATTGTCACTCCTCGCCCTGGATTTCGGGAAGAATTCAGGACTTTCAGCTTGCCGATTGAATGAATTTATCCCGATCTTCGTCCGAGATCGGGATGTGAGGGATGACGACAAATGGGATTGTCGCGCAACTGAAGTCGAGATTTCGTGTTACAGCATGTTGAAACCGGATCGAGCAAACAGCCAGACTCACCACAAGGAGCTTCTATCATGAATACCAGCCCCCGCAATTCCGCCGCGATCCTGTCACTTTTGGCCTGCCTGGCCTTTGGCGCCGCCAACGCCTCAGCCGCTCTTTTTTACTCGCGCGGGCATGGCGTGCGCGCTGCCTCTCCCCCAGTCCATCGCGGTCATAGTCATTCCAGAGTCCCCGCCGTCGTAGCGAGCCAATGTGCGACCGTTGTCCACCCCAGCGGTCTTCGCCCCCAGCTCCAACGCCGCACAACCTCGTTTTCCAGCCGTTTGAGCTTCAACTTGAGTCCCTATCACCACTCGCGCTCGATCGGCTCCTATTCTCGATTTGGCCAGAGATCCTACGGCTTTTCATCGCGCTCGTCGTCGCTCCCCCTGCCTTACAACTATGGAGACTGCCGCGTTTCCTACAACTACCGCCCGCAAAGTTATCGACCTCCCACTCGGGTCTCGCACGGATACGCGTCCGCCAGCCATCGCCCCTCGAATTTCAACGCCTACCGCACCGGCTATCGGCATTCCAACACCTATGTGCCGCGAGGCTACCGCAGCCACACCTGGTCACGCCGCCCTTCGCGGACGTCATTCCGCCAGCGGCACGACGACGGCATGCCCAAGATCGCCATCATTCAAATCATTGGCGTCATCGGCGAGAACAAGGTTTCTTCCTTCGACCTCGCCCCGGCGGGAATCGAACTCAATTATCAGATTCTGGACACTCCGGCATGGAGACAGCTCAATTCCGGCAACACCGCGCTTGCCTACGCGCACTTCAAGAAACTCGCTCCCGAGTCCGGCAATAACGGCGCGGCCATGGTCGGTTACAGCCTTGCCGCCGCGTTTGAGAACAATCACAACGTAGCCGGCTACACCATGCGGCAGGCTTTTGACAACGATCCCGAAGGCGCCGGCGGCGTCGGCTTTGTCATCGACGACAAATTGCGCAAGCGCATCCGCCAACTGGCCGGGAAATACCAGACGATGGCGCGACAATTCGGACACAACTACGCGGACGCGCTTTTCATGCACGCGGCGCTGAGCAGCTTGATCGGCGACCGCGAAATTGCTCGCAACTCCATTCAGGAAGTCATCTCCAAGGGCGACCGATCTGACAGCTCACACAACATACTCCAGTCGCTCCTGCCCAAGATCGACACTCCGCTCCCGGCGTCTTTCGACACTCCGCTGCTCGCGGACATATCGCTTAAACTTTAAGCGACTGCTCCCCGGCATCATTTGTAATCCGCGCTCGGTGTCGCTAAGGGCCGATCAGTGTCCGTGACCCGAGCCGGCTGAAACCAGCGACTCGACCAGCAGATCAGGGGCGCAACCAAACACAACCACCGCCACCGCCAGACCGATCAGTCCTATCCAGGTCGCTAAGGAGACGTTGAGCTTGCCGGCATCTTCCGGCGCATCCATCACATAGATCTGCTTCAACGGCTGGAGGTAGTAATAGAGCGAAACCGCGCTCATCGCCACGGCGACTATCACGAGCCAGAGCATTCCCATTTCAGCGCCGCCAGCATTCACGGCCGCCGCGAACAGATAGAATTTCCCAAAGAAACCCGCCAACGGCGGAATGCCGGCCAGCGACAGCAGGAAAATCAACATGAAGAATGAAAGCCAGGGCGAGTCCCGATGCAGTCCGGCGAAATCGGAAAGCTTGTCGCCTCCGCGCGCGCGCTCCACCGCGCCAACCACTCCAAAAGCGCCGAGCGTCGCCGCGGCATAGGTCACCGCGAAGAACAGGATCGACGCCATGCCTTGTCCGTTATTAGCCAATAGGCCCAGCATTGCGTAACCCGCATTGGCGATGGCCGAGTAGGCCAGCAATCGCTTCACACTGCTCTGCGCCAGGGCGGCCAGATTCCCCAGGATCATCGAAAACAGGGCCAGCGTCGCAACAACCGGCATCCAACCAGCGGCGAACGCGCGCCAATCGCCGCTGCCATGTGATTCGGAAAATGCGAGCATCACGACTTTCGCCATCAGGAAGAAGGCCGCGACCTTCGATCCCGTCGCGACGAACGCCGCGCTGGCCGTCGGCGCGCCCTGATAGGCATCGGGCGCCCACAGATGAAACGGAGCCACGGCCACCTTGAAACCAAAGCCGATCAGGACCATCACCATCGCGACCAGCGTCAGTGGATCCATTGCCCGGTGCGCGAGCTTGTCCGCGACCACGTGCAATTCCAGCGATCCGGACAACCCGTAAAGCAGGCTCAATCCAAACAACATGAACGCCGCCGACATGCCCCCAAACAGAAAATACTTCAGCGCAGCCTCCGCCGATTGTCGACTTTTCTTGTCAAAGGCGACCAGGATATAGAGCGACAGACTGGCCAACTCCAACGCGACAAAGAGCATCAGCAGGTTTTCCGAACTGACCATCAACGTCATTCCGACCGTCGACATCAACAACAACGCGAAATACTCACCGACATGAGTCGTAAAATCTCCATCCGCCGCCAGTAACATCGCAAACGCGGCCACTGCCAGAACGCAAAGCTTCGCAATTTTCGTGGTCGGATCGAGAACGATCATCCCTGCCGGATCTCCGCCGGTTCCGCCCACGAAGAGCAGGAAAAAGAAACCAGCGACGCAACCGAGAGTTGCAATTGATGCGGCGAACACACGCCGCATTTGCAGCGATTGCCCCTGCATCATATACAGGTCGAAAAAGAGCGCCGCGATCGCCGCGATGGTCAGGAAAACCTCGGGCCCCGCCATGTGGGTCAGTTGGAGTAGACTCATAGCGCCGCCTCCTTCCAAAGCGCGTTAAACATCGGCGAATGAAGGCTCGGCACGATCAGGTCCAGGAGTATCCGCGGATAAAGCCCCACTGTCAGGGTGCATCCAATCAGCATGACGGAGCCGACGATTTCCGGAATTGTAATCGGTTTCGTGGGCGGCACGGTCAGCTGGCGTCCGGGCTTCGCATCTCCGAAAAACACCTGGTTCATCACCCGCAACGTATAGGCCACGCCAATCACGATCCCCACGCCGGCGAACAAGGCAAATTTCGGCGACGCATGCCAGGCGCCGATCAGGATCTGCACTTCAGCGACAAACCCGCTGAATCCCGGCATGCCCATCGAGGCAAACCCCGCGATCACGAAGGTGACCATCGCGAACGGCAGGGCCTTGGCGAGCCCCATGCATTCCAGCATCGTCAACTGCCGCGTATGCGCGCGATCGTAGACCATTCGCCCGACCACACCGAATAACAGCCCCGCGATAATCCCGTGTGAGAACATCTGCAGCACGGCGCCGCTCATGCCGATCTCGTTGAGCGTCACCAGTCCCAGAATCACAAACCCCATGTGGCTGACGCTCGAATAACCAATGACAAACTTGAAATCGCGCTGCACCAACGCCACCCCGGCGCCGTAGATGATTCCGATCACCGCCAGCAGACCAATGACTTCCCGCCACTCGGCCAGTCCCGCCGGAAACAAGGTCACCGCGACGCGGAGCGCTCCATAGGCGCCGAGCTTCATCACCACGCCCGCGAGCAGCATCGACGCGGCCGTGGGCGCCGCCGCGTGACCGGTTGGCGCCCAGGTATGAAACGGCCACATGCCCGCCAGAACCGCAAAGCCGATGAACACCATGGGAAAGGCCCAATATTGAAACGATTCTGGAAAAGGGAACTGAGACAGCTCGATCAGATTCATCGTCTCTCCGCCGGACACGACGTAGGTCCCGATCATGCCGATGAGGACCAACGCGCTGCCGACAAAGGAATACAGGGCCAGCTTCATCGCCGCGTAGCGCTTCTCGCCGCTGCCCCAAATCGCAATCAGGAAGTATTTGGGAATGATCGCCAGCTCGTAGAAGACGAAGAGCAGGAACAAATCGAAACTCATGAACACACCGTAGACCCCGCCGATGAGCGCGAAATACAGCGCGAAGAATTCCTTCACCCGGGTTTTGACATTCCATGAAAACAGCACGCCCGTGGTCGCGGCAATCCCGGTAAGCATCACCATCGTCAGACTGATCCCGTCGACCGCCAGCAGAAAATGTATTCCCAACGACTTTATCCAGGGGACGTCCGTCAGCGTCTGAATCGCGGGTCCGCCTGAAGTGGCATAGGAGATCGTCCCGATCGTTCCCAACGCCAGTCCGGTGGCCGCCGTGAGCAGGGCCAACCGTCGCGCGCCGGCATCGCTCAGGCGCAGGAGACAGATCAGCGCCGCTCCGATAAACGTTATCGGAATGATCAGGATCAAACAGCTGGCTGCGCAGTCACTCATCTCATTTGCCCAGTAGCTCCACGATTCGCATGACGGTTCCGTTGGTCATTTCGGTAAAGAATTGCGGGTAAACACCGAGGCCGAACATCAGCGCCACTGCCGGAACAACAACGAGTTGCTCCCGGACGCTCAAATCTTTGAAGTCCGCCCACTTTTCGTTGAGCGGCCCACTGAAAACATTCTGCATGATCTTCAAAAGAAACACCGCCGTGATAAGCAGTCCCGGCGTCGCCAGCGCGGCCGCCCATGGGCTCAGTCCAAAGACGCCCTTGAAGATCAGAAACTCGCCGACAAAACCGTTCAGTCCCGGAAGTCCCAAAGACGCAAACAAGGAGATGCCCATCAGTCCGCAGAAGATCGGCGCGATCTTGCGAAGGCCGCCAAAGTCATCCACGCCGCGCAAGCCGCCGCTGCGTTCCTCCAAGTAACCGATGAAACAGAAAATCGCCGCCGCGCAGATGCCATGATTGAACATCTGAAGAATCACGCCGTTCAACGCCGCCGCTTTCTCCACCGCGTAATAGACGTCGCCTGGCGTGTATACCGCGACCGCGAACACGGCGAGCATGCAATAGCCCAGATGATTCACAGACGAATAGGCCAACATCCGTTTCAAATCCTTTTGCGCCAGCGCAGCAAAAGCCGAAACCACGATGGTCAGCAGGGCCAGCCCCAGCAGAGGCGTCATTGCCGCTTCGATCTGCGCCGGGAAAATCGGAAGCAGAATACGAACAAAGCCATAGACGCCCATCTTCGACATCACGCCCGTGAGCATCATCGTGACCGGAGTCGGCGCCTCCGAATAGGTCGCGGGCAGCCAGGAATGAAACGGCATTAATGGAACCTTCACCGCAAAGCCCAACAGGACACAGACGAAGATCCCCATGGTCGCGTGCCCGCCGTTCCGCCCCATTTCCGCGAGCACGATGAAGTCGAAGGACTTCGCCGAGAGATACAGGGCCATGAAGCCAACCAGCATCGCAATGCTGCCCACCATCGTAAATATGAAGAACTGCAAGGCCGCGGCGCGACATTGAGGACCGCCCCAATTACGGATCAGAAAATAAGCGGGAATCAGAACCAGCTCCCAGAAGAGGAACCAATGAAAGAAATTCAATGCCGTAAAGGCGCCATAGAGCCCGGCCTGCAAGAAGAGCATCAGCGCGAAATATAACCGTGGATTCCGCGTGACGTTGCCTGACGCCAAAATCGCCATTGGCGTCACGATCCCGGTCAACAGGATCATCAACAATCCCAGGCCATCGACGCCCACGAAATACTGAACGTTCAAGGTTGGAATCCATTCATGCCGTTCGATGAATTGCAGGCTTCCCCCCATTGAGGCGGTTTCGAAGGAGAGCCAGATCAGCCCAATCGGCAGCAGCGTCGCGGCGCTGATGCCAAAGGCGAGTCCGCGCAATCGTCCGGCGTCTCTCGTGGGCGCCAGCGCCAGGACCAGCGCGCCCAGCAGCGGGAAAAAGGTCAGAATGGAGATGAGCGGAGTCTCGGTCATGGCTCTCCACACCCCCAGGTCAACAACAGGATTCCCACCGCCAGCGCAATGCCGATAACTCGCAAATACGACTGGATTTGTCCGGATTGAGTCTTGGCCGTCAGCCTGCCGCCGTCATTGACTCGCCGACAGCTGAAATCAAATCCGAGATTGATGACGTAATCATCAAACAGCCGCACCATCCAGGCGAACATCACCGCGACTTGCGACACCACCATTGTCAATCCGCCCCAGACTTTTCGATCCATCCAATCCGCAGCCGCCGTCAGCCAGCGGACCGCCTGGATCACATACGTTTCATAGAATTCATCGACGTAGAATTTATCGCGCAGAGTTGCGAACATCCCGGGCAGCCGATCCTCCAACACATCCGCCGCGTCCGACGCTTCATTCTTCCGTCCGCGGTACAACTGAAACGCCGCAAACACGCCAATCACGAAAGCGGCGATCGATACTCCTCCCGCCAAAGCGATATACTTGAAGGGCGTCTCATGATGCGCGCCATCGACAAACCCACTAAAATGATGCCATGCGTGGACGAACGGCAGACTGAAAATCAGGAGGCACCCAGCCAACGCCGCCAAAGGCCAAATCATGACGTTCGGGCTCTCATGCGGCGGCGATCCGTCCGCAGCGCCTCGATAGGCGCCATCGAAAACGTAATACATCTGCCGAGTCATGTAGAACGCGGTGAGCACGGCTCCTATAAGCCCCAGGATAAAGGGCGCCAGACTTACGACACTGCCGGTATTGCCAAGTAGCGCGCTTAACAAAATTTCGTCTTTGCTCATGAAGCCGATGAGAAACGGGAATCCCGTCAGGCAGAGCATTCCGACCAAGTAAGTGTAAAACGTCCAGGGCATCGCGCGCCACAGTCCGCCCATTTTGCGGATATCCTGTTCGTCATGGCAGCCATGGATCACGGATCCGGCTCCCAGGAACAACAAGGCTTTGAAGAATGCGTGCGCAATCAAATGAAACATTCCGACCGCCACGCCGCCCACGCCGATGCCGAGCATCATGTAGCCCAGCTGCGACACCGTCGAGTAGGCGAGAATACGTTTGATGTCGTTCTGCCCGACCGCAATGAGCGCGGCAAACACCGCCGTGAACGCGCCCACCCAAGTCACCACGTTCAACGCCAGCGAACGGCCATCCACTCCCGGCGCCACAGCTTCAAACACTGGAAACATGCGCGCCACCAGGAACACCCCGGCCGCGACCATCGTCGCCGCGTGAATCAACGCGCTGACCGGCGTCGGTCCCTCCATCGCGTCCGGCAGCCAGACGTGCAAGGGAAACTGACCGGACTTGCCCATGGCGCCGCAGAAGATCAACAAAGCGATGCAGGCCGAAACGGTCAGGCTGCCGGCCACGGTTTTCGCCACCATCGCCGTGATGGCGTCTTGCTCCAGACAGCCCACGCCACTGTCATAGAACAGAAGCGTGCCCGTTTCGGAATAGAGCCAGACCATCCCGATCAGAAATCCCATGTCGCCGATGCGCGTGGTGATGAACGCCTTCTTCGCCGCCGCCGCCGCTTCGGGTTTCTGAAACCAAAAGCCGATCAGCAGATAGGAAGCGACGCCCACCAACTCCCAGCACATGAACAAAAGCAGCAGGCTGTTGGAAATGATCAGTCCCAGCATCGCCGCGGCAAACAGCGACAGAAAACAGAAGAACTGCTTAAACCGCTCGTCTTTCTCCATGTAGCCGACGCTGTAGATAAAGATCAGCAGGCTGACAAAGGTGACCATCACCAGCATCGCCGCCGTCAATGGATCGAGGACAAAGCCCAACTTCAATTCCCCCGCGCCCATTCTCAGCCAAAGAAAATTGAGCGTTTCACGGACGACTCCTTCGTCGTGCCCCTGCAACTTGACCGACGCAACCAACGCCCGAACCGAGAGCAACAGCGCAATCAGCATTGAGCCGATCGACAACGCTTTCGCCAGGTCCCGCTGTCCTCGCGGCGCCAACGCCAGCGCTCCCGCCGCCAGCAGGGGCAGCGTTGGAATCAGCCAGAGAGTTGAGATTGCGTCGGGCATGGTTTCAGGTCGTCGGCGTCAGCCTTTCATCGAATTAATCTGGTCCAGGTTGACGGTTTTAAAATGGCGATAGACCGCAATGATCAGCGCCAGTCCGACAGCGGCTTCTGCGGCCGCAATGCCGATTGAAAAAATCACGACCATCACGCCGTCAGTCGCGGCGGGATCGACCCCAAATTTCCAGAAGGCGATAAAATTTAAATTGGCCGCGTTAAGCATCAGCTCGACGCTGATCAACACAACGATGGCGTTGCGCCGCGTCAAGGCGCCCGCCAGCCCCACGCAGAACAACAGCGAGGAAAGGATCAAGTAGTGTTCCAGCGGCGTCATTGTTCGTCTCCTTCCGCCGGTTTTTCCTTCATGGCGATGATCACCGCCCCAATCAACGCGGCGGTGAGCAGCAGCCCGATCGCCTCCAGAGGCAGCACATACTTACTCATCAGATCCTGGCCGATCTTCTCAACGCTCGCCGAGGGCGCCACCGGCGAGCTCGTCAGTGAAACTTGGCTGGCGCTGATCGCTGCAACCAACCCCGCAAACGCAACCGCCGCGACGACCCCGCTCCAAATCGCGCCTCGCGAATAGCGCGGTTCGTTGGAGGTTTCAGAGGACTTGGTCAGCAGGATGGCAAAGACGATCAGGATCGCGACCGCCCCGACATACACCACGATCTGCGCGAAGCCGACGAACTCAGCCCCCAGCTTAAGATAGAGCAGAGCCAGCCCCACAAACGTGACCGCGACACTCAGCGCGCAATGCACGAGATTGCGCAGGCTGATGGCAGCCAGCGCGCTCACGAAGGTCAATGCGGCGATGATGATAAATGCGATGTCCATTCAGTCGAATTCAATTCAATTCCGGTCAACTTGCGTAGCGATAGGTGCGCTTGCCCCAATTGCGGCTGTTCATGAGTCCCTGCCCCAGCGCCAGGTACGGCCCGACCAGCAGTCCGCCGCAAATCAGCCAGCGCAACAGGCCTGCGCCAACGAAATCCCAGGCCAGCGCATACTGCCAGATCGCGACGACCAACAAATTGATCAAGGTCATGGGCAGCATGAATTTCCATGCGAAGTTCATCAGTTGGTCGATCCGCAAACGCGGCAAGGTGCCCCGCACCCAAATGAAGCAGAAAATAATGGTGACCAGCTTGCCCATGAACCAGGCCCAGGAAGGAACAATCTCAAACAGGGCGAATGGCGCCGGCGCATGCCAACCGCCAAGGAACAAAACGATGCCCAGACTGCTGATGACGAACAGCCCCAGATACTCCGCGAGGAAAAAGGTCGCGAACTTCATGCCGGAGTATTCCACAAAATAGCCGGCGATAATCTCGGACTCCGCCTCTGGCAGATCAAAGGGTGAACGATTGGATTCCGCCGCCGCTGCGATCATGAACAACCCAAATCCTGCAAGCCCCCAGGGTGTGAACACGTGCCAGTTCGGAATCAATCCGCCGGCGCCTTTAAAGCCTTCCTGAGCCGCCACGATTTCATTCGGGTTCAACGAACCCACGATCATCACGACCGACACCGCCGACAGCAGCAACGGCAGCTCATAGCTGATCATTTGCGCAACCGCCCGCATCGCGCCAAGCAGAGAGTATTTGTTCCGGCTCGACCATCCCGCCATGAAAACGGCCAGCTCCGTGCCGGCGCCGACCGCGAAGAAAAACAGCAATCCGGCGTCCAGCTCGATCGCATACATGCCGCGGCCGAACGGAAGCACGGAATAGGCCAGCAACACCGGAGCCAGCAGCGCCACCGGAGCCAGAAAATGCACGATCTTGTCAGCGTTGCGCGGAACCAGATCTTCTTTTGTGATCGTCTTGATACCGTCAGCCGCCCACTGCAAAAACCCAAAGGGTCCGACCCGATTGGGCCCGAGCCGATTCTGAATGCGTCCGAGAATTTTGCGCTCCGCAACCGTCGTAAGCGCAAATAACAATGGAAACACCGCCATGATCGGCAGAATGGAAAGAAGGATGGATCCGGGAACCTGCAATACGTCCGGCAACGCGCCGACCACTTGCGTCTTCGTCCAAATAAAAATCTGATCGAGGAATTCCATCCGCGTCTAATCGGCCTTCGGAACTTTGACCTTCACTTTCTCCTGATCCTTGGGATCGGAAGCCTCCGCGCCGCTCTCCGCG
>JBLHKZ010000144.1:0-14335 GCA_047618185.1 Limisphaerales bacterium
TCAGTCGCCAGGATGGTGTCCTCCGACTTTGCTCCGGCAATCGAGGGGTTCCAGGCAAAGGGTTGATTATTCTGCACGACGCCTTTGACTTTGGATCCGCCAAGATACTCGCGACCGACGTAGCCCGTCGGCCCACCCTGGTGATGAAGATTCCATTCATCGGGAAATCCTTGCGCGGCATACTCATCCACGCCGCGTTTGAACACGTCCTTCACCGCCGCGCCAACACGCGTGCTTTGTTGCAGCGCGACATCGATCTGACAGACAGCGCGATGGCGCTTGCGTAGAGTCGGCGGGACTTTGTCAAAATGCACAAATCGGGTAAGAGCGACGATCTGCCCCTGACGCCGCGCGCTGAGCACGAGCATCGCACAGTCTTTGAGTTTCTTTCTCGTCGGCAGGGGATGCCGATATTTTCGAATGCGATCGTCCACGGCGATCAAAACGACCACCGGCGTCAGATCCAGCAACCAGCAGCAGGCGCTCAGGTGGCTGGCAATTTCGAATTCCGTTTGTTCGGGCTCGATCGTTTGACAGGCGGCATTGATGGCGGCCTCGGCGTCTCGGCCCAGGTCGCGATATCGCCTGACTTCTGTCGGATGAAAGGACCAGCGAAGGGGCGCGATTAAGTCCGGCTTGTTGCGGGAACTCCATTCGCCGGTGTCAGAAATCACTTTCTTCGGATCGACGATTTTCCGAAAGGCATCGCGGGCTCCGTTGGCGGCATGCCAGTCAAAAACGTGCGGCGTCGCCTTGATACTCTTGAGGGCCTCATCCAGCATCCGCGGCATCTCGATGTGGCTGGCGATGACATGCACGTCTGTCTTTGTCACCAGGAGTCGCGCAGCCGCGACGTCGGAGGTCAGTGGAACGTGGGCCTCTCCGCCGCAGGAGAGCCAGGAGAAGTTGGCCTGTTTTCCGATCAGGAGGCCCTCGACGTCAGACTCATCGAGCAGGCTTCGAACACGTTCCAGTTTGGCCAGAAACTCCGAATTTTTGGGATTGGGATTGCGCAAGTTTTTCTATGTTGTTAAGGACGAGAGCATAAGAACACGACTTGGTTAAACAACCCTTTTCATGATCGATTGGAATATCCAGAGCCGCTCCCACACCTGTCAGGTGACCGAAAAACACTTCGAGGAGGACGAGCCCTACCACACCCTGCTTTTTCGCGGAAAGGAGGGCTACAACCGCTTGGATATTTGCGAGGACGTGTGGCAGGAGCAATACAGCGACGGCGCCACTGATCGGAAGGGTTTTATCTCTCACTGGCGCGGTGTCTACAAGGCTCCGCCAGCGAAAGAGCCGGATCCGATCGAGCGCGAGAATGCGGAATCCCTGCTGCGCAAGATCGTCGAATTGAACGATCCGAAGTACGGCGACTGCAGCTACATTCTGGCGGTGATGCTGGAGCGCAAGCGCATCCTAAAGGTGCAGTCGGAGTTTGAAGAGGAGGGCCGCCGCGTTTTTGTCTACGAACGCGCCAAGACCGGCGAGGTGTTCACGATCGCGGATCCGCAGTTGGACCTCGACGACATGGAGAAAACCCAGCATGACGTCGCCTTGCTCCTTCAACACGGTCTGAATACTCCGGCCGAGAACGAAGCAGCGGACGCCGAGGCAGAGGGAGGGGGCGAGACCGCTCCCATGGATTTTTCAAACAACAAGGAAACCGACGAGGACAGCGCGGCGGATATCGATTCGCCCGATTCCGAAACGCCGGCCGAATCAGAAACAGACGCGGTCGAAGAACCGGCCGCGACTTGAAACAGGCTCAAAATGTCAGCCTCCACAGCGCCCGATCTCTCCGATCTACAGGATCGGATTGGCTACCAGTTCAGCAATCCGGCGCTGCTTGAACTCGCGCTGACGCATCCCTCCTACGCGCAGGTCCTGGGCGAACCGGGCAAACACAATCAACGCCTGGAATTCCTCGGCGACGCCGTCCTGCAATTGCCGCTAACGGCCCGGCTCTACAAGCAGTTTCCCGATTTCAGCGAGGGCCCGCTCTCCAAGGCGCGCGCCCAGATGGTGCAGGAACGAACGCTGGCCAAACGAAGCCGCGCGCTCGGCCTGGGGGAATACCTCCGCCTCAGCCCCGGCGAAGATCGCAATCAAGGCCGCACGCGCGCCTCCTGCCTCGCCGACGCCTACGAGGCCCTGCTTGGGGCGATCTTTCTCGATGGGGGCTACGAAGCGGCCGCCAAGTTTATCATCGATCAATTCAAGGACGAAGTGGTCGACGTCAACGACATCCCGAGCATCGACAATCCGAAAGGGGAGCTGCAGGAACTCCTCCAGTCCCGATCGCAGGCGGGGCCCCAATACCGACTCGTGTCCAACAGCGGCCCGGCCCACGATCGGGAATTCACCTGCGCCGTCCTGTTTCAAGGAGACGAAATCGGCGTCGGCATCGGCAAGTCGAAGCAGCTCGCGGAAAGCCAGGCGGCGCTGCAGGCCCTTCGAACCTTGCGCGACGACGAGGGCGCTTAATCCTGGCCGAAGCGCGCCCGACCGGCGGCGCGATCCGGCCATCGGCATTCGGCGATCGATCCATTCCGACGCGATTTTTCTTCCTATGGGCGCACTTGACGCCCCCGAAGGCGTTCGTTAGTTTGCGCAGCCAATTTTAACCGGCAGTATTTTATGGATAATTTTCTCGTACCCATCGTAGTAGAGCAAACCGGCCGCGGCGAACGCAGCTTTGACATCTATTCGCGTCTGCTCGCCGACCGCATTGTCTTTCTGGGGACACCGGTCGACGACAATGTCGCCAATGTCATTATCGCGCAGTTGCTCTTTCTGCAAATGTCCGACCCCAAGAAGGACATTCATCTCTACATCAACTCGCCGGGCGGCAGCGTCACGGCCGGGCTGGCGATCTACGACACGCTCCAGTTTCTGACCTGCGACGTGAACACCTATTGCATCGGCCAGGCCGCCAGCATGGGCGCGGTCCTGCTTGCGGCGGGCACCAAGGGCAAACGCCACGCTCTGCCCAACGCCAACATCATGATCCACCAGGTCCTCGGCGGGGCCGAAGGCCAGGCCAGCGACGTGGAGATCCGCGTCAACTACATGCTGTCGCTCAAGAAACGGCTGAATCAGATTCTGTCCAACCACACCGGCCAGACGCCCGAGAAGGTGGAACAGGATTGCGATCGCGATAATTTCATGTCCGCCGACGAGGCCAAGACCTACGGCCTGGTCGACGAAGTCGTAAAATCCCGCAGAGACATCGCGGAGGAAAGCGCCGGCGACAAACCCAAAGCCAAGTCTGATTCCGAAAAGAAAAAGTAGTCATCCGATCACCCAAGATCCGACCTCCGAGAATCGCTTGAACTGACGCAACCCAACGCGCAGAATTCCAATTATGGCCCGTCCGACCAATCATACGCTCTGCAGCTTCTGCGGCAAATCGCACGCCGAAGTGAAAAAGCTTATCGCCGGGCCGGGGGTCTATATTTGCGACAGCTGCATCACGATCTGCAAGGGCGTCCTCGACAAGGAAGCCAGCGAGAAAAAGGCCAAGTCCGGTTCTCCATTGCGCGTTCCCAAACCGACCGACATCAAGGAACGGCTCGATCAGGTGTGCGTCGGTCAGGATCAGGCCAAGAAGACCCTCGCCGTCGCCGTCCACAACCACTACAAGCGCCTGCTCCACAGCTCCAGCGTCTTCGACGGCTCCAATAAGGAAGGCGATTTTTCGCCCGACAACGACAACGACGACGACATCGAGCTCGAGAAGAGCAACATCCTCCTGCTGGGCCCCACCGGTTGCGGCAAGACACTCCTGGCCCGCACCCTGGCCAAGATCATCGACGTCCCCTTCGCCATTTCCGACGCCACCGCGCTGACCGAGGCCGGCTATGTTGGCGAAGATGTGGAGAACATCATTCTCCGCCTGCTCCAGTCCGCCGACTACGACGTCAAGAAGGCGGAAATGGGCATCATCTACGTCGACGAGATCGACAAGATTTCCCGCCGCACGGACAACGCCTCCATCACGCGCGACGTGTCCGGCGAGGGCGTGCAGCAGGCGCTGCTCAAGATCATGGAGGGCACGATCTGCAACGTGCCGCCCCAGGGCGGCCGCAAGCACCCGCAGCAGGAATACATTCGCATCGACACCAAGAACATCCTGTTCATCTGCGGCGGCGCCTTCGTGGATCTCGAGAAGATCATCCAACGCCGGCTCGGCGATCGCGTGATCGGCTTTGACGCCTCCAAGGGCGCCGACGCCCATAAGACGCCCAGCGCCTGGGACTTCATCGCGCAGGTCGAGCCCGAGGATTTGCTCGCCTATGGATTTATCCCGGAGTTCATCGGCCGCCTGCCGATGACCACGGTGTTGGAAATGCTCAACGAGAAGCAGTTGATTTTGGTGCTCTCGGAGATCAAGCACGCTCTGACCAAGCAATTCACCAAGCTGCTGGCGATGGAGGGCGTGAGCCTCGAATTCACGCGGAGCGCGCTGGAAGAACTCGCAGCGCAGGCCATCAAGAAGGGCACGGGCGCACGCGCCCTGCGCGGACTGCTCGAACGGCTCATGCTCGACCTGATGTACGAGATTCCCGGCAGCGACGACATCGCCTCCGTCAAAATCACGCGCGCGGTCGTGCGCGGCGATTCCAAACCCATTCGAAGCCGCAAGACCGGCAAGGCAGCCGCCTAAGGGCAGGCGGGCCTTGCTACGCTTTTCCCCGCCCGGTCGAAGTAATGCTTCACCTTTGCGTTCATTCCTGTTTTTGATCTACCCCAATTATGGCTCATCCATTCCAGGCCAAAGACTTCATCGCCGCGCACGTCGACGCGATACCCCCCTCGGGCATTCGTGAATTCTTCGAGCTCGTTCAGGGCCAGCCCGATGTCATCTCACTCGGCGTGGGCGAACCCGATTTCGTGACACCGTGGAATATCCGCGAGGCGGCCATTTACGCGCTGGAGCGCGGGCGCACCAGCTACACATCCAATCTCGGGCTGCTCAGGCTTCGGGAATGCATCGCCCAATACGTGGGCGGAGAGTTCGGCGTCGAATACCGGCCGGAGAACGAAGTTCTGGTCACTGTCGGCGTGAGCGAGGCGATGGATCTGGCGTTGCGAGCCATCGTCAATCCCGGCGACGAAGTGATCTTTCACGAGCCCTGTTATGTCAGCTACTCGCCGAGCATCGCCATGACTCACGGCAAACCCGTCGCCATATCCTGTACGGCCGACACGGGTTTCGCCGTCACCGCCGAGGCGCTCGAAGCCGTCATCACCCCAAAATCGAAGGCTCTGGTCCTGAATTTCCCGACCAATCCGACGGGCGGGACGATGACCCGAGAGGAATTGCAGAAAATCGCCGACCTTGTGCTGCGCCACAATCTCGTCGTGATTACCGACGAGATCTATTCGGAACTGACTTTTGAAGGCGAGCACACCAGCATTGCCTCGCTGGAGGGCATGCGAGAGCGGACGATTTTCCTGCACGGATTCTCCAAAGCCTACGCAATGACCGGTTTTCGGATCGGTTACGCGTGCGGACCGCCCGAGTTGATCGAAGCCATGACACGGGTTCATCAATACACCATGCTCTGCGCCAGCATCATCAGCCAGGACGCGGCCATCGAGGCATTGGAGAACGGCGAATCCCAAAAAGTTGAAATGCGCGATGCCTATCGCCTGCGCCGCAATTTCATTGTCAAAAGCTTCAACGACATGGGGCTGACCTGCCACCTGCCGCGAGGCTCGTTCTACGCCTTCCCCAACATCGAATCCACCGGGCTCAGCTCCAAGGAATTCGCGGTGCAACTGCTCGAACAACAGAATGTCGCGTGCGTGCCGGGCACAGCTTTCGGCGCCGCCGGCGAAGGCTTTCTCCGTTGCTGTTTCGCCGCTTCGATGGAGCAGATCGAACAGGCCGTCGAACGTATGGCAATATTCGTCGCCCGATTGAAGGACTGAGGGCCGGGCAAGTCCCGAAAAACTCACCCTTTTCAGAAGTGGTGACAGCGCCAACAAACTGCGTGCTTGGGCGGATCAATCCATTTCCAGGCGACTTATCGCAATGCGACATACATGAATTTCCGAGATCGCCTTTACTTTACCGATACAGGAGCAAGTTCATTTTTTATTCACTGATCATTTTCAGGGGAATTTCGGCGTAGAATTACGAAACGTTCGTTCGTGCAAAATCGATTGTTTTAGGGAGTTTTTTCGGAATTACTTGTGTAAGTGAAACGAGTGAAGATTCCTTAAGTTGTTAATAACAAATAACTTAACACTTGTTGCATGAGATTTTGGGGCCAAAATCAACCTTCTGGCCTGTTTCCGAGGAGATTTTCGATTCGAGAATCCTTGCCCAACCGGATCCGTCAGAACTCCTGCTCGCCCGGAGCGCTATTCACGAGTTATTCACATGCCTCAAAAACTGCCAGTTTGGGGATTTTCTCGGATGAAAAAGGGACAGGATCGGCCGTAAGGCCCAGGCCCGCGCCCGAAGATTCCCGACTCGGGTTGAACCAGCTGAAAGGAGGAACGGGCTACCAGATCGGATTGGGACGATAGAGCGGCTGCGCCCAGGGTGTTTCCTTGAATTCCTGATCGCCCAATGGGCCTTGATTCTCCGCCAGGTAATCGAGAATTTTGTCCTTCATTTCGGGCGACAACTTCCATAGCCCGTGCTTTTTATTCATGGCGACCATCGTCTCATCCCAACGCTTGCGGCTCAGGTGATGAGACGCGATCAGCCGGGGCGAATGGCACCCGATGCAATTAGCGATGAGGTACTCCACGCCCGGCGCGTGTTTCAGACCCATGATCGTCTGTGCCGGTTTCTTAGACTTCTGCGCCGCCTCCTTGTTCGCCTGTTGGAAGGTCTTGCCGGCCTGCAACTTTGAGCCGGGTTTGTCCGCGGCGACCAATAGGCCAACGCAGGCGAGAACCGCGACAATCACTATCAAGCGCCCGGCACGCTTGACGCACGCTAAGAATCTGTGTCCATCGGTGTTCATCTGTGGTTGGGAATTGTGACCTTCAGCCTCAAACGACTTTCACCGCAATGCGCTGCATGGCGTTGTTCAGATAGCCCCGTGGATTCCAACCCGGAACGAGCATCGGTTGCAGTCGTCCTTGATGGTCCGTTGCCCGGGCCCAGACTTCATAGTAACCCGCCTTCGGAAACATTGCCGAGGCCCTCCAATGCTGCCAAGCAAATGGATTCTCGGGCTTTTGCAGGCGCGCCTTGATCCACGTCGCGCCGAAATCGACGCTCACGTGCATCGCCTTTACATTGCCCGTTCCACACCAGGCGTGTCCGCGCAGTTTCAAAGACTCGCCCAGCTTTGTTATGATTCCCGTGCCGGGCCGGGTAATGATCGATTTCACCGGCATTACTTCAATGATCTCCATCGCCTCCTCAGGCACGTCGGATCCCGGAGCCACCGGATTTTTGGGCACTCGATAGGAATAGCCGGTCATCTTGGCGCCATCGTGCACCTGGTCGCGCACCCAGATTCGCTTGAGCCACTTGCCGCCGGTCGACGCTGGCCAGCCGGGGCAGATCAACCGCAGCGGAAAACCGTGAAGAGCGGGCAGGGGCTCGCCGTTCATCTCCCACGCCAGCATCGTGTGCTCATCCAACGCCTTCGCGATCGGGACGCCGCGGGAAATCGCATGGCGGGTCGGGTCGCGGCTTAAATGCAGATCTTCCGATTCGTAGCCGATGTAGACCGCTGACGGTTTCACGCCCGCCGCCTTGAGCACGTCGCGCAAGCGCACGCCGACATAACGGGCGCAACCCACCGCGCCAAGCGTCCATTGATTTCCCTTCGCCGGCGGATTGTAGCCGGCGCGCCCATTGCCGCCGCACTCCAGAACCAGCGTCGCCTCGTGTCGCTTGAACCGTGATTTCAATTCGGCCAGCGAGAGTTTCAATGGCTTGCTCACCTCGCCATCGATCGTCAGCGACCAGCCATCGAGAGCGCGTGAGTGTGCGCGTTCGGGGACAATGCCGTTGTTGCGGACGAAGTGCCGCTGGTTCGGCGTAATGTTGTCGTCGAGCAGCGTAACCGGGGTCTCGGCATTGATGGGTCGATCGTTGAGCACGCGCACGCCGTCCTTGCCGGGAATCGTCAATCCACCCGCGTCCTGTCCGAACGCAACTGGAATCAGGCCATCGGGAAAATACTCGGCAAAAGGAACGGGAACGCCCAACGCCGCGGAAACCGCCGCCAGACTTGCGCCCCTAAGAAATCCGCGTCTCGTGCACAGCGTGGCGGCTGGCCTTTCCTCATCGTGTGGGGAAGTAGGTTCACTCATATCGCCACGGATATTGCGATGATCGGCGAGAGCAGAAAAGCTATTTACGAAACCGTAATCTGCGCCAGCGGCGATCGCGTGGCAGACGGACGATTTCCTCGCACTCCCTTTCCGGTCTGAGTAGAGGTTTCTTCGTGTTCCCTCCCATAGGATTCAAAGGCAGAGACTATTCAGCGGATTCCACTTGGCATTGACATTGCAGCGACGACTTAAATCATGAATTTGTTGCCGTTTTCACTGACGCACAAACCCACGGCTACAATCATGTGAAATTCCTATGTCCCTGGTCTTGACGCGGGGCGTCTGACGGACAAAATCGCCGACGACGTCCGACCCACTACCTGACGCAACGAACGTAAGAAACCACGCGATGAGCCAATCACCCTCCAGTCCGTCCGCGCCCAATGTGTCGACGGTCACCGTGATCCTGAAGATTCTGCTTCTGCTGCTTTGCCTCTACACGTTTATCGTGGGCATCACGTCGATGGGCGCCTCCTTCAAGCTCTTCGGCAAAGGGTTCGCTGAAACGATGCTCAAATCGACGGCCTCTCCGTTCGTGGGACTTTTTGTGGGGATTTTGGCGACGGCGATCGTGCAAAGCTCCTCGACCACAACCACACTGGTCGTTGGGATGGTCGCGGGCGGCGCGCTTACGATCGAAGGAGCGATTCCCATGGTTATGGGCGCCAACATTGGCACGACTGTCACCTGCCTCATGGTGTCGATGGGGCAGATGGCGCGTCGTTCGGAATTCAAACGCGCCTTTGCCGCCGCGACCGTTCATGACTTTTTCAATCTCATCACCGTCGCGATCTTGTTTCCGCTCGAAATGGCGACAGGGTTTCTCGCGAAGACCTCCGGTCTGATGCAATCGGCGTTCGAAGGCGTCGGAGGAATGAAGCTCGCCAATCCCTTGAAAGCGGCGGTCAAGCCGGCTGTGAGTTTTCTTCAGGACCTTGTGCGCGACCAACCCATCGCCCTGTTGATCATCTCCATCCTGCTGATCATCGGCATGCTCATCGCGATTGTGAAAATCCTGCGCAGCCTGGTGCTGGAGCGGGTCGAAGCCTTCTTCAATCAACACCTGTTCCGCAACGCAGGCCGGGCCATGGTCTTTGGCATGCTCTTGACATGCGCCGTGCAAAGCAGCTCCATCACCACATCGCTGGCGGTCCCGCTCGCTGGCGCGGGCATCCTCACGCTCGCCCAGATATTCCCCTACGCGATGGGGGCGAACGTGGGCACGACAATCACGGCGATTCTGGCGGCGCTGGCAACCGGCAATCCTGCCGCAGTCACGGTGTCGTTCGCCCATCTGCTCTTCAACCTCAGCGGCATCCTGCTGATCTGGCCGCACCCGAAAATTCGGATGATTCCGATCAGGTGCGCCGAATGGCTCAGCGGTCACGCAGAGAAACGCCTGTGGGTGCCCTTCGTCTTTGCGCTGGTGTTGTTCTTCGTCCTGCCGATAACGCTGATTACGATTTTTCGCTGATGCGGCTCTCCTTTTAACCGAGAGATGATGCATCGATTCTCCCAGCTCAAACCAAGGTCCGCATCGTCGATTCCTTGCGTAATCCTGGCGCTCAGCGCCCTGTTGCTTTCGAGCGCAGACAGCCAAGCCGCCGAGCCCTGGCGGCTTGATAACCAGCTGAACACACCCGACTGGTTTAGATTCTCGGGTGAGTATCGGGTGCGCTACGAAACCCTGGACGGGCAGTTTCGCACGACGGGAATTCGTGGCGATCAGGCTTTGGCGACGCGGTTGCTCCTGGAAGCCGCGCTGGACTACAAAACCCTCACCCTGGTCGGCGAACTGGCCGATTCACGCCAGTATCTCAATGACGCTGGGTCACCTCTCAACTCGGGCATGGTCAACACGCTCGAACCCTTGCAGGCCTACCTGCGCTGGGATGCGAGCGAGTTGCTCGATGGCGACCAGAAGGCGTCGCTCACTCTCGGCAGGCAATCCTTCGATCTCGGAAGCCGGCGCCTCTTCGCGCGCAATCGCTATCGCAACACGCTCAACGCATTTAACGGCGCTCGCGCACAATGGACATTCTCCGGCGGTCAGTCTCTACAGGCGATGTATTTGTTCCCGGTCCATCGTCTGCCCACCTCCCGCGCCAGCCTGCTGGACAACGATTCCCAATTGGATCGCGAGAGCTTCGACTATCAGTTTTGGGGCGCCTTTTTCGACACACCAACCTTGCCGTGGAATTCCACGGGAGAGTTCTACCTGTTCGGTCTGCATGAAAACGACGACGCGAAGCGTTCGACCCGAAATCGCCAACTGATCACGCCGGGATTTCGAGTCCACCGGAAACCCGCCCGCGGCGCCCTCGACTATCAGCTGGAGTCGGTATTCCAATTCGGCAGGTCCCGCGCCACCACAGCCGCGGCCGACACCAGGGACCTCGCGCATTTGGCGCACTTTCAACACCTGACCCTCGGCTACACGTTCGACTCGACCTGGTCGCCGCGCGTCGCGTTTCAATACGACTACGCCAGCGGCGACAGCAATCCCGCCGATGGCCAAAACAATCGCTTCGATACTCTCTTTGGCGCGCGGCGCTTCGAGCATGGTCCCACCGGCGTGTTTGGCGCTTTTGCCCGCGGCAACATCAATTCTCCCGGCTACCGCCTGATCCTGAAACCGCGAGCCAACCTGGAACTTATGGCGGCGCACCGTTTATACTGGCTCGCATCGGATACAGACGCCTGGACGACCAGCGGTCTTCGCGACGCGACCGGAGCGGCGGGACACTTCGTAGGAAATCAGATCGAAGCTCGAGCGCGCTGGGATGTGTTCCCGAAGAATCTCCGTCTTGAAGCAGGCGTTGCCCGGCTGTTCGCCGGCGAGTTTATCCGAAACGCGCCCAACAACACCGGACAAAGAGACGCCACCTACGGCTACTTCCAGGCGGCGTTGAAGTTTTAGTTGCCTTCGCGGCGATCGTTGCGCCAACCAACCCACGCTCAATTCTGACAGTTCAGCGCCTCGCTCAGCAAACGCCCGGCGGCGCGGTAGACCGGATGCTCCGCAACCTGACTCAGTCTTAGAGCGAACGGCGCCGCCCAGAATCGCAATACAGCCGATTGGAATTCACGAGCATCAGCGGCTCCCGCTTCCAACTCCAACCAGGCCGCAATTTCAAGCGCCACGCTGATGTGATCTGGCGGCAGCCGTTTCAGATCCGCGCTCAAGGAAAGCTCCAGTGATTCAATCAATTTCCCAATCACACCCGCAACAGCGTTATCCGGAGCCGCGGCCTTTCCATCTCCCGTCCGCGCCAGCCATGCGGAGGCGACAGGCAGGCAAGTTCCAGGAACAATGAACAACCGACAATACTCGACGGCCGCCTCCTCCCGATCAGCGGGAGACCATTCGCTCTCCAGGAAACGCGTGATCGTCGGCTCCGCCTTGACCAGAATTTCGCGAACTTCGGACTGTCGCAGAACACGAACAAGATCTTCATCCAACTCGCGAAGCAGAACCCGCGACAGGAATCGCAGCAATCCAGCATGCGCCGCCGAATCAGGCGATCTTTTCGATGCGACAGACATTGTCATACCAGTTCTGCCCGCCCACCAGAGGGCAGGGATTGATCGGCAGGGCGTCATTTATGTGAACCCCGCCTCCTATCCCGCCGTTGCGTTTGGACCACCAGATCCGATCCGGCAAATCCTTGTCCGTCGCTGCCGCATCCGACCGAGCGGCAGCGGGCAGGCTCGCCGTCTTCTCGGCACGTCCCACGGCGCCGTGTTCCCAATGCCCCACATGATGCGAACAGGCCATGACCTTGGGATGCATGCCTTTTAGAAAACGAATGTGATTCTCAAACGATCCCATCACGCCTTCTTCTCCGGCGCGGTAGGTGTGCCCCTTGGGACGGAAAACGCTGACCTTCACCCTGTCGCCCTCTTGCAGACCAAGCCGCGCGCCGGTGTCGGGATGCATGAAGACCGGATTCGTGTGGACGATCTCCGCGTGATACTTCCAGTGCCCGGAGCGGCCCTGCGTGTGGACGTTCCACTTGAAGGTGGTGAATATGAAATCGTCCTCGCCGAGATCGACATGTTCCGGAACTGGCCCCCATTTCGCGATGGGGCTGGCATTGATGTCATCAAGCGGAAGGCCCGTATGTTTGGCCGCCAACGGAAAAATATCGTCGTAGACATTGATGACGCGATTCGGCGTGGGAAAGCCGCGCACCGCCTTGCCATCCTTCATGATGCCGACCGCCTTGCCGTCCTTCTTCACCATGCCGCCCTCGACTGTTGTCCCTGCCAACTCAGCCGGGCTCAACGGACGCTCATAGAGTTCGTAATCCTTTTCCCGCGTCGCGTCATACCAGATGCCGCGCCGTTTGAATTCCTCCCATTCGATCGGAAGATTCTTATACCATTCCTTGTAAAATTCCTCTTCCGATTCGAATGCGAAATACTCTTCCATTCCGCCGCCAATTCGCCGCGCCAGATCGCGGAGAATGATTTGAATCGAGCGCGACTCGCCGGCGGGCTTCACCAGCGGCTGGCGAAGGCCTGTGTACGGAATCAATCCGTAGTTGTTGGTCGAGTGATGATCCCAACGCTCCAGGCTGGTCGCTTCGGGAAGAATGATATCCGCCAGCGCGCTTTGCTCGCTGTAGCCGATATCGACCGCGACATGAAAGGGAATCAAGCTTTCGTCAGCGAGGACCTCTCGCGCCAGGTTGGCCTCCGGAAACCCATAGCTCGCGCCCAATGTGAACGACATGTAGACGCTGACGTTTTGCCGGCCTTCCTTGATGTACGGGTAAACCAACTGCCCGACGCGCATCTGATACCAATGCCAGGCAAGCGGGTACTCGCTCGGCGTGGCCAGCTCGCCAAAATACGAATTTCGCCACTTGTCCGGAAAGCCAAGCACGCGCTCCTGAACATCCGCCGGAAGTTTCTTGAAAGCGATTTCATTGAATCCTTCGCCAAGGCCCCATGGTTTGGGGTCCGACGGCTTCGGTTCGGGCTGGCTCAGTTTCGGCAACCCTTCCTGACCGTAACGCCCGGCCCAGCCACGCAAGGAACTCAGGCAATAGCCGCCCGGTTTGCCCACGTTTCCAACCAACACATCCAAGGTGCGAATCGCCCGGTCGCTCTGCACGCCATTGTAGTGCTTGGCCGAGCCGCGATTGGACATCGTGCAACAAGCCGGCGACGCTTTCGCGAACTCGATGGCAATCCGACGAATGTCCTTTGCGGGCACACCGCTGATCTGCTGAGCCCATTCAGGAGTATATTCGCTCACACCCTCGCGCAGTTTTTCCAGAGGATAATTCGCCCAGCGATTCCAGAATTCCTGGTTCTCCAATCCCTCCTTGAGGATGGTGTGAATCATCGCGAAGGCGACCGCGCCATCCGTGCCCGGCATGACGGGATGGTATTCGTCGGAAACCGACGCCGTCGCCGACGGTCGAACCTCAAACGTCACCATGCGCGCGCCCTTATCAACCCGGGCATGCTGGATGCGATGCATCATGTAAAGCCCGCCCTGGTAGGCCTCCATCGGATTGCCGCCGAAATTCACGATGTATTTCGTGTTCTCAAAATCCTGCGTCTCCCATTCGAATTCGCGACCGTAAAAACTCATCAGCGGCGCGCGTCGATTCGAGGAACAGATCGACCGGCGATTCAATCGATGCGGGGTCCCGAAGGCGTTGGTGAATCGCTTGGTGTAGCCCTTGGTCTTGTCCCGGCCGTAGTGAAACACAAACTCCTCCGGCCGGCCTTCGTCGCGCAGGACCCGCATCTTCGAGGCGATTTCATCCAATGCCTCGTCCCACGATATCCGTTTCCATTTGCCTTCACCCCGCTTGCCCACGCGTCGGAGCGGATAAAGCAGCCGCTCGGGATAATACGTGTAGGAAATCATTCCCTGCGCCTTGGAACAAATCGCGCCCTTGCTGTTGGGATCCAACGGATTGCCCTCGATGCGGCGCACGCGTCCGTCCTGGACCCAGCCAATCACCCCGCAATGCGTGGTGCAGCCAAAGCA
>JBLHKZ010000145.1:0-14334 GCA_047618185.1 Limisphaerales bacterium
ACAAACGGGGGAGAATGGGACACCGAGGACGGCGTCCGTCTCCAACCATGAGAGGGATGCCGTCCTCGGCGTCCCATTTCCGTTTCCCGCGCACAACATTCAATCGCATAACGCGCTGTGAATACCTCCGCTCACCGCCGCAGATTCCACGCATCCAACGAATATTTCTCACGGACGAGCCGCTCCACTTCGGCGGCCGGCATCTCATCACTCGTCTCCAACGCGCCCCAAGTCTCGCGCAGCGCCTCGGCGACCTTGGCCGCTGGAAGATTCAAATTCGTCACGAAGTCCGAATGGCCGCGCCCGTCGCGATAGTCCGGCTGTTTCGAGGGCATGCGCAAATACGTCTCGATGAGCCCGAGTTCAAAATCCAGCAGCAGCGTGCCGTGAAACAGCAGCGCGTGGCGTTTGCGCTTCTGTGCGTTGCCGGAAAACTTGCGGCCGTCAATCGTCAGGTCCGTTTGCCCGCGCATTTCGATTTCGCCTTCGACCAGCGGATTCAACGCGTCGCGAACTCGCCCGAGGATGAACTCATTCGCCCCGCTGACCGACGCCAGCGGACCGCCCTCTTCAATTCGCAACACAACCGAATAATTCAAGCACCCCGGCCCTTGAAGCACCGTCCCGCCCCCAGACACGCGCCGGTAAATCGGAACGCCGGAGTCGGCGCAAACTGGGACGTTCACCTCTGTTCCCACGCTGTTTGCGAAACCGACCACGACGAACAACTCGCCTGGTTCCCAAACACGCAAGGTTTCCATTCCTGTTCCGGCATCGAGCGCGTCGAGAAAAGCTTCATCGAGCGCCAGACTTTCGGCGGCGTTCAGTGAGGATGGATTGAGAAACCGCATTGAAGAAAATGAAGGTCTCGAACGGCGGCGACAAATACGCCTCAGGCCTGAGCCGGCCGAGTCAGCCGTCCGGCGATGAACGACTCGAGGATCAGGACAAGCAACGCCGCGACCACCAGCCAACGCCAGAGCTTCTGCTCTTTCTCGAGTTGCGACTTGAGCATCAGCCGCTTCTTGGCCTCCCTGACTTCGGGCGTCAACTCCGGCGCCGAAAGAGTCGCGCCATGAATCGCCAACTCGTCCAGCGGAATCGGCTCAGTCTTGCTCTCGCCAGCGACCAGATTGACCGCGAATTTCTGCGAAAAGGTTCCCGCCGTCGCCGTGTAAACGCCGGGCTGCAAGGTTTCCGTAAATTTCGAGCCGCCCTCGACCGTCGCGGTTTTTCCATCGGGCATCACGATCGAGACCGTTTCGCCGCTCTTGATCGTGTCGAAGGCGACCTCGTCTCCGATGTAGATCTGCGACGCCACCGACCTGAGCGCGCCACTGTTCTCCAAAATTGCGTAGAGCAGGGGCACGAATTTCGAGGAGCGCGCCAGCAGGCTGTCGCCCGGCTGCCAGCCCGAGGCCAACACGAGCAGCGAGCCTTTGCCCACTGGAATTTCCGTCAGGGCCGGATCGCCGTTGTCGAATCGGGCGATCGAGCGGGCGCCGGGTATCCCGTCGAGCTCAAGCTTGCGATACTTCCAGAATCGGATCTTCGTGAAATCACTGAACCGCGGATCGGCGAAGGGCGCAAATAGCGGGTGCTCAAAATCGATCTCGCCCAGCATCGCGTATTGCTTCACCCGCGCCTCCGTCGCCTCGGGGAATCCCTCCCCGGTCAACTGGCCGATCGTTTTCGCATCTCCCGCTTTCTTCAGCACGAGCGCGACGGTGGCGCCGGCCTCCATGAAAGCCTTGAGCGAAGCAGCCTCATTGCCGACCAGTTCGCGCGTCAGGATAACCAGTTGCGAGCGATCCAGGTCCGTCTGCATAACGGGCGTCCCCGACGGACGCGCGGCAATTTCGATCTTCTCCAGTTTCGTCTCCTGAAAGGCGCGCTTCAGGTAGAAAAGCGGCTCCAGCAAATCCGATTCCGCCTCGCCGCCGAGATAAATCACGGGAATGTCCTGGGCCTTGGCCGCCACTCGCCAGGCGGTGTTGTCGAACTCCTCTTCGTCACCGGTAAGCCAAAGCCTCGCGTCGTTCATGCCTTCCGGCTGTTTAGGCAGCCGCGCGACTCGGCTTTGCCCCGGCGGCACGTAGGCCTCGACCACGCCGCCAATAAATTCCTTTTCCTGACCGCGGATCCAGCCCACCTGAAACTGCTCGTTCTCGGACGCCGCCGAATTGCTGATGCGCACACGCGGCCCCTGATCCTCCTTCTCCCTCGGACTGTCGCGGCGTTCGGCCACCAGTTGGATTCCCGCGTTGCTCGGCTTCACTGCCTTGATCGGCTCGATCTTCAGCTCAACGCCCTCCGGCCATTCGTAGGCCTGCAAGGCAGCCACGTCCGCGCCCCGCTGAAGATCGCTGACCAGAACGATCTCGCGCTTTCCGCCCCACTGTTCCTGTGAATCGTCGCTGTCCGCCTCCTCCAACGCCTCGACTGCCGTGATCAGAGCATTCCCCAACCGCGTCCCCGACCAGCCGGGCTTCACGGCGGCCAGTCGCAGCGTCGCCAGCTCCGCGCGCTCGGCTTCGGCCATCTGCGTCCATTGTTCGAAACTCACCAACCGCTTGGCGACTCGGTCAAAAGTATAGAGCGAAACCCGATCGGCCCGCGCCGCCTCTTTCAGTATCTCCTCCGCCTTCATGACCGCGCCCGACCAAACGCCTTCGCGCCGCATGCTGGCGCTCGTGTCGACCATCACGACGATCTTCCTGCCCGCGCCGGAGTTGTGGTTCACATCGACGGGACGCGAGATAAAGGGCCGGGCAAAGGCAAGCGCGAGGAGCAACAACACAAGGCAACGAAGCAGTAAGAGCAGCCAGTTCTCCAGCCGGCTGCGGCGCGTCACCCGCGGCGGCGAGGGCTGAAGAAACATCAGCGAACTGAACGGCTGCTTCTCCTTCGACGTCCGGCGAATCAGATGAAAAAGAATCGGCCCGACGATCGCGGCGGCGCCGAGGATAAAGAAGGGAGCAAGAAAACTCATGCGCGGCGCTCTCGCTGAATGCCCAAAACCCGAATTCCGATGGAACCTCCAATGAACACGAATCGACACGAATGAGATCCGGATTCACCTCCGCAAATCGAAGCGCTGTTCCTCATCGCAGGGTCGACGCAATAACGCCGGAAGGGCGATTCTGTTTCGTGTTCATTCGCGTTCATTCGTGGTTAAAAACTTAGTTCCGGCTGCCTCGACCGCCCTTGGCCTTCTTGCCGCGCTCCATTCGGTCGCGCATGAAATCGAACAAGGCCAACTCCAACGACAGGTCGGTCAGGTAGCGATGAAACCCCACGCCCAACTTGCGGCAGATCGCCTCAACGGCCTCATTATGCTCGTTGAATTTCTTGAGGTAGCTCTTCCGCGCAAATTCCGGATCGATGTAAAGCTCCTGATTGGTCTCCACATCCAGATAAATCGCGCTGTGTTCCAGCTTCAGCGTCATCTCGGACGGATCGAAAACCTGGAAGATCATCACCTCATGACCACAGGCGGTGAGCGCGACCAGGTCCCGCTCGAGATCTTCCAGCGGCGCCAGCAAATCGGAGACGATCACGACCAGCCCGCGCTTGCGGACAATCTGCGCGATGCGTTGCAGCGGCAGCCGCAGATTGGTCGCCTTTCCGTCGGCGGGGCTTTCCAGCGCCAGCATGAGATGACGCAAATGCCCCGTGCGATTGCGAGCGGGCAGATATTCGCGAATTTCGTCGTCAAAGGTCAACAGCCCGACGCCGTCGCCCTGTTGAAAAAGAAATTGCGCCAACGTGGCCGCGAGCGTGTTGGCGTACTCCGCCTTCGTGTAGCCGGTCGATCCGTAGTCCATCGAACGGCTGTTATCCACGATCAGATGGCAGCGCAGATTCGTCTCGTCCTCAAACTTCTTGATGTAGTAACGATCCGAGCGGGCGTAGAGGCGCCAGTCTAGATAACGCGGATCGTCGCCGGGCGTGTATTGCCGATACTCGGTGAACTCGACGGAAAAACCGTGGTAGGGGCTGCGATGAATGCCGTTCCAGAATCCCTGCACGACGATCTTCGCGCGCATCTCCAGATTCTTGATCGCCATCAGGGTCTGCGGATCAATCAGGGAGCCGGCATTGGCAAGCGTCGCGGGCGCGGAATCAGGTGTGTCGGTAGTGGCGGCCATGGAATCGTCCGGTCTGACGGCAAGTTAAACGCGCGCCGCCCCAAGATGGCTACAAAAAAGCGGCGTGACCTTCGTTCGCGACGCAGGGATGCTCCCGCCGCCGTCATGAAAAACCTAGCCGATTGCCGACTCTACACCTTTGTCGACTCCGCCTACCTCCACGGGAAGGAACCGGCCGAGATCGCTCGCCAACTCTGCGCCGGCGGCTCCGACTTGATCCAACTGCGCGCCAAGAACGCCACCGTCGATGACATCGAACGCATGGCCGAAGCGGTCTTGCCGATCACTCGCGCCGCCCACGTCGGCCTCGTCATCAACGACCATTGGGATCTCACGACGCGCCTCGGCGCGGACATCTGCCACCTCGGCCAGGAAGACTTCTTCGACGCCGGCCTAAAACACAAATCTGATCTCTCAACTCATACAAACTCTCAACTCTCAACTCCCCTCCTGGGCCTAAGCACCCACGCGCCGGAGCAGGCCGGGCGCGCCATCGCGACCGACGCGGACTACATCGCCATCGGCCCCATCTACGCCACTGGCACGAAACCAACGGCAAAGCCCGTGACGCTCGATTACGTCCGCTGGGCTTCGGAAAACGTGAAGGTTCCCTGGTTCGCCATCGGCGGCGTCAACCTCTCCAATCTGGACGACGTGATGGCCGCCGGCGCGCGTCGCATCTGCGTCGTCTCGGCGATTCTCAATGCGCCCGATATCGCGCGCGCTTGTCAGGCATTCAAGAATCGCCTACTTTCCGCGCCTTTGTGATCCGATCCAGCACGGTCGACTCGCAAAATCTAAAATCTCAAACTTTAAATTCTAAATCGTAATATGAGCGTTCTCGTAGTCGGCACCACAGCGTTGGATTCCATCCGAACCCCGAAGGCAGAAAACCCGCGACTGCTTGGCGGCTCCGCCAGTCACGCCTCCGTCGCGGCCAGCTTCTTCGCCCCGGTTAAACTTGTCGGCGTCGTGGGCGGCGATTTTCCAAAACGGTATGTTTCCCTTTACGAACGCCATGGCATCGATCTTGAGGGCCTGCAACACGTCAAGGACGGCAAGACCTTTCACTGGTCGGGCGAATACGAGGTCAACATGAACAACCGCCAGACGCTCAACACCGAGCTGGGCGTCATCGAACATTACAAACCAACCCTGCCCAAAGGCTACGAGCGCTCGCCCTACGTCCTGCTGGCCAACATCAGCCCCGACCTGCAGTTGCACGTTCTCGACCAGATGAAGAAGCCAAAGTTTATCGCGGCCGACTCCATGGATCTCTGGCTGAACATTGCCCTCGACGACGTGATGAAGCTGCTCAAGCGAGTCGATCTCTTTGTCCTCAACGACAGCGAAGCGCACCAACTCACCGAGACGGACAATGTCGTGAAGGCGATTAAGCGCATTCACAAAATGGGCCCGCGTTTTGTGATTGTGAAGAAGGGCGAACATGGCGCGGTCTATTCCGGACCCGACGGCATGTTCATCACCCCGGCCTTCCCATTGGCCAACGTCGTCGATCCCACCGGCGCGGGCGACAGCTTCGTCGGCGGATTGATGGGCTACCTCGCCTCGTGCAAAGGCCCCTTTCATCGACACCTGCGGCGCGCGATCGTGCACGGCACGGTCACGGGCTCCTTTTGTTGCGAAGGGTTCGGCCTTAAACGCACAACCAAGATCACGCGCGGCGACATCGACCGCCGGGTCAAGGAATTCGACGCGATGGTCAAGTGCTGATCGGGAGGCGGTTCCAGGGCGGCGAAGCTCGCCGACAAGTCGATCGGAAAAGTACAAAAAAGAAGGGGGCCTCCGCCCCCTGTCCGGCGCCGCGGGAAACCTTCGCGAACTTAATCAAGCAAAGTCGGGCGCCTATGGTTTTTTAGTAGGCCGCCAGTATCGTTTGCCAGGCGGCGATGGTCAAGAGTAGATACAGGCGCGAAAGGGCTTCGATTTCCCGGCGGTTAGGCCTGGCAGGGAGTTTGAATTGGGACACCGAAGACGGCGTCCGTCACCATTGTTGAGAGGGACGCCGTCCTCGGTGTCCCATTCTTCAGACGTTCGCGCCGTGCTCTCTCGTTCCAGAAAGCTTTCATTTTTGTTGCTCTGAATTCCGTTTCACGGATGAATCACAGAGCGAATGACACGTCGAACGATCCATATGACGAACGGCCCGCATCGCACGATTATCGCCGCCCTGACTCTGGCGTCATGGTTCACGCTTGCCGCAAACTCGACGGCCCAATCGACTGACGCGGACTCTTCGCCGATCGAGATCGCGCTGGTCAGCGAGGCTCAGACCATCGTCCCCGGCACGACCTTCACGGTGGCGATTCATCAGAAGATGAAGCCGGGCTACCACACCTACTGGCGCAACCCCGGAACCATCGGTTTGCCGACCAGCATCGAATGGGATCTGCCCGCTGGCTTCAAGGCGGGCGAGATTCAGTGGCCCATTCCGCACATGACCAAAATGGCGGCCTACCACGTCTGGGGCTATGAGGGCGAGGCGTTGTTACTCGTCGACATCACGCCGCCGTCGTCGCTCAAACTGGGCGCGCCAGTGACGATCAGGGGCAAGGCCACGTGGATGTGCTGCGGAAAACAGTGCTATCCCGGCTTCGATGATTTGAGTGTTGTCCTGCCCGTGGCGACAACATCGAAGCCCGACCCACGATGGAAGCCGGCTTTCGATCGCATCCGCGCAGAACAACCGCAAGAGAGCGACGCCTGGAAAATTGAATGCGTGGAAAAAGCCGGGCAATACACGCTTCGAATCACGGCGGATTCAGCGACCACGCTGAGCCCCGGCGCCATTCGCTTTTTCGACTTCGATCGTCAGATCAGCTCCGACAAGCCCCAACAAATGAAGAGCCGCGGAATGAAGCTGACGCTCACGCTCCAGGCCGAAGAACACACGCCCGACAAGCTGGATCGCTTGCGAGGAATTCTGGTTGCGAAAAGGAGTTGGGGGAAAGACGCCAGCTTCCGAACGCTGGCGGTCGATGTTCCGATCACTCGCAAGTAATCCGATCCTCGGGCGACAACGTCATCGTTTCTTCGGCGCGGCTTCCATCATCAACTTCCAGAATTGATTGTCAAAGCCCTGACGCGGTGTGTCGCCGAGGCGCGTGACGATGAGATCGAGACTGGGCACGACCCACAGCTTGCGACCGAGCGCGCCGTTGGCGGCGACGAGGTCGTTGGGCGCATTCGCAATCATTGAGTTTCTCGCCTTTCGTCGACCTTGCGCGGGCGTCTTCTGTCCGTTCAGCCACCAGAGGTAGCCGTAGGAGGGGTTCAATTTCTGTGACGGACTCAGGATTTCTTTTAGAAAGGCTTTATCCTTGAGGACGGCCTCGCCATTCCAATCGCCCCTGGCCAGAACGAGCAAACCCAGCCGCGCCAGGTCCCGCGCCGTCGTGGCGAAGCCGAGTTGATTCTGCTGGGGATCCCGCGCCGCGCCGGGGCGTTGCGCCCAGCTGGAATCGTTCATTCCAATCCGAGACGTCAGCCATTTTCGGGTGAAGTCGTTGGCCGATTTCCCGCTCGCTTTGGCGATCGCGTCCCGCGTTCGTGAGTAGGCGGTCGAGTTGTAGCGCCAGCGTGAGCCGGCCGGCGCCTGATAGGCCAGCGCGTCGGTCAGCCCGCTGGTCATCGTCAGCAAATGACGCACCGTAATCTTCGCCTCCTGCTCGGGCGACGCCTTCGACCATCCCTTGCCGAGATACTCGCTCGCAGGTTTTTCGATCTCAATCAAGCCACGCTCGCGGGCCATGCCGGTCAGAATAGCGACGACGCTTTTCTGGCAGGAAGCCACATCCTCGATCGCACGGCCGGCTGCATCCTCGCCGCGGCGCCCGCCAAAGTAGCGACGCGATACGCCTTCCCTGTCTTTGAGGCTCCAATATTCCTCCGCGAGAATCCGTCCTTTCCAAAGCACGACCACGCCGGAGGATTTGCTGTCGCCGGCGAGCTTCAAAGCAGCGTTGAGCTTATCTGCGTTCCAACCCGCGTCCGTGGCTTCGATCTTTTCCCATTCGACGCCCGCAGGGGGAAAATAGAATTTCGAATCAGCGGCCAACGAGGACGAACAGGAAATAGTAAGCAGGAGGATCAATGAGAGAGACCTCCCCAATCCGAACGCAAGCGCAGCGCCCCCTCGGCTGCTACGAAGTTCTTGATCGGTGAGTTTGATCGCATCAGTTTTCATAGTCACTTGCTCCAGACGCCGGATTCAACCCGCCCGGTTACACCGAACTGGCGCGGCGGTCAGCAGATCGAATCCACGGTGGACTTAAATCGGTTGTCGCCGACCTGAACTTTGCCGCCAACTTTCTTCCCTTTCAATTGCGCGTAAAGTGGAGCCGTCGGCGTCATAACCGTGATTTCCGTCTCGACGCCATCGATCTCAATTTGCACCTCGACGCCGCCGCCTTTGGGCAGGATGAAATACAGATCGGTGTAGCCGCGCAGCGACAGCCCGACCAGGGCGCCTTTGCCGATGGGATCGTTCTGTTCGTAGATCGGCGGGCGATACGTCTCCATTTCCGCCACGTCGGCCTGCAGTGTCTCGAAGTGCATGGCATGACCGCGCGCAAGGTAAGACGCCTCCGTGCTGCGAGTGTCGTACTTGCCGTCGGACGAAACCTCGGAACTGGTCGCCCCCGCGCGCGCGTCGCCGAGGGCGCGCCCATGCTTATCCAGATCGTCCTTCATCTGGACGATCACCGCTTTTAAAACTGCCGCTTTATCCAATGCCATTGTGATGCTTTAATCGTCTGAAAGGGACGAAGGACAAGTCAGTTAAACAATCCGGCCCTTCGACGCATTTAAAGTCATGTTCAACCGAAGCTTCCGCAAGACCGTCTCGGCTGTCGAGATATTCGCGTTCCTGGTCGGACTGGTTCAAGGACCAATCCGCGGAACAAAAATGGGGATTGGTCGCGCACGTCATCGAGCTGCGCCGCGAGCGCGGCCTGAAAAAGTAGCCGGGCGACCCAACCGAAGTCAGATGTCACCGGTTAAGCCGGTGGCTTGAAATCGTGAGCCGCTCAAAGCGGCTGGCTGACTTCCGGCCCAATCGACGCGCAAAGTCGACAGTTACCCTAAAGGCCAGGCATTCTCTGGGGAGCATACGCGCCCTCGCGTGTTGAATTCGGCGCCCCCGCCGTATTCTCCGGTTCCTGGAGTCGAGCCGCATGAAATCCTAGGCTCCTTGAGCCCAGACTCATCGGCGGGGCGCCAATGAAAGCACGCGAGGCGCGCGCGCTCCCCGGAAAGAAACGGCGACGAGTGACTGCCGCAAGAGTCAAAGTCTGAGAGTCTCCCCGACAGAGCCGGAGAGTTTTCTATCGGATCACTGATCAAATTCCGCGTGAGGGTTCGCGGCTTGCCCGGTCGAATCTTCCGCAACCAACAACCCGCCTTCGCTCGCGAAGCGCAACCCCTCAAGTCGTATGTCGCAGTTTATTTACGTCGCCGTTGATTCTCACGGCCAGGAAACGCGAGGAACCGTTTCTGTCGGAAGCCAGTCCGAGGCCATTCGCCGCATCAAGGAACTGGGCTTCTTCCCCACCAAAGTCGCCGCCGCGCAAAGAAAACGGAAAGACCATCGAAAGCCTTCGACGCCATCAAAGTCGACTGCTTCGCCAGCCACCACGAACAACCTCACTCGAAAACTGAACATTTCGCTGCCCTTTCTTCAGGGGCGAGTGAAGTCAAAAACGCTCACCGCGTTCACGCGACAGCTGGCCACCTTGATCGACGCCGGCATGCCGCTGCTCCATGGCTTGAGAATCCTTTCCGAGGAGGAAACCAATCCACGCCTCCGCCGGGTGACCGAGGAGATCATGGTCGCGATCGAGGGCGGCGGAGCGCTGAGCGAGGCCCTGCTCCAACACCCGAAGGTGTTCAACAAGCTGTATGTCAACATGGTCAAGGCCGGCGAACTCGGCGGCGTCCTCGATATCGTGCTGCATCGTCTCGCGGAGTTCCTCGAGAAAGCGCAACGCATCAAGGGCAAAGTCGTCAGCGGCATGTTCTACCCCGTCGCCGTGCTCGTCGTCGCATCCGCGATCATGGGAGCGCTGATGATCTACGTCGTGCCGAAGTTCCAGGAGGTGTTCGCGGATTTGATGAACGGCGAGCCTCTGCCTGCCTTCACCACCGTCGTGCTGGGAATCAGCCACACGATTAAGAATCATTTCCTGATGACGCTCGGCTGTCTCGTCGCCGGCGTCATCGCGTTCAAGATTTTCGCGCGGACATTCGTCGGCCGGCGGCTGACGGATCGCGCCAAATTGAAAGCGCCGTTGCTGGGAACGATTATTCGCAAGGTCTCCATTTCCAGGTTTGCGAGAACGTTCGGGACGCTGATTTCCAGCGGCGTGCCCGTGTTACAGGCTTTAACCATCGTCAGGGAGACAGCGGGGAACGCGATCGTCGCGGACGCAGTGCAGGACGTGCACGAATGCGTGAAAGAAGGGGGAGCCATCTCACCGCCGTTGCGCGCCTCGGGGATTTTCCCCGGCACGGTGGTGGGAATGATCGACATCGGGGAGCAGTCAGGCGCGCTGCCCGAAATGCTCGGCAAGATCGCCGACAACTACGACGAGGAGGTCGACAACGCAGTCGCCGGAATGATCTCCCTGCTGGAGCCGATCATGATTGTCATCCTGGCGGTCGCGGTCGGAAGCATCGTCATCGCGATGTTCCTGCCAATCCTCGACGTTATCGACAACGGTTTCTGAGGCGGACGCGGCTCGTAACGCCCCGGTTCGGCGCGGTTCGCCCTTCAGAGCGGATTCACGAATCGCGGGGTTGTTTGGATTCGGGAAACCGACTAAGTTCCGGCCGTGCTCGCTGAAACCGCCGGCAAATCTGAAACAACGACCACCGAAGGCGACACGGCCTTCGACTGGGAGTCCACGCGCGCGGATTTCCCGATCCTCGATCAGGAGATCCACGGCTATCCGTTGATCTACTTCGACAACGCCGCGACCAGCCAGAAGCCGCGCGCGGTGATCGACGCAATCAGCCGCTATTACGAGCGCGACAACGCAAACGTGCATCGCGGCATCCACGAACTGAGCAATCGCGCCACGGCGGGCTACGAATCCGCGCGCAAAACGGCGGCGAAGTTCCTCAATGCGGCCAGCGAAAACGAAATCATTTTCACCCGGGGCACGACCGAGGCCGTCAATCTCATCGCGCGGAGCTGGGGCGACGCCAACATCAAGGCGGGCGACAAGATTTTGCTCACCGAGATGGAGCACCACAGCAACATCGTACCCTGGCAGTTGCTTGCCGAGCGCGCGGGCGCGACCCTGGTTTACGTGCCTGTCACCGGCGACGAAGGCATTCTGGATCTGGACCAGCTCGACGCCCTGCTCGCCGACAGCGTGAAGCTTTTCTCGATGGTCCATATTTCCAACTCGCTGGGCACGATCAACCCTGTGGCCGAAATGTGTGCGGCCGCCCGCAAGCACGGCGTGACCACCATCGTCGACGCGGCCCAGAGCGGCGGACACTTCCCGCTCGATGTCCAGCAGATCGACTGCGACTTCCTTGCGATCTCTGGTCACAAGATGTGCGGGCCGACCGGCATTGGCTGCCTCTACGGCAAAGAGACGATCTTGAACGCCATGCCGCCCTTTCACGGCGGAGGCGAGATGATCCTGACGGTCGACTACCACGAGGTCGCCTTCAAGAAAGCGCCGCACAAGTTCGAGGCCGGCACGCCGAACATCGCCGGCGCGATCGGCATGGCCGCGGCGATGGATTATATCGAGGCGATCGGCCGTGAACGAATTTTTCACCACGATCAGGAATTGGGCGCCTACGCGCTCGATGCCTACTCGAAGCTCCCCGGCATTCGCATCTTCGGCCCGACGACGGGACGCGCAGGCGTCGTGAGTTTCGCTTTCGAGGGGGTGCACGCGCATGACGTCGTGACGCTCACCGACCAGCGCGGGCTGGCCTTGCGCGGCGGTCATCACTGCACCCAGCCGCTGATGAAGAAACTCGGCGTCGAATCCACTTCCCGAGCGAGTTTCTATTTTTACAACACCAAGGCGGAGATCGACCGCAGCGTCGAAATCCTGCGCGGGACGCTGAAATTCTTCGGCGTCGAAGACTGAACGACACTTTTCAAATGGAAACCCAGACCGCCAACATCGGACCCGACTCCACCATGGAGGAAACGCTGGAAGCCTTTCCCGGCGCGAGGCGGGCGTTGTTTCGCAAGTTTCATATCGGCGGATGTTCCAGCTGTAGCTTTGAATCGACCGAGACTCTCGCGCAGGTCTGCGCCCGCAATAACGACCTCGAAGTCGCCGAGGTCATCACCCAGATCCGCGAAAGCCACGAGGGCGACGAGAGGGTCTACATCGATCCAACCGACCTGGCCGCGCTGCGCGAAACTGGGAATCCTCTGCGACTGCTCGATGTCCGGACGAGCGATGAATTTGAGGCCGTGAAGATCGAAGGCTCCATCCTGATGGATCAGGAGAAGATGCAGGAGATTCTCGGCAAGTGGGACAAGGACGCGGGATTCACGGTCGTCGACCACCAGGGCAAGCAGGGCCTCGACGCGGCGTCATTCTTTCTGGGGCACGGATTCAACAACGTGCGCTGCCTGCGCGGCGGCATCGACGCCTGGTCCCAGCAGGTCGACAAGAAACTGCCGCGCTACAAACTGGGCTGATCCGCCCGAAACAATTTCACGATTATGAACGAAGATTTGGAAAAAAAAGTCCGCGAGGCGATTCAAAACCCTCAGAACATGGGCGAGTTGAAGGACGCCGATGCCGTCGGAACCGTCGGCAACTCCGAATGCGGCGAGATGCTGCGCATGTGGGTGAAGTATCGCGAGGAGAAGGGCAGGAAGGTCATCGACCAGGCAACCTTTCAGTCCTTTGGTTGCGAGACCGCGATCGCCGTCGCGAGCATGGCCACCGAAATGATTCGCGGCAAAACCGCCGAAGAAGCCCTGGCCCTCCAGACCGAAGAACTCTCCGGGGAATTGGGACCGCTCCCCCCGATGAAGATCCATTGCGCCGAACTGGTCGAAGGCGCCATGCGCTCCGCCCTCGAAGGAGCGCCCGAGAAGGAGGCCGCGAATCCCCCAGCAAAGCCCGCCCCGGCCGGCAATCTTATCGAAAGCCTGAACGCCGGAGCCTCCGCGCCCACAGGCGGCGTGAAGATCGTCATGCTGGACGACGATTCGGAATCGACAGCCTAAACACCGAGTCGACTCGCGCGGGTGTGAATTTTTGATGGTGGCCCAAAGATAGCCGTATTGGAGGCCGATTCGAAATAAATGAAACATTTGGAGCGCTTATCTGAGTGAAATGTGATTATTGAGGTGATGGTAAATTCATCCAATCCATCACAGAACAAACAGCCCAATCCCCAAGAGCAGGAGTTGATCGAAGGATTTCGTCGTCATCCCGAACTCCGTGAACGCATCCAAGCCATCATGAAGTTGGCCGACAGCGGCGAAGGCGCCGCAGATGAAGTCGATGCCTTGCTGGTTGAAGAGATCCGGCGCTTGGGCAAGACCACCATGGAGAGCTGGGCCGGCGAGGCTGAGCAAAAACCAGCTCGTGACTTCAAGCAACAGAACCCCGGCTCACGCTACGGTAAAAAAAGAACGACTGAGCTGGTATTGTGTTTATAGCCTGTCGCTGAACGGGTCTGGCGCACGCCCTCCACCAGCTATGAAGCGCCCTTGGCCAAACGCATCGGCGTTCGTTCAAGAAGCCCTTCAAGAAAGTTACGCAGAGTCCTGAGCGATTTCGGAATCGACGAGTCTTTCGCCAAGGCGGCCAAGAAGATGCAGGAGCACTACGGCTTTGGGGTCACTGCGGTCGCCGTGCCCAAGGCGACCCTTGAGAGCGCGGCCAAAGCCGCGCGGCGTCACGAGCAACAATGCGCCCAGGACTACCGGCGGTTACCCGGCAAAGGCCCGGCAAACATTATTGCCGAAGCCGACGGTTCAATGATTAGTCCGTTGTAAGGCAGATTCACGAAAATCATGAAAAACTTGCGAACAGAAGCCTGGTGGAGGCGGCGGGAGTCGAACCCGCGTCCCATGAAAAATCTTCCAGTCGTGACTACATGCTTAGTCAGGTTTAAATTGTCGGCAGCTCAATGACGACCTGACACGAATTGAGCCGCGTAGTCC
>JBLHKZ010000146.1:0-14097 GCA_047618185.1 Limisphaerales bacterium
TTGGCATACATCACCGCGACGTTGAACTGCGCGAGCAGGAAATCTCCTTGAGCGGCTTTTAAGTACCAGGCGAAGGCGTCTTTGTCGCTCTTGGCGACGCCGATGCCGCGATCGTAGAAAAATCCAATCTTGTTCTGGGCGGAAGTAATGCCTTTTTCAGCGGCCTGCAGGTAATACTTGAAGGCTTCCTGCGGGTTCTTTTTCCCTTCGGGGCCGGATTCGAAAATTTGGGCCAGCGCGGCCTGCGAGCGAATGTTGCCGGCATCGGCGGACTTGCGATACCAGGCGATCGCTTCGTCGGTGTTTTGAACGACGCCGCGTCCGCCTGCATACAGCACGGCGACGTTGTGCTGAGCCAGCGACAGGCCGGCCTGGGCGGCTTTGTAGTACCACTGAAACGCCTGTTCGTCGCTCTTGGCGACGCCCTTGCCCTGATCGTGCATCCAACCCAATTCGTTCTGGGCGATCGGCAGTCCGCGATCGGCGGCCGCGCGATACCAATTGACGGCTTCGGCTTCATCCTTGGCGACGCCGCGTCCGTTGGCGTACATCAGGCCGAGGTAGTATTGCGCCTCGGAGTTGGACTGCTTGGCGGCGTCGCGCAACCAGCGGAGCGCCATGATGTCGTTGGCTTCGGCGGGAGGATTGCGATAGAGCAGGATGCCGAGATTCTTCTGAGCCGAAGCTTCGCCCTTTTCAGCGGCTTTTTTAAACCAGCTTAGGGCCTCGTTGGTGTCCTGCTTCACGCCGAGACCGTTGGCGTAAAGGACGCCCAGCTCCGTCTGGGAGCCAATGTCGCCCTGGTCTGCGGCCATGCGATACCATTTGGCGGCCTGTTCGAAATCCTGGCTCACGCCCGAGCCCCGAGCGTATAGCACGCCGAGATTTTTCTGGGAGGTGGCGTCGCCCTTGTTGGCCGCCTGTGTGAACCACTTGATCGCCTCGCCGGAATCCTTGTCGACGCCGGCTCCGCGGACATGCATGACGCCCAGATTCTGCATCGACAAGATGTCGCCCTGCACGCCGGCGCGGATGAACCAGTTTGCGGCCTGCCCGGAATCCTGTTGCACGCCCTCGCCATTGAGATACATCAACGCCAGATTTCTCTGCGCGGTGACGTCGCCGCTTTGGGCGGCTTTCTGAAACCATTTGGAGGCCTCGGTGTAATGCTGAAGGACGCCCTGGCCCAGGTAGTAGCGGAGGCCGAGCGCGAGTTGGGACTTGGCGTCGCCAGTGTCGGCCTTCGTTTTCAGTTCGGCGATATCGCCGCCGGGTTGGGCGGTGGCCGAGGGAACAAGAGTCAGGGCGAGAGCGACCGAAGCGATGCCGGCGCGGAACAATTGCATGGCGTTAAAGCGAAATTTCATGGCGCGGGAGAGTAGGAGAAGAGCGGAGGTGTTGCAATCCTTAGGTTTGTTGAATGTGAATGGCGGAATGCGGAGTGCGCGCTCCCAACTCAATCCAGGTGTTCAAACCCCCCGTGCGACGGTCCAGACGATGATTTCCCGCGCCCCCGCCTTTCGGAGCGCTCGGGCGCAGGCGCTGGTTGTGGCTCCCGTGGTCAGCACGTCGTCAACCAGGACGACACGCCGCCCTTTGACCGGCTCGGACTTTGTGACGGCAAAGGCGTTCCGCATGTTGCGGGCTCGCTGTTTCCGCGTGAGCAAGGTCTGGGTCTGAGTCGGCAGAACGCGCTTCACGATATTCTTGTTTACGGGCAGATCCGTCGCGGCGCCCAGCGCCTTGGCCAGCCGGTCGGCTTGATTGAATTCCCGTTCCTTGCGTTTGAGAGAATGTAGAGGGATGGGGATGATCAGATCCGCTTTCGCGGCGGCTAGATCGGGCTTGGCTCCGCGAATCAGCAAGTCGGCGAGAAAGGGCTCAAACCAAAGCGCGCGCTGATATTTGTAGCGATGAATGACATCCAGCACGAGGCCGCGGGCAACGACGGCGGCCCGGGCGTGTTTGAAGTGAAGCTCCATATCTCGACAGTTGGAACATTCAAACTCGTGGCTGATGTCGCCTTCGTAGGGCAGTCCGCAGGTGTCGCAGAACGGCGGCTGAATGAAGCGAACTCCATCGGGTTGCGCCCAACAGCCGGAGCAGACATAGCCTTCCTCCCGGGTGGCTCGGTTCTCCCCGCAGATCTGACAGGCGTCAGGGTAGAAAAAACCGAGCGCCTGACTGACCCAGGCGCGGGTGAACTCAGTTGTCGTTCGGAGATTCATCGGAGGAGTTATCTGTGGAAGACGGTGGTTGGCTCCAACGCCAGAAACCGATGAACATGAATGTTAGCAGAGCGAAGGCCAGCCATCCGTCGATGAGTTTGTTTGTGCCCCAGAACCGCGCATTGGCGCCTTGGATCGGAAGCGTCAGAAAACCGTAGGATTTCAGCCAGAAGATCCAGCCGCCGTGCAGCCCCATGGAGAGGTAAAGTGAGCCGGTGCGGTGATAGGCAAGGGCGAGCATCATTCCGGCGAGCGTCAGGCTGAAGAAGCCGGGGATCAGTTGCTGGATATCACCCAATCCGCTCAGCATTCGGGGCAGTAATTCGAGACCGGACGACCAGGTCACCGGGCCCTCCCAGATCGACCGTTGGAAAAAATGCACGATCGCATAGATCGCGCTGCTCCCGAGCGCGGCGGAGAGCAGCCGTTGATCTTTTCGCATTCCACCGAAGATGGCTCCCCGGAAAAAGACCTCCTCAATAATTGGCACCAGCAGCGCGGCCAGGACGGCGTTCAGCATATGGTCGAAATAGCGGACTGGTTCGCGGCCGAGATCGAACTCGCGAGCTCCGCACAGCAGAGCCAGCGCGGCGATGATCGCCAGCGAGCCAAAGCCGATCGCGAAACCAATTCCGAGCTCCCGACCGAAGCGCTGTCCTCGTCGCAAGCCGACCCCTTTGAGTGAATTCGCGCCGAGACATTTGAGAAAGGGCCAGAGCGTAAGCGCGCCGATAATCATCCAGGAGCGAGTGACATAACGACGAAAGGGTTCATCGGCGAGGCCCTTGAGAAAGGGGAGCGGGGAAGCCAGCGCCTGCATCAGATGGTGGATCCAGGGAGCGATCAGGCAGCCGCCCAGGAAAATTGCGGCAAAATAGAGGGCGATGGCGGCGCGGGGATTCACGTAGCCGCCAGTCATAATCGATTGGCCGTTGATGCCAAGCCGATATTGCTCCCCGTCGATCGGATTCTCCCGGCGACGACGACTGATATCAGCAAATCGCGTTCAACAATTACTCGCCAACGCCGATCTGAATCTCCAAGATATCGCGTCCCGAATGGGGAATTTCGTGAGCACGTCAGAAAACCAGAAACTCGGACCGTACCGCCTGCATGAGCGCCTGAACTCAGGCGGGATGGCGGAAATTTGGCATGCGACCGACGGTGACGGGACTCCCTATGCGATCAAACGGATGCACGATCATTTGCGCGGGGGCTTTCTTGCACGCAAGCGTTTCTTCGATGGCTGCAAGATTCTTAAGGAGGTTCACGAGCACGAGAATATTATCGGTTATGTCGAACACGGCAAGTTGGAGGGCGTGCCGTTTCTGCTGATGGAGTACGTCGAGGCCAACAATCTTAAACAACTTTATTCCGCGAGCGACGACAGTCTGGCCGATTACGTGAGCGAGATTCTCATCGATGTCGCCGAGGCGCTCGAACACGTGCACGACTGCGGCTACATGCATCTCGATTTTAAGCCGGATAACATTCTTATCACCCGCAACGTCCACGTGAAGCTCGTCGATTTCGATCTCGCCCGGCCGATCCCGAAGAAGCCGAAGAAGATCTGGAAGAACCCCGGCACGCCGCTCTACATGGCGCCCGAGCAGCTCAAGCGGGAAGGCATCGACAATCGCGCCGATATTTTTGCGTTCGGGGTCACGATGTACGAACTGCTCACCTTCAAGAGACCCTTTCCAGGTGAGAGATCGGCCGATGTGCTCAACTGTCAGTTGAATCGCTCCAAGAACTTTCGGAATCCGCGCGACATCAACAGCGGCATTCCGGTCGCCGTGGAAAAAGTAATTTTGCAGTGCATCGAAAACGATCCGGACAAGCGTTACCCGAATATGAGCGTATTGGTGACGCAGTTGAAGTCGGCGCTGTACGTGTGAGGCGGCGAAGGCGCCGGCTTGAAAGGTTGGCGTCCGAGCGAGACGCCGTTTCCACTAACGGCTTCTGGCCTGATCGTCCCGCGCCTGTTGGAATGCCTGGTCCATTTCGCTGGCGGCTCGGATGCCGCCGTCACCGCTTCCGAATCCCAAACCCGTCGCTCCGCCCAGGAGTGTCGCCATCTGCTGTTGTCGCTGTTTGCTGAGCCAGCTTTCCGCGGCCTCGCTGCCCAGATCCGCAGCTTTCTCAACCAGCTCCATTCCCTTGCGCTGGTTCTTCCTGACCCCGACGCCGTCAACGTAACACCAGCCCAGATAGCAGGTGGCGTCGGCGTTCCCGGCTTCGGCCGCCTTCTTGAGCCATTCCTCCGCCATGGCTTCGTCTTTATTTCCGGAATCGTCCGTGGCGTAAATATATCCGAGCGCGCTTTGGGCGTTGGGATAGTCCTGTTCCGCCGACTTCTCGAACCAACGGATCGCCGCGTCGACGTCGCGCGTGGTTCCGTCCCCTTCGAATTTCATGATGCCGATGAAAAACTGACTATTTGGATGTTCATCCGATTTGGAAAACCAGGTCATCGCTTCAATGGAACTTTTTTCGCAACCCAAACCTCGATAATGCATTTCGCCAATCATGGATCGGGCCTCTTTGTCCTCCTGGTCGGCCGCGCGCTTGAACCAACTATAGGCGGATTTGTAGTCCAGCCGGCCGCCGTTTCCGAGGAGGTGGCTGCGGGCAAGAATGATCTGCGCGACGACGCTGCCGGATTCGGCGGCCTTGGCGCCCCATTCAAGCGCCGCGGCTTGATTCTTCTCGACGCCTTCTCCATGAGAATACATCAAGGCGAGTTGGAACTGCGCCTCAGCATCGCCGCGCTCGGCCCATATTTGAGTCCGTTCCAATTTAGATTTCCACGGCTGATAGCGAACCAGCCACACCGCCATAACGATCAAGGCAACGATGCCGATCGGTTTAAGAAGTCGTTTGAGTCTCGCGGGATTGTTATTGGCTCCTCCGGTTGACGCGCCAGCCTTTTGAGTCAACCCGACGACGGCCTCGCGGGCTTTCTTCGCTGCGTTCGCCACGGCGCGGGCGAGACCGACGACGCTGATCTTCTTGTCTCCGGTGGCTTTTGCGTCTTTTGGCTCGCGCGGTTTCCCGCTCGGTTCGGTTTCATTCTTCGGCTGAGGTTCGGCGAAGACCGGTGGCTCCACCGACACCTGTGGCACGACGGCCTGGGGTGACATGGGCGCCGGCTCAGAGGCTGCAGATTCTGTGCTGGCCATTGTAAGAACGGTCGATTCGCCGCAATGCGGGCAGGAGATGGACTGTCCGGCGACGCTGGCGGGAAACTGAATATGTCCGTCACACGCTTCGCAATAGCCTTTGACTGTTTTGCTGGAATCCATGCTTAAAGTGAATTTGACTAAATGGGTTGCGAATCGAAATCGTTGATGGCCGTACGAATAGTCCAATAAATGGGGGCGAGGCAAGGGGATTTGCGGGACCCATGAAGACTATTCGTCATTCCCGATTCTCTTCGGTAAGTCTCCGGGCAGTCACGCCGCGACGAACTTCCGCCCATCCTCGCCGGCCTCCAATGGATTTTCACGACGCCCGAAGTCAATGAGGAGGTCTTCGCCCTGCTCGAAAAACATGTCATGGGCGCACAAAATTCGCCACCTCCGCTGTCCGCTCGCCTGCCAATCCAAAAACCGCGAGTTTTCTCTCGGACATGATCTATGTGTGTTAGCAAATTGCGGCAATGTCCTTGATCGAGGGAGCGCTGAAAACTTCATTTTTTGCCAAACCCATCTCAGTGGCAAACAGAACTTAAAGTCGTTGCTTGCGATGGTTGAAGGTAGGTTTGGGGTCAATGTCATGCAGGAGTTTAAGCAGGGTGAATGCATGGCAATAAGGGGCTGGGATTTCGTGAATTTGGACTTTGCCGATGAATCGATCAGTGAATAGTCTGGGCGAATGCCTGCGGGAACGATGGGCGGGCAAGTTCGTCCGGTGTGAAAGGCGGGCGGAGAATCGCGCTTTGACTGAATGAAAACGCGGCAAACGCGTCGGAGAAACCAATATGATTCGGGAAACGATAGACAAATTGGAGGCTGAGATCGCGGCGTCAGAGCCGATCGAGGTCGATCGTCGGCGGGAATTGCTGGAGTTGCTGTCCAGTCTGCGCGAGGAGATTAATAATCTGGCGGACGCGGATGACGAGCAGGCGCGGAGCATTGCCGCCTTTGCGGGAGCCTCGACGCACGAGGCGACGCGCAAGGTGAAGAATCCGGAACTGCTTGATCTTTCGCTCAAAGGGTTGTCGGGTTCAGTGGATGCGCTGGAAACCTCACATCCGAAACTGACTCAGTTGGTGAGCCGAATCTGCAGCTTGCTCTCCAATCTGGGCATTTGATGGGCGGGCAATCCATCGATCTTTTATCTGGGCCGCTGAAACGCCTTTGGGTAGTGTGCCCGGCTTTGCTAATTCCACGACTCCATTGCTCCTCCTCTGATGAATAGGCCATCTCTGCTGATTATTTTCCTGACGGTGTTCATCGACCTGATTGGTTTCGGGATCGTGCTGCCGTTGCTGTCGATCTACGCCGAGTTGTTTGGCGGGTCGTATCTCCTCGTGGGAGTGATTGCTGCCTCCTACTCCATGATGCAATTCGTTTTTGCACCGGCGTGGGGGAGGCTTTCGGACAAGATTGGCCGGCGTCCGGTGATTCTCATCAGTTTGGCCGGGGCGTCCGGTTCCTACGCCTTGTTTGCGATCGCGTCGCGTTTTCCTGGCGAAACCGGGCTCCTTGTGTTGCTGCTCTCACGAATCTTCGCGGGCATATGCGGGGCGAATCTTTCGGTGGCGAGCGCTTATATCGCTGATATCACGCCGCCCGAACAACGTTCCAAGCGCATGGGGTTGATCGGCATGGCCTTTGGTCTCGGATTTATATGCGGTCCCATCATCGGCGCGGTGACTTCGGCAAAATGGGGACTGGAGGCTCCGGGTTGGGCGGCGGCGGCGGTCTGCGGATTGAACTTCATCCTGGCGATTTTCATCCTGAAAGAGAGCCGGAAACCAGGGTCGCATCACGCGCCGCACATGCCCAAGTGGAAGCAGATCTCGAAAACCCTGAAACATCCGAAAATCGGCTTCCTGATCGGTATCTTTTTTCTGGCGACGTTTTGTTTTACCTGTTTTGAAGTCACGTTTCCGATGCGGATGAAGAGCGGACTTCAATTTAGCGCATCAACTGTGGGCTATTTGTTTGCGTATTGCGGGGTGATTGCGGCCGTGATTCAAGGCGGGTTGATCGGGCGATTGGTGAAGAAATACGGAGAAGAAAAGCTCATCGTGATCAGTCTGTTTATTTTGTCGGGAGGGTTGGTCATGCTTCCCTACCAGACATCGCTCGGCTGGGTGATGGTCGGGCTGGGGGTTTTCGCCGTCGGTTCGGGACTAAATCGTCCTCCGACTTTTGGACTGATATCTCAAAACGCGTCGGATGACGAACAGGGGGCTACGATGGGAGTGGCGCAAAGCGCCGGCAGCCTGGCGAGAATGATTGGGCCAATCGTCGCGAGCGTCCTTTACGGAATTAATCATACGCTGCCCTACCTGGTCTGCGGCGGAACGGCGTTTCTGACTGCGATTCTGGCCTGGTTTCTTCTTTGCCGTGGTAAGGGAGGACCGACGCGCACCTTGGAGCCGATGACGGCGGATGAGGCAGAGGCGGTCGCGCATTCGCCCATACTTGAGGACGACGACCCGGACTGAGAATCGCGTCCGGCAGCGCAATGATTCGGAACATCATTTTCGATTGGTCGGGGACACTCGTGGACGATCTGCCGGCGGTCTGGCTGGCCAGTAATCGTGTCTTCGAGAACGCAGGCGTGGAGCCGATGACTTTGGAGGCGTTTCGGGCGGAGTTCGAGCTGCCCTACAAACCCTTCTACGATCGCTACACGCCGCACATCTCCGACGAGCAGCGAGAGGCCTGGTTTCACGAGCATTTCCCCGAGGTGATACATCTGGTTGAGGATCTGCCGCACGCCCGCGGGTTTCTGGAATTTTGCCGGCGGGAAGAAATTCGCGTCGTGTTGTTCAGCGCGATTCCGAGGGATCAGTTCGATTTCCTGACCGAACGAAACGGATTTAATGAGTTCTTTCACGGCCACGAATTGGCGGTGAAGGACAAGCGCGAGCGGATTCATGATCTGCTGGAGCGTTATGAACTGGATCCGGAGGAGACGATGTTTGTTGGCGATATGCGTCATGACCTTGACGCCGCGAAATACGGCGGAGTATTCGCCTGCGCCACGTTGACCGGATACAACACTCTCACTCAATTGCGCGCGGGCGAACCTCACCTGATCGTCGAGCATCTGGGAGAATTGCGGGACATTTTCGAGCGGGGAGAATTGAAGGCGCGTTTGACGGGAGACGAATCGAACGAGGGGATTGCAAGGGCGCCGGTCGCGACGGTCGGCGGATTGATATTCAACGACGCCGACGAAGCTTTGCTGCTGCGCACGGACAAATGGTCCGGGTTGTGGGGTATGCCCGGCGGCAAGATCAAATACGGCGAGACGGCCGAACAGGCCTTCATCCGCGAGGTGAAGGAGGAGACTAATTTGGAGGCGGCCGATGTGAAATTCGAGTTGTTCCTGGATTGCATCGAACCCGAGGAATTTTATCGCAAGGCCCATTTTGTTTTGCTGAACTACACCTGCGGTTGTCGAAACGCGGCCGAGACGCGGTTGAACGACGAGGCGCAGGAATTCCAATGGCTGAGCCTGGAAGCCGCCCTGAAACTCCCGCTCAACGGACCGAGCGAGCGGCTGATCCAGGCGATCGCGGAAGAACGAAGAATTAACATCTGACCCATCATGGACTTAATCACCATCAAGGACCTGGAAGTTTTCTATCACGTCGGCGTTCCCGACGAGGAGCGTGAGCGGCCCCAAAAGCTGCTGGTCACAATCGAGATGGAGCACGACGTCACCAAGGCCGCGAAGTCCGACGACATCGCCGACACGATCGACTACTACGCTGTTTCGCGGGAATTGTTAAATTTCGGCGAAGGCAAGACCTGGAAAACCATCGAGAAGTTGGCGAGCGATATCGCGGACCTGGCAGTGAATGAATTTCGCGCGGCGTCGGCCACGGTCGAGGTGAAGAAATTCGTAATCCAGTTCGCGGACTACGTTTCGGTGCGCGTTTCGCGAATGCGCTACAGTTGAGCGTTGGCCCGCGAATCAATCCCGAATTCGCGTGAAGGTAAACGTCCCGAAGGTTTTCAGCTCGGAGTTGACCAGCGCGGGAAAGCCTGAAATGCGGGTTATCGGGGCGAAGGGGAACTGCGGCTGATTTGGCGAGGCGTAGGATGGCCCCGCGTCCGTTCCGGCGTCGTGCAGATAAAGGGGGACGACTTTGCTGTCCACCCAGTGATTATTTTCCAGCAGGCTTTTCCCGTTTACTCCGATGAACCAGTCCGGGCTGGGCGCGATCATTGAGGTGAGCGTCACGAGGGGAAAGTCCCGGCTGACATCGAAGGTCAGGCTGACCGAGCCGCTTCCTCCGCTGATGCCGCCACCGGAGAGTTGCGCCTCTGCCGTGCCGATCTCGATGGCCACGCTGACTTCCTGCAAGAGCGCGGATTGGCTTCCAAATTCCGCCATGTTTTTGATGCCGGTCGTGGCGAAGGCGTCGAGCTCCCAAAAAGTGACCGAGCCGTTGTGTGTGCCGCCCACAAGCCCGGACCAGTGCGCGTCGTCGGGGTAATTTATCGGGTGCGTCGCGGGGCTCCACACCGCTTCGAAGGTCACCTGGTAGCGCGCGATTTGTTCGGCGACGACTCGGTAGAAGGTAGGTGAACCACTCGCGGCCACCTGGGTTGTTTGGGCGTCGACGGGCGAGCCGAGATTGGTGAACGGACCTTGTGCCGTTGGCGCGCTTTGGATTTGAAACGGGCCGTTCCCTCCATTCCAGGTCAGGGTCGCGGTCGAACCGGAAACGCTGAATCCAGTGATATCGAATGGGGGCGCCATGACGGAAATGGCGTGGCCCGGCGCTAACGAGATAAGGACGATGGCGCAGAGCAGTTTTATCAGCCGCCTTGGGCTTTGCCAGATGCGGCGTTTGGTTTGCGCATGAACTACGGACATGACTTGCGATCTCAAGGGGCGGCTATTCGTCCGACGGTCGGATCTTGGCGCGTTTGCGTTTCAAATCGGACCGACGGATCTTGGATTCACGGATCTTCCGTTTGACCCTCGGCGGGCGGGGTCTGTTCCGTCGACGTTTCTTCTCCCTCGCCTGTGTCGCCGCGGCCTTCGCGGCTTTGGCGCGTTCCTGAATCAACTCCAGCAAACGCTCACGCGCGGTTTCGCGATTGCGAGCTTGTGAGCGGGAATCCTGGACCGTGACCGAAAGATTGGTCGGAACATGACGCAACACGACCTTCGTGGAGACCTTGTTGACGTTTTGTCCGCCGGGCCCCGAGGCATGACTGAAGCTCTCCTCAAGATCGGCTTCGTCCAATGTCGTGATGCGTTCCATTTTTCAAAGCGGCCACCATAGATCGAAACGGAGGAAACGCCAGCGGGAGTTGATTTGGAAAAGCTTAAAATTTCGAAAGGGACTTGTTTCGCGCCCTTGGCGAGCCTGGCGCCAGGTGAACGATTCGGCTAAAGCGCGCTCTCCGGTCTCTCAACTCTCACCTCAAAACCACTCTTAACTAATTCGCCCCTTCGGCGCATTTCACGCAAATGCCGGCCTCGGGCTGGATCTCGAGACGTTCCTCGTTAATGGGCGTCTTGCAACGGGCGCAAATGCCGTAGCGGTCGTCTTCGATCTTGTCCAACGAGCGGATGACGGCTTTGAGACGATCACGTTGGCGTTGCTTCAATTCCATGGAGGTCTGTTGCGAGTAGATGGCCTCCATGCGGGCGATGCGTCCGATGGACTGCTCCATGGAAACGATGGCCGAATCCTCGGTGTTGCTCTTGATCGCGACCTCCAGTTCAGCCTTCAGCTCTTCGAGCTTCTGCTTGAAATACTTGATTCGATTCGGATTCATTTGCGTGAAAGAAAGCGTAAACATGGCGGAGGCAAAATGCAAAGGCGGGATCTTTGTGGGAGTCGTTCCGGCGGAGCGCGATTGTGTCGTCCCGACCAGCCGCAGCGCCTTTGTTCAGCATAGCCAGTGCACCGAGGTTATTCCCCTTTTTTTTCGGCATTGGCTGCGACTGGTCGGGACGACACAGGCGCGCTCCTGATGATGTGGAGCCGACTAAGACGAGGCCGCGTCGCTCATCTCGTCGGCGAAGGGAAACTCGGACATCTTGATCTCGGGATTACGCTCCACGAAATAGTCGAAGGCCCACTTTTCGGGAAAGAGCAGGACGGGTTGGTCCGCGGAATCGTCGGCGAGTCGGGCGCCGGTGGGCAGGGCCAGGGCGTTGAGCGTCTCGTTCGAAACTTCGGGTGAGACCCACCGGAGAATTTTCCAGGGCGCGGATTCTAGTCGTGTCTCGGCGCCGTATTCGGCTTCAAGCCGGTGCTTCACGACCTCGAACTGCAACGGCCCGATGGCGGCCAGCAGGGGGACTCGCTGAAGCGCGTTGCGAGGTTGGAGAGATTGCACAACGCCTTCCTGGAGCAGCTGCTCAAGACCGGTGCGGAAGCGCTTGAACTGGCCGGTGTTGGTGCTGTGCAGGTAGGCAAAATGTTCGGGCGTGAAGCGCGGCATCTCTCCGTAGGCGATCTTGGGATCTTCGGTCAGCGTGTCGCCGATGCCGAAGGAGTCGTGGCCGACGATGCCGAGAATGTCGCCGGGATAGGCTTCGTCCATTATCTCGCGTTCGTTGCCGAAGAGTTTGTGCGAGCTGGAGAGGCGGACCTTCTTGGCCGAGCGTGAATGCGTCACCGCCATGTCGCGGGTAAACTTGCCGGAGCAGATTCGCATGAAGGCGATGCGGTCGCGATGGCGCGGATCCATGTTGGCCTGGATCTTGAAGATGAAACCGGAAAAACTCGAATGCCCGGGCTCGATGACTTCCTGCGACGCGGTGAAGCGCGCGCGGGGAGGGGAGGATCGCGAAAGGAAACCGTCGAGCAGCAGTTGCACGCCAAAGTTGTTGCCGGCGCTGCCCCAGAAGACGGGCGTCTGCTTGCCGGCGAGAACGGCCTCGTGATCGTAATCGATGCCCGCCATATCGAGCAGTTCCAATTCCTCGGTGGCGTGTTCGTGGGCGTATTCGGACATCTGGCCTTTGACTGCCTCGTCTTCGATGCCGTGAATGGACACTGGCGCGCGGTAGCTGCCATGGGCGACTCGCTCGAAGAAGTGCACCTTTTTTTCGCCGCGATCGTAGACACCCTTGAAATCCTGGCCGTTGCCGAGCGGCCAGTTGATGGCGTAGGCGCCGATCCCAAGCACGTTTTCCAGCTCGTCCATGAGATCGAGCGGATTGCGCGTAGGGCGATCCAGCTTGTTCATGAAGGTGAAGATCGGCACGCCGCGGCGGCGGCAGACTTCGAACAGTTTTCGAGTTTGTGCTTCGATGCCTTTGCCGGCGTCGATGACCATGATGACGCCATCGACAGCGGTGAGCACGCGATAGGTGTCCTCGGAAAAATCCTTATGGCCCGGGGTGTCGAGCAGGTTGATGAAGAAGCCGTCGTATTCGAATTGGAGGACTGTGGAGCTGACGGAGATGCCGCGCTGACGCTCCAGCTCCATCCAGTCGGAGGTCGCCGCGCGTTGCTGCTTGCGGGCGGTTACGGAGCCGGCCAATTGCACCGCGCCGCCATAGAGCAGGAACTTCTCAGTCAGCGTGGTCTTGCCGGCGTCTGGATGCGAGATGATCGCAAAGGCGCGACGACGGGCGATTTCTTTTTCGTGGGACATGGATTTACCTAACCACGAATGGACATGAATAAACACGAATCATCATTCCACGCGTGACGCGCTTGAAACGAGGCCAATCGTCCGCGGGCCCCGAGTCGCCGTAGTAGCTGCGGATCGACAGAGCCGTTTCCGGATTCGTGTCTATTCGTGTTCATTCGTGGCTAGTGTCCTAAAAGACCGAAGGCGAACGGGAGCCGCTCGCCTTCGGTGTGATTGGTTCCGCGTTTTGCGCGGGCTGGCCTTTAGTATCGGTAGGTGTCGGGCTTGTAGGGGCCTCCGACTGGAATGCCGAGGTAGTCGGCCTGATCCTTCGAGAGGGTGGTGAGCTTGACTCCGAGCTTGCCGAGGTGCAAACGGGCGACTTCCTCGTCCAATTGCTTGGGGAGGATGTAGACGCCCGGCGCGTATTTGTCGCGGTTTTCCCAGAGGTCGAGCTGCGCGAGTGTCTGGTTCGCGAAGGAGTTGGACATCACGAAGCTCGGGTGGCCGGTGGCGCAACCCAGATTCACGAGGCGGCCCTTGGCGAGCATGTAAATGGCGTTGCCGGCGGGGAAGGTGTACTTGTCGACCGCGCCTTCGTTCTCGGGCTTGATCTCCTCGACCTTGATGCCGTCCAGCGCGTTGAGGGCGTCGACCTGGATCTCGTTGTCAAAGTGTCCAATGTTGCAGACGATTGCCTGGTCTTTCATCTTCGACATGTGGTCGGCCGTGATGATGTCCTTGTTGCCGGTCGTCGTGACGTAGACGTCGCCTTCGCCGAGGGTGTCCTCGATGGTGGTGACTTCGTAGCCTTCCATCGCGGCCTGGAGCGCGCAGATGGGATCGATCTCGGTGACGATGACGCGGGCGCCGAATCCACGCATGGACTGGGCGCAGCCTTTGCCGACATCGCCGAAGCCGCAGACGACGGCGACCTTGCCGGCGATCATGACGTCGGTGGCGCGCTTGATGCCGTCAGCGAGAGATTCGCGGCAGCCATAGAGGTTGTCGAATTTCGACTTGGTGACCGAGTCGTTCACGTTCATCGCCGGGATGAGAAGCTTGCCCTGCTC
>JBLHKZ010000147.1:0-13905 GCA_047618185.1 Limisphaerales bacterium
CTAATCTCCGGGCGCCGAATTTTCCCGCTTGCGCGTCGCGCTCGCCAATCGCATTCTTTCGCGCCGAAAAATTATGGAATACTCAATTTCAAACCGCGCCGCCTCACTCACGCCGTCCGTCACCCTTGCGATCACCGCCATCGCCACCGAAATGAAAAAGGCCGGCGAGGACGTGGTCGGTTTCGGCGCCGGCGAGCCGGATTTTGACACCCCTAATCACATCAAGGACGCCGCCAAACAGGCGCTCGATGACGGCTTCACCAAATACACCGCCGCATCGGGCATCCCCGAGCTCAAGCAGGCCATCGTCGACAAATTCCAGCGCGACAACGGCCTTACTTACGAACCCGCGCAGATCACGGTCGCCTGCGGCGGCAAGCATTCCTGCTACAACCTGTTCATGGCGACGTGCCAGGAAGGCGACGAGGTCATCATCCCCGCCCCTTACTGGCTGAGCTATCCCGAGATGGTCACGCTGGCCGGAGCAACGCCTGTGTTCATCGAAACCACCGACGCGGCGGAGTTCAAGGTGAGCCCCGATCAGTTGCGGTCGGCCATTACCGACAAGACGAAGATTCTTGTTCTCAATTCGCCCAGCAACCCGACGGGTTCGGTCTACACCCCGGAGGAGATCAAGGCGATCGGCGACATCTGCGTCGAAAAAGGCATCCTTATGCTAAGCGATGAAATCTACGAGAAACTGCTTTACGACGGGGCCGTCCACAAGAGCGTCGCGAGCTTCTCGGAGGAGCACAAGGCCCACACGGTTATCGCGCATGGATTCGCGAAGGAATACTCAATGACCGGCTGGCGGCTGGGCTACATCGCCGCGCCATTGCCGATCGTCAAGGCCATCAACGCCATTCAGAGCCACAGCACCAGCAATCCGACATCCTTCGCCCAGAAAGGCGCGGTCGCGGCGCTCAACGGTCCGCAGGATCATCTCGCGATCTGGTTGGAGCAGTTCGACAAGCGACGCCTCTACGCATACGAACGCCTGAACGCCATGCCGGGCATCAGCTGCGTCAAGGCGCAGGGTGCATTCTACCTTTTCCCCAAGATCTCCGGCTGTGGCCTCGCCGCCCCCGAGTTTTGCGAGCGATTGCTCAAGGAGAAGTTGGTCGCGGCCGTGCCCGGCGAGGCCTTCGGCGCGCCCGGCTACCTCCGCATCAGCTACGCCACCAGCATGGAGCTGATCGAAAAAGGCCTCGATCGGATGGAGAAATTCGCCGCCAGTCTGGCGGGCTAACCGACGATTTGATTGCCCTCAAAGGCGGCCTTGAGCGAGCCGTCGATCACACAGCGGTAGTCCTCCATGCGGGCGATCAGTCCGCCCTTCGAATCCAGAAACTCAATATCCGCCGTGGCCTGACGGCGCGATGCCTTCTTGATCGACGCGACGATGCGCACGCCATCTTTAGGGAACGTTCGCTTGAACTGTCGGTAGGAGCCCACCCCCGTCGGCAGCGAAGGTTTGTCGTTCTGGCCCCAGCTCCAGAGGATCATCATCTGATACGCGCAATCGATCGCGAGGGGATCGGTGATCCAGCTTCCGCGTAACGGCCGCTTGATCCAGTCTTTAGGCGCGGGCGCGGCAGCGACGCTCGCGGCAATCCCTGATTCGCCATTGCCCTGCAACTGAAGAATTCCCTGGAAATCCGGACCGTGAAAAAGCAGATCGCCGCCGTAAATCGCGGCTTGACCGCGGATGTCCTCGGGCAGATCGGGATTCAACCGAGCCGCTTCGGATGTCGGAGCCTTGGCTCCCAGCACGATATCGCCTCCGGCGTGAATCACTTTTCGTCCATCTTGCCAACTGATCAACTGAGTCGGCACGATCAGCGCCTCAGCCTCCGAACGCGCCGGAGCGGTCGTCACCTGAAGATCCAGCGTCGAGCCGGAATCCAACATGACGCCTTTAAAAACCTTCAGCTTGTCGATGCCCACGAATGCCATTCCGGGATGTCCGTGCATCGCGCCGTGCGCGAGCCACTCTGTCGAGAGAGCCAGCGGCATCACCGCTTTACCGCCGATGACATGCGACGTCAGACAGGGCAATTCATCGACGCTCACGGTTCGTTCAAAGGCAATCCCCTCGCTGTCGCCGGAGGGCTCCGTCTTTGCTGCCTCGGACGTCGAGCCGGAAACCGCCTCGACTCGCTTGCCAAACGGCGCCATGACGACCACTTCAACGGGCTGACGTTCGCCGGCCGGCGTTGACAGTTCCTTGACGAGGTAGTCGGCGCCGGCGCGCGGCTCGATCAGCCCCACGCCTTCCGCCTCAAAAATTCGGCGCAACGAGGAGTCAACCATGCCGCCATTCCACGGTCCCCAGTTGACCGACACGACTCGGCAAGTCGGCCGCTTGCGGGCTTCGGACTGCGCCAACTTGTTCAAGACTTCGTTGGCCGCCGCATAATCAATCTGTCCGACCCGGCCATAGCGACCGGTGAATGATGAAAAGAGCGCCACAATCTTGAGTTCGTCATTCGCGGTCGCGCTCAACAGCGCCTGGAGACCGTTCACTTTCGTCGAATAAACCAGCTCAAATTGCTCGGCCGTCTTGTCCTCAATACGGCGATCCGCCAGCACTCCGGCGCCATGAACGACCCCGCCGATGGGCCCATAGGTCGCGCGCACGTCGTCGACAATTTCGCTCACCGCTTTCGCGTCACGGACATCGACGGAACGATAGACAACCTTGGCTCCCGCAGCTTCCATCTGACCCATGTTTCGCGTCATCTCGCGATTCGCCATCCAACGCCGATATTCACGTTCGACATCTTTCAGATTGCCGCCCGCGTTCAGACGGCCGTAGATGGCCTTCTTGATGTCGCTCTCCTGCGAAAGGGGCCGCAGCCACTCGGGCTCGGTTTCCGGCGCGGCGCTGCGTCCCAGCAGCACGAGCGTCGGTTGAAATTCTTTGGCGATCGCGATTGCCGTCGCTGCCGTAACGCCTCGGCTTCCTCCGGACACTACGACAACATCACCGGGCGCGAGCGGCTTTCTCGGCGTCAAATTATCGATTGGCACCGTCTGCAGCTCGATTGCGTAACGGGTCTTCCCCGCAAGTCCGACTTCAATCGGCCCGCCGCGAAACATCTCCTGCGCCACCGCAGCCGCCGCGCCCGCCGGATCGTTGGCCTCGGCGTCGATGTCCAACGCCTTGCAATGGACCTCGCTCCACTCATGTCGCGCGGTCTTGGATAAGCCGGCCAGACCGCCCGTCACCGGATTTCCATTGCCATTCAATTCAGCCAGCCCGAAAGCGCCGTCCAATCTTGAAACCGTAACCAATGCCGCCCCGCCAGCCTGTCCCGCATGCCGCAATCCCGGCCCGGTGAATTGAATCAATCGAAACGCTTCCCTAAGGAAGAGGCCGTCGGTCTCCTGCGCGGGCCCGACGATCACGAGGCCATCCAGACTCGCCGGCGGTTCGCCGTCCAAAAGCGTCTTGATCCTGGCTCGTCGAGGTTTGAATCCAGCCTGCTTCAACTGCTTGGCAAGCTGTTTAGCAAGCTCGGACCCGTCGTCAGCGATCCAAATCGTGGCTCCCGCCTTAAGCGAAACCGCTTCCTGTTTGGCATGACCGTTTAGCTCCACCGAAGTGAGAACTTGCCGCTGCAAATATTGTTCAATCGCTGGCGTCTCTCTCTCAGCTTCCGGGGATACCGCGGCCTCACCAGCCAGCTCAGGCGCCTTGACCGGCGACGTGGACAATTCGGCGGACGATGCAGCTTCGCCGCAAAGAAAATCCACGACCTCCTGCAACGTTTGCAGTGAGCCCAGCTGATTGGGCTTCACTTCCGGAGCCTCGGGCAAGGCCGTTTGCAGGGCAGACATGATTTCCACCCGCTTGATCGAGTCGATGCCAAGATCCGTGTCGAGGCCCATTTCCAGTCCGAGCATATCGACCGGGTAGCCGGTCTTTTCCGCAACCACTTCGAGCAATGCGGAGGCGACACGGACCGCGTCCAATCCGGAATCGCTGGCAGCCGCCACGGCGACTGTTTCCTCAGCGGACGGGACTGAGCCTTCGACGCTTAGAAAATCAACCACCTGTTGCAGCGTTTCCAGCGAACCCAACCCGCTCGGTTTGACCTCCGGCGCTTCAGGAAGGCGCTCCTGCAATGCGGACATGATCTCCACGCGCTTGATCGAGTCGATGCCAAGATCAGAATCAAGCCCCATTTCCAGGCTCAACATATCGACGGGGTATCCAGTCTTCTCCGCGACGACTTCAAGCAAGGCCAGCGCGACAGCGTCCGATGAAACTCCTCCGACGCTGGCGGCGGAAACTGAGGATTCCTGGGCGACTTCCCCGGAAGCCTCGTTCGATCCGCCGCTTAGAAAATCGACCACTTCCTGCAACGTTTGCAGGCTGCCCAGATGACTCGGCTTGATCTCTGGAGCGCCTGGCAGCTTCTCCTGCAATGCGGACATGATTTCCACCCGTTTGATCGAGTCGATCCCCAAATCTGAATCCAGCCCCATTTCGAGATTCAGCATCTCGGTCGGATAACCGGTTTTCTCGGCGACGACGTCGAGGAGCGCCGCGGAGATTCGATCCTGGGAAATGCCATTCCCTGCGGGGTTTGAGTCGGCAACAGGCTCGCTCGACGGAACAGGCGCCGGAGCAGGAACTGACGGCGCCGGTTGACTGGCGACGACCGGTGTCGAAACGGAGACAGGGGTTTGCAAAACCGCGCCGCCATTATTAAACAGGCCGTTTTGCTGCTCGATAAGCGAATGCAGGGTGCGCTGAGCGGCTTCCTGGCCTTCGAGAAATTGTTTATGCAACCGAGCTGTCTGCTCCTGCAAAAGCGCCAGCGCGGACATGCTTTGCCGTGTGTCTTGCAAGGCCTGTGACAATCCCGTGGGCGAAGCCGGGAACGAGCTGATCGCAGACTGAACGGTCGGCGTCGGCCGAGGCGCCACCGGAGTTTGGGGAGTATCGGGATTTGCCACGTGTGCCGTCGTCGCGGCCAGCTCCTTCATTGGCCTCGGCGCTTTTGAAGGTCTAACGTTCATCTGGTTCGCGCCGCAAACGGAAATCGTGAGTCGCGGTTTTTTGCCGACGATCACAGTTGGCAATTTCGGCGCATTCTCGTCCCAACGCTTGAGATCGATCTCGTATCCGAGGACGGCCAGATTGCTCAGGACGTTGGCAAGATCCCATGCCCCGCTGCGTTTGCCCCGCGAGTTGTCCAACGCGATCGCGCGCACGTCGTCGTCGCTCAAGATGGATTTCACCAGGCCCGTCAGCGTCCGGCCGGGGCCGACTTCCAGGAACGTCGACACGCCGGATTCGCGCATGGCCTTGATTTCGGAAACGAAATCGACTGGCTGGGCGAGTTGTCCCCCAAGGAGCTTGCGGGCGCGAGCGGCGGTTCGCGGATAGGATTGAGCCGTCGTATTGGCGTAAACGGGTATGTTCGATCGTGAAAATTTAACCTTGCCGAGCGCTTGTTCGAATGGTTTTTGCGCAGCCGCGACCAGCGGGCTATGAAATGCGGCGGCCACCGGCAATTTGCGATTCCAGATCGACTCCTTCTCGAACAGCCCGGCGGCCCGATCGATCTCTTCCGACTTGCCGGCCAGAACGGATTGATCGGGGGCATTGCGATTGGCAACCACCAGCTCAAGCTTTGCTTCGCGGATGAAGCTCTCAACTTGTTCTCCCGACGCCTTGACCGCCAACATCGCCCCGCTTTCCGTCTCGCCATCTCCGTTCGCGTTGGCCATCAGCCGTCCGCGCAGGTTGGAAAGTCGGTGCAGTGTGGAAGATTCGAAAACGCCGGAGGCGCAAAGCGCGACCAGCTCGCCGTAGCTGTGGCCTGCCGCCGCGGAAGGCGCCAAGCCATAAGATTCCAGTGTCTTGAGCGATCCGAGGCTCACCGCGCCGATCGCCGGTTGAGCGACATCCGTCGCTGTCAGCTCATCCCGCTGACGATCAGCCGTGTCCTCATCGAACGCGGCATGCGGATAGATATAATCACTCAGCTTGCGGCTGGTTTCCCGCTCTTCAGAGAAAATACGATTCGACTGCTCAAGGACCTCGCGCATCTCGGGAGACTCGCAGGCCAGATCGCGCAGCATATTGGGGTATTGCGAGCCTTGCCCCGGAAACAGGACGCCCAGGTCGCCGGTCGGTTTTCCACGACCGAATACCGCGCCCTCCGGCAACTCCCAATGGGTCTCCGTCGAATCCTTGGCCAGCATCGACTGACAATGCGCGACCAGTTTCGTCAGATCTGAGCGATCTTTTTCAACGATCAGCGCGAGCCTGAATTCCTGGCCGCCATCGAAGCTCTTTCGCGATGCAGCCGCAATCGCACGCAATTCGCGCCAGGGAAGGTCGGTTTTCTGTTCGGACAGCGCGGAACGAAGGTCTTCAATCCGGTCGCCGGAAAAAGTCAGCAGCTGAACGGCGCCGTCGCCCGGAGCCTGCGCGCGACCTGCTCCATGCTCTTCGAGCAGGCAGTGAAAATTGCTGCCTCCAAAACCAAATGAACTGACGCCCGCGCGCCGAGGATGATCGTCGGACGCGAGCCACGGGCGCTTCTCCGCGTTGACGTAGAATGGAGTCTTGCCGGGCGCCACAGCCTCGACGGGCTGATCGACCTTGATCGTTGGAGGAAGAACTTTGTTATGCAGGGCCAGCGCGGCCTTGATAATGCCGGCCGCGCCCGCAGCCGCCTTGGTGTGCCCGATCTGGGATTTCACCGAACCCAGCGCGCACCAGGGTCCTGATTCTTTCGCGCCGCCGTAGACATCGGCCAGCGCCGTCACCTCCGCCGAGTCGCCGACCGTCGTTCCAGTCCCGTGCGCCTCGACCAACTCGATCGAATCCGGAGTCACGCAGGCCTGCTCGTAGGCGCGTTTTAATGCCTTCTTTTGACCGCCGGACTGAGGGGCGTAAACGGCGTCGCCGGCTCCGTCGCTGGAGGAGCCCAATCCGCGAATCACCGCGTAAATCTTGTCGTTGTCCCGCTCTGCATCCTCCAGCCGCTTCAAGGCCACGATTCCAATGCCTTCGCCCAGAATCGTGCCGTCGGCGTCGGCGGAGAAGGGCTTCGCGTCGCCGGACTTGGACAAAGCCGGCGTCTTGCTGAAGCACATGTACATGAAGATATCGTTGAACGTGTCCAACCCGCCAGCAATCACCATGTCCGAGCGTCCGGCCTCCAACTCCAGCCGCGCGAGGTGAATCGCGCTGAGCGAACTGGCGCAAGCTGCGTCCACCACGCAATTAGTGCCGCCCAGATCGAGCCGGTTGGCGATGCGGCCCGCCACAACATTTCCCAGCAATCCCGGAAAGGAATTTTCCTGCCAAGGCACATAGGAATCGGAAATGCGCTCCACGACATCCTCGGCGGTTTCGGGATCGACGCCGGAATCCTTCAGCGCCTTTCGCCAGATCGGATGACCCAACCGTGCGCCCAGCGGAATGACCAGCTCAAGCGTTCCGGTGACGCCCAGGATCACGCTGGTGCGGTCCCGGTCGTATTCGCGAGCCCCTTCGCCGGCGTATCCGGCGTCGACCAACGCTCGTTTTGCCGCCACCAGCCCCAGAATTTGAGTCGTGTCCGTCGCCTCGATATCTTTGGGAGCAATGCCGAATTCCAACGGATCAAAATCGACAGGGGAAATGAAGCCTCCGCGCTTGGCGTAGGTCATGTCCGGCGCCTTGGGGTCGCTGTCGAAGTAATCCTTCGCCGACCAGTGGGTGCCTTCAGGGATATCGGATATTCCGTCAACGCCGTTCTTGATATTGGACCAGTAGGCATCGGCGTCTTCCGCGCCGGGGAACATGCAACTGATGCCAATAATGGCGATTGACCCGGCCTGCGCCGCGCCCTGCTGTGTCTGCAATTTCAGTTTTTCAATCATTCGGACATGGCCAGCGCCAGAGCATCTTCGGTAAGCGGACGACAACGAGCCGCCTCCGCCGGCAAGCGGATGCCCTGAGTGCGCAACGTGTTTAACCTCAACGTCAATGCCGCGCCATACAAAAGATTCAAGCCCAGAATCACAACGCTTCGGTTTTCAGGGCCTTCGAGGAAGGATTCCTTGACCCATTCGTTGAATGCGCCCATCGCCGGACCGCACCAGATTTGATAGTCGGCGATCCGGGTCGGATCGCCGGAATTTGCCCATGTTGAGCTCTGACCGAGGTAGCTTCGAAAGACTAGGGCCATTTTGTGGCGAGGATCACGGGCAGCCCGCTCATTTTGAGTCGGATCCCGTTTTTCAAAGAAAGAACGCGTTTGATTCCATGCCTCTTCCAGCGAACAGCGAAAAAACTGTTTTTCGAGCTTCTCGCGTTCATTCGCGGGGATGGCCTCCATGCTGTCGTAGGCCCGATACAACTCGAAAAGCTTCTGTGCCCGCATGGGAAACAGGGTCCCCCGCTTGAGAACCTGGACTTTCACGCCCATTTCGAACATATCCGCCGCTGGCGCCATGGCGACATCCGCCTGTTGAGCCGCGGCCAGCATCTTTCGGACGGATTCTGACGTGCCCGCCTCAACGCAGGCCTGATTGACCGATCCGGTGACGACGTAGGCCGCGCCCATGGCAAATGCGGCGGCCAAGGAAGCCGGTGTGGATAGCCCACCCGCCGCGCCTACTCGAAGGGGTTGCGCGTAATTGCGCTCGCTTTGGATTCGCTCCGCCAGGGCCAAAAGCGCGGGAAGCAAAGCCATTGCGGGACGATTATCCGTATGGCCGCCCGAATCGGCCTCGGCCGTAAGGTCCTGCGCCATCGGGATTTCTTCGGCCATTTCGGCCTGTTCCGTGGTGATTTCACCGGCATTTACCAATTCATCCAAAAACTTCTTCGGCGGCGGGGACAGAAACTTCGTTGCCACCTCCACTCTCGACACCTTGGCGACGATGCGGTTGGGCGCGACGACAAATCCCTCCGCGTCACGATGTATCCCAGTCACTCGATAACGCACCACCGGCAAAGTCAGTCCCAGATAGGCCGAGGCTTCCACGAGCCGCACGCCCCGCTCCAGATAAAGCGAAGCCACTTCGGCCTCAATATCCGGCTCATTTGGACTGTGAATCAGGTTAAATCCATAGGGTTTGTCCCCCAACGCCGCCTGAATGCGATCAATTTCGGACGCCACACGATCGGGAGGAAGTCCAGCCGCGCCGAAAAATCCCAACATGCCTGCATTGCCCATAGCCTCGACAACTTCCGCCGAGGCGATCCCATTGGCCATGGCGCCGGTGACGTAGGGGTACCGAATACGATGATCGGCGCAGAAAGACGCGTCGCCGAGATTGCCCAGCGGCAAGGCGGACGCGTATCCCACAATGGGCACGCCGCCTTCGGCGTTCGTCGCTCCCAGGCGGGAAATACCGCCGGAACCCAGCGCCAACCCGTCCTCAGTGCGAACGATCGTGACGGAACGGTGAATTCGGGCAATAGCTTCGCGGATTTCCTCAATCTCGGTGATCGGGGGCGAACCGTTGGGGCTCCACCAGCCGAGGCCGGTGTCAGAACTGGGGGATCGAACGACCATTTGTCAGATGAGAGGAGGGCGCCGGCGAGAACAAATCAAAACGACACCGTCCGCGCCCGGCTCTGAGTCGCCGCGACGCTGTATTACAACTTGGATATGGGCTCTGAAACGGGTCATTGCATTCGAATAGCAATCATAGGCGCATTGATCAATTGATCGGACGCGCCTAATCGATCATTCCGAACGGGCACCATAGGAAAATCAGCCCCCGCTGTCACCCCCGGAATACCGCCTTTTCCTTGGCATTCAGGAAGGCCTGTGCTAGCAAGAGCCCTCGGCGCAACGTGGCGGGGTTTCATGCAAGTTCCCCGACGGTTGCGCCGATTGCTTTGCCGGAACGCGACGACAATCGATGTCGCCGCCCCATTTCGGATTTGCCCGTCCATGTCCGCCCGGCCCACATTTCATTCAATCGCCGGACGCGATTCGTTCGCGAATGGCGGTAGCGTGCGCGCGCGATTCGGAAAACACATCCCTGCGGGGCAAATCCTCCCAGAATGAGCATCGTCCTCCAGAACGCCATCCGTCGTATCCGGGCGCAAGGAATCACGGGCGCCGCAAGCGCCTACTGGCAGATGTTTCGTTGGTCTCGAGCGCGAAAGAACCCGGCAAGGCGATACCTGATTCGCCGTGTGCAGGGCAGCAAGATGTATCTCGACCTACGCAGGCCGGGTATTTCTGAAGATCTCAATAAATACGGTTTTCGCGAGGGAGAGCAACTTCACCTTGTTCGAAAGACCCTGCGCCCGGGCATGTGCGTCTTCGATATCGGGGGAAACATCGGTTATTACACCTGCCTTGCGGCGCGCATCGTCGGCGAAAAAGGCAAGGTCTACGCCGTCGAGCCGGACCCGGAGAACTGTGCACTGCTGCGCAAGAACATCGAACTAAATGGCTACGAGTCCTTTGTCGAGATCGAGGAACTCGCTATCTCAGATCAGAACGGGGAGCAGAAATTCAACCTCGCCAACGTTTCCAATCGTCACAGCTTTCACAATTTGACTGACGACCCAGGCGACGAACACACCGCCGATCAGGACGGCAGAAGCATTTCAGTGCAGATGAGAGACTTGCCCACATTTCTGGGGGATCGGCGACGGCCCGACTACCTCCGTATGGACGTGGAAGGCCACGAGGTAGAGGTCCTTCGCAATCTCGCGGAGGTCTCCGCCAGTCTCGATTGGCGGCCCGACGTCATGTTTGAAGTGCACGATTGGTATTACAACATGAAGTCGCACGATATCCGACGCCCGCTGACGAAACTCTTCGACCTGGGCTACGAACCGCAATGGCTGGTGTCCACCAGTGAACCGGCTCGGGAATTTCGTCGCCTGGGTTACGAGCCCTCCGAAACGATTCGCCCCGTCGAGACTGCCCACGGTTTTTACGAAAACGTGCGCCCCGAACACGCGCTGGATCTAATCGCGGCTCCGCGCCAAACGAAGGCGGTGTTTTTGAGCGCCGCGCGGCGCAAGTCGGCTGCGACGGGTTGACTGCCATCCACGCCTCCAGCAAACTTCGTCCCGCTGCCATGAAAGGAATTATTCTAGCCGGAGGCTCCGGATCGCGCCTGTTCCCGTTGACGCTGGTCGCCAGCAAGCAACTTCAACCGATCTACGACAAGCCGATGATCTATTATCCGCTGACGACCTTGATCGACAGCGGCATCCGTGAATTCTGTCTCATCTCAACGCCTGACCAACTGCCTCTCTTTAAAAAACTGTTCGGCGACGGAACGCAGATGGGCATTTCCATCGAATATCGCGTGCAGCCCGAACCCCGGGGCATCGCCCAGGCATTCTTGATCGCCGAATCATTCATCGGCTCCGATTCGGTCACGCTGATCCTGGGCGACAACGTGTTCTATGGGACCGACGCCTTTCAGGAAGGCATCGCAAATTTCAATAAAGGCGCCGCCATTTTTGGATATCGAGTTCACGATCCCGAACGCTACGGCGTGGTCGAATTCGACGCCGACGGCAAAGCGATTTCCATCATGGAGAAACCCGACCAACCGCGCAGCAATTACGCCGTTCCGGGCCTCTATGTTTACGACAACAACGTCGTATCCATCGCCCGGGCGCTCAAGCCATCATCCCGCGGCGAACTCGAAATCACGGACGTCAACGTGGAGTATCTCAATCGCGGTGAGTTGCGGGTTTTCCGACTGGGACGCGGCACGGCGTGGCTCGACGCCGGAACAAGCGCCAGCCTTCAGGAGGCCTCGGCCTACGTCGAAACCATCGAACGGCGGCAGGGCATCAAGATCGGGTGCCCCGAGGAAGCCGCCTTTCGCCAGGGCTTCATGACCATCGAAGAACTCCAGCGCGCGGCCGACGCCATGCCGGAATGCGACTATCGCTCCTACTTGCAAAACGTCATCGACGAAGCACAGCGGCTCGAGAACTGAAGCGTCATGATCTTGTTGCTCGGAGCCAGCGGATATATCGGTAAAGCCTTTGCCACAGCGCTCGACGCCCGAGGCCTCCCCTACCAGACTTTGCCCCGAAGCGTTTACGATAGCGAAGACGGCAAACCCCTTTTGGATTTTCTGAAAGAATGCCAACCGGAATTCGCGATCAATGCCGCCGGATTCACCGGCAAGCCCAACGTCGACGCCTGCGAATTAGCCCACGGCGAGACGCTTCGAGGCAATGTCGAATTGCCCAACAAGCTTGCCCAAGCATTCCAGGCTCAACGAATCCCCTGGGCGCACGTGTCATCCGGCTGCATCTATAACGGGGCCAAATTCTCAGCCAACGGAGAATCAAGCATCGTTGAAGATCTGACGTCCGTCCGCGAACACCTGACCGCAACGCCCGAATTGTTCCACGGGTTCACCGAAACCGATGAACCCAACTTCAGCTTCGACAACCCGCCCTGCAGTTTCTACAGCGGCTCCAAGGCACAGGCGGAGAAGGCGCTTCAGAAATACAAACAGGTCTACGTCATGCGTCTGAGAATCCCCTTCGACGAACAGGACGGCCCGCGCAACTACCTGGCCAAGCTCCTGCGCTACCCAAAGATCTACGACAACGCCAATTCGATTTCCCATCGCATGGATTTCGTGAACGCCACGCTCGATCTCTGGCAAAAACGCGCTCCCTTCGGTGTCTACAACGCCACCAACCCAGGCTTCGTGACCACTCGCGATGTCGTTCGCAAGCTCAGAGAGAAGCTTCATCCGGATCGAGATTTCGAGTTCTGGGAAAGCGACGAGGAATTCTATCGGGAAGCGGCCAAGGCGCCACGCTCCAACTGCCTTCTCGACTCGGGCAAGTTGTTGAACACAGGCGTCGCGATGCGCCCCGTCGAGGCCGCCCTTGAAGACGCGCTCGACAACTGGACCCCGGAGAACCAAGACGCATGAACCTTCTCGTCACAGGCGGCGCCGGATTCATCGGGTCCAATTTGATTCGACACATCGTCGATCGACCCGAGATCGACCTCCTCGTCAACCTCGACTGTCTGACTTACGCCGGCAATCTGGAGAATCTTCGAGACATCGAAGGTCGCGACAAATACCGATTTGAGAAAATCGATCTGCGGGAGAAAGACACCGTGCGGGCGGTCTTTGACAAACACGAAATCACGCAAGTGATTCACCTGGCGGCCGAGTCTCACGTCGATCGGTCGATCGTCGGCCCGGACGATTTCATTCACACCAACGTGCTGGGAACTTTTCACCTCCTGGAAGCCTGCCGCGACGCCTGGCGAGATTCCTTTGCCAATCGTCGGCTGCTCCACGTTTCCACCGACGAAGTCTACGGCAGCCTGGGCGCGGAGGGCCTGTTCACCGAGACGACTCCGCACGCCCCGAACTCCCCCTACTCCGCCAGCAAGTCGTCCAGCGACATGTTGGTCCGGGCCTATTTCCACACCTATGGCCTGCCCGCCGTGACCACGAACTGCTCCAATAATTACGGTCCGTTTCAATACCCTGAGAAGCTCATCCCGGTCGTGATTCAATCCGTTCTCGAGCGGCGTGAGATCCCCGTTTACGGAGACGGCATGAATGTGCGCGACTGGCTGTTCGTTCACGACCACGCCGAGGCCCTTTGGCTCGCGCTGCAACAAGGCGTGAACGGCGAGACCTACAACATCGGCGGGCACAACGAATGGCCCAACATCCGCATCGTCGAACAGATCTGCGATCTGATCGATGAATTCAAACCGGAGCTTGGCGGCTCGTCTCGAGATCTCATCGCCTTCGTCAAAGATCGCCCGGGCCACGATCGCCGCTATGCGGTCGACGCCGGAAAGATCGAACGCGAGCTCGGCTGGACGCCGGCGCACGATTTTAAAAATGGACTTCGCGAAACGGTGAAGTGGTATATCGACAACCAGGCATGGGTCCGCAACGCGGCCC
>JBLHKZ010000148.1:0-13706 GCA_047618185.1 Limisphaerales bacterium
TGGTCGACGAAAACGGGCAGAACGGCGACCTGACGATCATCGCGCACATCAAGGTCCCCACACGGATGACCAAGGCCGAATACGCGATCTGGAAGGACCTCGCGACCAAGACCCACTTCAATCCTCGCGAGCTCTAAACCGAGCGTCCGCAAACGAGGATCGCCCCACAGTTCACGCTTTCACCGTCCCGTCCTAGGCGTAAGCTTTCGCGATCCAATGGAAACCCAATCACCGCCCCGGAACACTCCGACCGCGTCCATAGTCAGCGCGCTCTGCCTCAGCTTCCTGCTGCTGTCGACGACGGCTCCTTCACTTGCAGCTGCAGCTTCGGCAAAGGGAAAACTCCACATGGCAATCGTCGCCGAAGCAACCGGAGCCCCCATTCCCGCGCGCGTGCATTTGAAGGATGCCTCGGGCGCCGAGATCAAGACGGCCGCCTACCCGTATCACAAAGGTCACTTCACCTGTCCCGGATTCTTCGAACTCTCCCTGCCCGCCGGCGAATACCGCTACGAGGCGGAGCATGGCCAGATCGCCGCGACCATTCCTTTTGAAAATTGGAAAAAAAATGGTTCGCTCGGGAAGATTTCGTTCAATGAATCCGGCTGGTTCCTCGTTCGCGCAATCACGGACAATCCCGTCACCTTTCGCTTTGCCTCGACCGCGCCGTTTTACGTGGAGTTCAGCGAAGAACGCCGCCGCGTCAGCAAAGCCTCCGCGCAATTCTTTCTCGACTGGGTTCGCGAACGCATGGAGCGCGTCAAGCTGGAGAACCCCGAGCAGAAAGAGGCCGTGCTGAAACACCACCGCGACGCGGCGGCCTTCTGGAATCGGAAAGTCACGGAGGCGAATGCGGAATAGCGACACCAGGGTTGCGAGGGCGCCCTATTCGGCATAAGGAATTCGGCGCAAATGAGAGCGGTTATTCAACGAGTATCGGAGGCGTCTGTTTCCATCGACGACACCGTCAAGGGCGAGATCCAACGCGGCCTGCTGATTCTCCTGGCGGTCGAGGAAGCGGACACGGTCGACGACGGCGCGTGGCTCGCCGGAAAAATCGCGCGTCTGCGAATCTTCAACGACGCCGAAGGTCTGATGAACCTGTCGCTGCAGGACGTTGGCGGCGAGGCCTTGGCGATCAGCCAATTCACGCTCTTCGCCAGCACGAAGAAAGGCAATCGCCCGTCCTATATCCGTTCGGCTCGCCCGGAGACGGCCATCCCGCTTTACGAAGGCTTTGTGAAACAACTGGAAACTGAGCTGGGCAAACCCATTGCGACCGGAGAATTCGGAGCCATGATGCGCGTGAGCCTGATCAACGACGGCCCCGTCACGATCTGCATCGACACCAAAAACAAGGAGTGAAGAAACCATGAGCCGAAAAACCGTCAACGAACTGATCGAGCGCTACCGAAAGACACTGGCCGACGGTCAGTTTTCCCGAGGAGAGAAAAAGGCGATCGCACAATTACTGGATGAGGCGAACCTCGACGAGCATCAGGTCGATCTGCTGCGCAGCCGCTTGTTCAAACTCGCCAAGGGACGCGTGGCCAACGCCCGGGCGCACGACGCCCTCGATTGGCTGGAAAAGGCCAACAAGACCCTGCCCAATCAACCCGCCGCCAGGTCGACGTCCCGCGTTTTCTACAGCCCCGGCCGCTCCTGCCTTGGCGCCATCACCTCGCTGATCAAGTCCGCCCGCCGTTCGCTGGACATTTGTGTGTTCACGATCACCGACGACCGCATCACAAACAAGATCGTTGACGCCGATCGACGCGGCGTGGCGGTGCGCATCATCACGGACAACGACAAAGCCTTTGACACCGGATCTGACGCGCTACGTCTCGCGCGAGCGGGAATCGCAGTGCGCATCGACGACACCCCGGATCACATGCATCACAAGTTCGCGCTGATCGACGGGAACACCACGCTCACGGGAAGCTACAACTGGACGCGCAGCGCAGCCGCCCACAATTTCGAAAACCTCGTCGTCACCGACGATCAGGCCATCGTGCGATCCTACGCCAAGGAATTCGAACGACTCTGGCGGATTATGAAGCGAAAGGTTTAACGCGACGCCCCCTCGCCTTCCGGAGCCACTGACGGAGATAAAAGCCATGACTCACTCGCCCTCCCGAGAGGGGCGGGATCTCGGCATTTCGGGCGCGCCCTTGCGACGACGTTTGGAGTAGGAAACGGACGGGTTGAAAAGCGACGGCGTCACATTGTAATAGCGTTTGAATTCACGTGAGAAATGCGAGACCTGCTTAAACCCCAGTTTCTTCGCCACGGAACTCACGGAGTTGCTTTCCATCAGTAATTGCCGAGCAGCCACCATCCGCTGCTCCTGCAACCACTCACCCGGGCTGCAACCAAAGTCATCCTGAAAATAACGCTCCATCTGCCTAAGGGTCACACCATAGAGCTCGGCCAACGTGCCTGGCCGAAAATCGGCCTGACGAGCCAATCGGAGCCAGCCACGGCGGCGTTCCGGTGTTCGGCGTCTCCACGGTCGCTTCATGATCCTTAACTAGGTTTCTGAATTCTCGCGCGACGATGTTTTCCCATTACCTCCGTCGACCCGCGATCCCACTCGATCCTGTGCAATTGTTCGTCGACTTGCAGATCGTTTGATCTATATTCCCTTGATTCAGCCAAGATTCAATCCCTAATCCAGAGATTTATCGGCATACTTATATTTTAGTTTACCGGAATGCGACAATTATTAAATAAGGGTATGGACTTGATTCCCCTAGCGACGATCGGTTGTGGTCAGCCTCATATCAGTCAACGTTCCGCCGACCAATTCGCTACCCTTGATTGGTTTCAGCGCGACCGCTTGCTGCACAAGCCGCTAGAACAGCAGGCCCCGCGATCGGGATGTCCGGCGACTGAACCGAAACGTGAATGCGTAACCGCATTGAGCGCAGCGATAAAACGGGGAGGTCATGGTCCAAATCTCGGCGTTGGCGCAGCCGAACCTGATAGTCCCGGCAGTTCTGCTCGCTGTGAAACCAGTCCCGCAGTTCCAGCACTGTGCGTGGATAATCAACATCGAACACGCCTCCAATCACTACATGTGGCGCCGATGAAATCAAGGCATACCCCCATTATGAAAAACGAATCATTTTGGCATTCAAAACCACTTACATAATAATAAACAGAACACTACAATTATTAGAGGACAGGCTAAAATGTGATCACGCCGCGACGAAAAAATCGAATCGCTGAGGTCATTCGACGCCAAATCGGACGGGACACTATTCTATTACAGCGTAGTTCCAGCGGGGGGAATTCACACTCGGCGCCGTGTGGCTCATTGCCAAGGACGAGTCTAGGAATTACCGTCGGCGCTTCCTGAATGTGCCTGTGCAGAACCTTCTGAAAACCGACAAATCGCATCCAGCCAATCTGACCGCCTGGCTAACCGCCGGGCGATTCGCGGCCATCCTTGCGGCGCTGATTACGATCCAGTTCTGGGATGTGCTGCTGGGCAGTCATGCCTTCTTCTTCAGGGACTACGCATTCTACAGCCATCCGAACGCGCAATTCCTTTCCCAAAGCATTTGGAGCGGAGAAATCCCGCTTTGGAATTCACTCAGCCATTGCGGTTCCCCATTCCTCGCCCAGTGGAGCACGCTGGCCTGCTACCCGCCATCCCTGATCACTTGCGCGCTCCCTTTGCCCTGGTCGCTGGGATATTTCTGCCTCATTCACCTGTTCATTGCCGGGATGAGCATGCGCAGCCTCGCGCTGCGCTGGACGGGCAATGAATTGGCGGCGGCTGTCGCCGGACTGACGTATGCGTTCAATGGAATGACCATCAACAGCCTGATGTGGCCGCACTATATGGTGGTCTGGGCCTGGGCCCCCCTGGTCCTCCTCACTGCCCGCGATGCATGGAACAACGGCGGACGAGCCATCATCTGGGCATCGATCGTCGGGGCGCTGCACATGCTAGGCGGCGTCCCTGAAATCATCCTGCTCACCTGGGCAATTGTGGCGGCGCTGTTCGCAATGGATTTCCTCAAATCGAAATCCAAGCGCAGGCAGCTGATTCTGCGTTTCGCTTCCGTCATTCTCATCGTCACCGCCCTCACCGCCGTGCAGGTGCTCCCCTTTCTCCAGCTCATGGCGAACTCAAGCCGTGACGCTGGATTTTCGTCCGGCGATTGGCCGATGCCCATCTGGGGCGTCGCGAATTTCCTGGTTCCGCTGTTTCGTTGCACGCCCGGAATCCTCGGCGGCGTGTATTCGCAATACGATCAACAGGTGACTTCATCCTACTACTTTGGAATCGGGATCGTCGCGTTGGTCCTGATCGCGGTCTTTCGCTCTCGCAATCGCGAAATCAAATGGCTCGGTATTGCGACCTTGGTATTGATCGTCATGGCCATGGGCGACGCGGCCGGGCTTTATCTCGCCGCTCGCAAAATGTTTCCGCCGATTGGCATTGCCCGTTATCCGGTGAAGTTTCTCCAGGGCGCCGCCCTGTTGATCCCGCTGCTCGCCGCCTGCGGATTTCACTGGCAATGGCGTCGCCTTCGCGACGCTCCGCGGAACTGGAAGCTAGAATCCATTCTCCTTGGCGGGGCGGCTCTACTAATTTGCGGGATTATCGCCGTCAGCTTCTTCGCGCCGGACCGGCAGGAAGACTGGCGCGTCACGTTGACGAGTGGAATCAGCCGATGGTTTTTGCTTGCCGCGTTTCTGATTGGGATGCGCTATGCGGCGACGTTTCAAAAGCGGAATATCTGCGTCGGCGCACAATGCGGCCTGCTAGCCATTCTGGCGCTGGATCTGGCTTCCCATACACCGCGTCAGAATCCGACGGTGGTCACCTGGGCCTACTCGAACGAGGCGCCGCCGCGCGACCTGATTCCGCCGGAAGGCTACCGCGCCATGCTAGCGCCCCGGCATCGCGCCATGCTGAATCAAATTGCCATGCCCGATCACTTGGGCTTCTGCATCGGACAACGCACCGCCCTTTCGCACAATTGGAATCTGGTGGAAGGCATTCCCAAGATCGATGGATTCTACAGCCTGCAACTTCGCAAACAACATGCGATCTGGAAGATCTTGTATAACGAGGAACGCCCTCCGTCCGAGGGTCTGCTCGACTTTCTGGGAGCGTCCCAAATCTCCGATCCAGTCTCTCTTTTCAAATGGTCCGCGAGAACCAACGCGATGCCGCTCGTCACCACGGGCCAATTGCCTGTCTTCGCAAACAGCGAGCCCGACGCTCTCGCTCGTCTGGAGGCGCCGGAATTCGATCCTCGCAAGAGCGTCATCCTCAACACCGAGGATCAAGTCGCGATCGCGAACATCCAACCCAAAGCCGCCCGCATCGAATCCGTCAATCGCCCTTCCGCGCACGCGCTTGAAATCGAAGTTGCCGGGACGGCGCCCAGTCTCGTTGTGATCGCTCAATCGCACTACTCACCTTGGCGGGCCACGGTCAACGGCTCCGCCTCTCCCATCCTCCCCGCGAATCACGCATTTCAGGCCGTCGCCGTCCCCGCCGGCCGCAGCCTCGTGCGAATCGAATACCGGGACACTCTGTTTCATGTCGGCGCGGCTATTTCCTTTTTGACGCTCATCGCGTGCGCCGCTGCGTTGTTCCGCACACGACGACAATCCGGCGCCGCCCTCCCGATCTCGACTTCCCGTGACTGACGGCAAACGCGGCACGGCGTCGACGGAGATTTGACACGCGCTTTTCAGCGGCTATATTTCGCGCCCTTTTATGAAAGAAAATCCGCACATTGCAGTGGTTGGCGCGACTGGCGCCGTTGGCGTTGAAATGTTGGCGACGCTTGAAAACCGCCAATTCCCCGTCGGCGAACTCACCCTTCTGGCCTCGGTGCGATCCGCCGGCAAGACACTCACCTTCCGCGGCGAGGAAGTGACCGTGAAGGAACTGACCAAGGATTCGTTCGCCGGGATCGACATTGCCCTGTTCAGCGCGGGCGGAGGAATTTCGAAGGAATTTGGACCTATCGCCGCTGCGGCGGGCTGCGTGGTCGTCGACAATTCCAGCGCCTTTCGGATGGACGATTCCGTGCCGCTCGTCGTGCCTGAGATCAACGGGGCCGACGTCAAGAATCACCGAGGCATCATCGCCAATCCCAATTGCTCCACGATCATCACCTTGATGGCGCTCGCGCCTCTGCACGAGGCGTTCCAGGTGACGCGCGCATTCGCCTCGACCTACCAGGCGGTGTCCGGAAGCGGCGCACAGGGCCTCATCGAACTCGAACGCCAGATGAAGCAAAGCGCCGCCGGCGAACCCATCACCAAGGAAGTCTATCCGCATCAGATCTCCTTCAACGTCCTTCCGCACGTGGACGCCTTTCTCGACTCCGGCTACACCCGGGAAGAGATGAAGATGGAGAACGAGGGACGCAAGATCATGCATCACCCCGGATTTCGTTGTAGCACGACCTGCGTGAGGGTCCCCGTCTATCGGGCCCACTCGATCGCGGTGAGCGCTGAATTTGAAAGGACCGTGACGGTCGAATCGGCCCGCGAGGTTCTGAATCGCGCCGCCGGACTGGACGTCGTCGACGCGCCGGAAAAGAACGAGTATCCCCTGCCGCTTTACGTCGCTGAAAAGGACAATTGCCAAGTCGGCCGAATTCGCATGGATTGCGCGATGGACAACGGGCTTTGCTTCTGGGTCGCGGGCGACCAATTACTCAAGGGCGCGGCATTGAACGCCGTGCAGATCGCCGAAGAATTGCTCAAGCCCTGAGCCGCGTTCAGCCGAAGAACTTCAGCCGGCGCGCCGCGAAGCCGATCATTCGAAACAGCAGCAGTCCGTGACTCCAACGGCTGATGTTGGTCTCCCCGTAGGTGCGCGCCCCGTATCGAATCGGCACGTCGAGAATTCGCATGTTCAATTTGGCCGCGCCGAAGATCAGGTCGAAATCCCCGAATGGATCGAAGTCGCCAAAGTAACTGCGATTGTCCGCGATTTTCTCATAGTCTTTTCGCAGCAGAACCTTGGTCCCGCAGAGCGTGTCCTTGATGGTCTGGCCCAGCAGCCAGCTGAAGGTCAGCCCGAACAGTTTGTTCGCGATCATATTGCAGAACTGCATGGCGCCGCTCTCCATGGGATAAACCAGCCGCACGCCATTGACGAATTCCGCGGCTCCCGAACGAATCGCTTCGTAAAACTTGGGAAGATCCTCGGGGGGCACGGTCAGATCAGCGTCGAGGATGAACAGTATGTCGCCCGTCGCTTCCGCGAATGCCTCGCGAACCGCCCCACCCTTGCCCTTGCTCCGCTGCTTGAGGATGCGAATATTTCGTTTTGGATATTTTTTCGCGACCCGATGAATCTCCTCCCAGGTGTCGTCGGTGGATCCGCCTTCAATAAATATAATCTCTGTGCCCTTGCCCATTTTGGGCACGCGTTTGACCGCGTCCTCAATATTCCCCGACTCATTGCGCGCGGGAATCACAACGCTGCAGCTCAGGCTCCTGCGCTGGTTCACGGCGGGCTTCAATCGGGCGACGGTGAAGATCGTCAGGCACAAATGCCCCAGCAAAGGCAGCGGAGCCAGCAAGCGATTCAGCAGACCGGTCACGATGGGCGTGCGAATGGGCCAAAGGATGCGCGAGTCGGATTTGACGACTTCCCAGCCGGACAGATGCAGGAGGTTGCGCACGTCGAAATGTGACAGCCAATTCTGCAAAGGACGCTCGGCCTTGTCGCCGAGGACTTCAGCCGTCGCCAGCACGGGCCGCCAGATGTTGTTGAAGAAATTGATGACCAGTCGCGTTTCGGAATGGGCAAATTTCTTCAGCTTCTCCAAAAAAGTCTGCACGTCCGGCAGGTCATTCACCAGATCGGAGACAATGATGTAATCGAAGGTCTCGTCCGACTCCCATTCGGAGGCCTCCGCAACGTGGAACTCCAGATCGTCATGTCGTTCCCGAGCCATCTCGACCACCGACAGACTGAAATCAATCCCCACGCCTCGCGACGGCTTGACCGACGCCAGCAGATCTCCCAGGCCGCAGCCGACTTCGAGCACCTTCATCCCGGGCGGAACAAAGAACCCGGTGTAATTTTCAATAAGTCGGTGATAATAACGTCCGCCCTCCTTCGGACGATCGGACGCGCGCTGCTCGTAAAACGCCTGGCGATCTAGCATAGAGCCGAGGTGCATAGTCGAATCTGACGCCGCGGGCGAGCTTCAAAACCAGACTGTTGTTTCAACGCGTTCCCAAATAGGCTCGGCGCGCCGGTTCCCGGGATTCAGCATGGACGCCACCGCCGCCAGTTCAGATTCGTCACCGTCGCCGCGTCAGTTCGATTGGCTGACGCCGCGCCGGTTCGCCGTCGCGCTTGCGGCCCTCGTCGCGGCCATGTTTCCCGATGTTCTGTTCGGAACCGGCACGTTCATTTTTCGCGACTTTGGATTGTTCTCCTACCCGCTCGCTAGCTTCCAACAGGAGTGTTTCTGGAGCGGCGAACTGCCGCACTGGAATCCCCTGAACAATTGCGGCATTCCTTTTCTCGCGCAGTGGAGCGGACTGGCTCTGTATCCGCCGGCGCTGTTTTATCTGCTTCTCCCGCTGAACTGGGCGCTGGGCGTGTTTTGCCTTTTGCATCTCTATTGGGGCGGGCTCGGCATGTTCTTCCTGGCTCGCCGCCTAACCGGCAACAACCTTGCGGCGGCGATCGCGGGCATCGCCTTCGCCTTCAACGGGCTCACGTTGAATTGCCTGATGTGGCACATGTCCAGCGCCTGTGTCAGCTGGTTTCCCTGGGTCTTTCTCACTGCGGAACGAGCGTGGGCACAGGGCGGTTCCCGAAATCTCATTCTCGCGGCGCTGGCCGGCTCCATGCAAATGCTCACCGGCCCTCCAGAGTTGATCCTGGCAACCTGGCTGCCAATCGCGGCCGTCTTCGGAGCCGACATCCTCGCAGGAACCGTGGCTCGAAAAGCCGCCACTCTGCGGTTTCTCACAATCGTCGGACTCGTGTCCGCGATCGCCAGCCCTCAAATTCTCCCATTTTTTGAATTGCTCGGACATTCCCAGCGCGGGGCCGGCTACGACATTGGCGGCTGGGCCATGCCCGAAACCGGTTGGGCCAATTTTCTCGTGCCGCTGTTTCTGTGTTATGAATCTCCCGGCGGCGTCTACCTGCAGCACGATCAAGGCGTCACCTCCTCCTACTTCCCCGGCATCGCGATCGTCGCCCTGGCTGCCTTGGCCTGCTGGCGCGTCCGAACCTGGCGGGTTCGAGCGCTTATGATCGGCGGCATGGCCTGCCTGATCCTCGCCCTCGGCGAAGCAACCCCGATTTATGGCGCCGCCAAGTCCCTGTTTCCTCCGCTTGGATTGATGCGTTATCCAATCAAGTTCGTGTTTCCAATTAATCTCGTTCTGCCGATCATGGCCGCCTGGGGTGTCGCCGAAATCTTCAAACCGGACGCGTCGCAAAAACCCTGGAAAACTATCGTCGGAATTACCGGCGCAACGGTCGTGGCGATCATTTTTCTGGCGCGGTTAATTCCGAACGGCGACGAACCCTGGACAACGGTCCTGATCAACGGATCATTGCGATTGGTTTTTCTAGTGGGATTCGCCGTAGCCATGTTCTCCCTGCTGAAGTCAAAAATCCGAAAAACGTCCATCCTTTGCGCGGTCGCCGCCGCGGCGCTGATCTGGATCGATCTGGCTACGCACGCGCCTAGCCAGAATCCCCGCATCGACCGGTCGCTCCTCAGTCCCGGAATTCAATCCATCGAGGCATTGGATCCCCGTCCCTCGCCCGGCCACTCGCGAGGAATGGTCAGCGCCGAAGCGCACCGTAAATTGGGCGGCACGATGGCCTCCGATCCCGCCCAGGGCCACCTGCTTCACCGTGTCGGACTTTGGTCAAACGCAAACATGATCGACAACGTGGCCATCATCGACGGGCATTTCCCGATGTTTCTTGGCGCCGAGGAAGAACTTCGAATCGCGTTGTATCAAGCCAGCCCTCTCCCCACGGGACTGGCCGATTTCATGGCGATCAGTCAGGTCACAAGTCCGGACGATATTTTCGAAATGCAGCCGCGCCAAAGTCACATGCCCCTGATAACCGCGGGCCAAACGTCGGTCTTTGCCGAGACCGACGCCATTCCCGGACTGCTCGTTCAACCGAGTTTTAATCCCCGAGAACAAGCTGTGTTCTCGCGTGATCTCCAGGAACAACTACAATCATTCGGCCTCAAGAGGGCCAACACCGCGGCACAAATCGAGCTGCGAATCCTTAACCCACAAGTCGCAAACCATCGCATTGAATTTGAAGTGGATACGGAAAGCCCGACGCTGGCCTTGATAGCCCGCTCTCACTATCCGGCTTGGAAACTCCGGGTCGATGGCCAGAGAGTCCCGCTCCTTCGAGCCAATCACAATTTCATGGCGGTTCCGATCACTGACCCTGGTCGGCACAGGATCACCCTCGTCTATCAGGATAATCAATTTTTGACGGGACTGGCCATTTCGGGTTTAACGCTCCTCGGCATGATCGCCGTTTGGATTCGATCGCGTCCGCAGACACCGGAATCAACCGCCTCTTAATCGGCCCCCACACCAAGAGTCAGCTAATGTCCGCCGAAAACACTCCAGCCGACTCACCCAAGCCGTCGCGTCAAGCGTTGGATGCCTGGTTCACGCCGCTGCGGTTTGGCATCGGGCTGGCTATCGCGCTGGTCGTGGCCTTCCCGGATGTCGTCTTTGGATCCGGCGCGTTTTTCCATCAAGACTACGGCGTGCTCGGATACCCGGTGATCCATCACCATCACCATAGTTTCTGGTCAGGCGACCCGATTCCGCTTTGGAATCCATACAGCAATTGCGGCGCGCCGTTCATGGCCCAATGGGGAACGATGACGCTCTACCCATTCTCACTTTTCTACCTTCTTCTGCCGCTGCCGTGGTCACTCGGCGTTTTTTGCCTGATTCACCTCTGGCTCGGCGGAATGGGCATGTACCGGCTGGCCCATCGTCGAGTAGATCTTCGTTTCGCGGCAACGCTCGCCGGGCTCATCTTCGTGTTCAACGGCTTCACGCTATCGTGCATTCAATGGCCCAACTACATGATCGCGCTGGGCTGGCTGCCATGGGTCGCGCTGACCGTCGAGCGCGCGTGCGAACGCGGCGGTCGGGCGATCGCCATAGCGGCGGTCGTCGCGACGCTGCAAATGCTCTCCGGCGTCCCGGAATTCATTTTCATGACCTGGGTGATCGTGGTTGCGTTGCAGGCAGTCGCAATTATCGAGAAACGCGACCGGTCGTTTGCCCTTCTCGCCGGCCGCCGCCTGGCCGCCACGGTTCTGCTGGTGACCGGACTCTCAGCCGCCCAACTCCTGCCCTTTTTCGAACTGCTCTCGCTCTCGCAGCGGCACAATGGATTTGCCGCGGAAAAATGGGCCATGCCCTGGCACGGCGTCGGCAATTTCTTTGTCCCTTTGTTCCACTGCGCAAAAACTTACACTGGCACGTTCTTTCAATGGGGCCAATCGCTGATCGCCACCTACTACCTCGGGCTCGGGGCAATGACCCTGGCGACAATCGGAGCTTTTCGCGGGCGTACAAAAGAAACAACCGCGCTCGCGGGAATTGCCATTCTGAGCGTGATTCTGGCGATGGGAGAGAACGGCTACCTCTACGGATTGATCAAGGATCTGTTTCCACGCCTTGGATTCGTCCGCTATCCCATCAAATTCCTCATGCCGCTCGTCTTCGTTACGCCTTTGCTTGCCGCGCATGGCGCGCGCTGGTTCATGAATCGCAAACCTCCGCTTGCGGCCAGGGACGGGCAAATGCTCCTGCTTTTTTGGATTGGAACGGCCGCCATCATGGTCACCTTGATCCTCTCGGTAAAAGTCTACTGGTTTCCCGTCGACCAACCCGGTGAGACGCTCAAGAATGCCATTTGGCGAGGCGGCTTTTTCGGACTGTTCCTGATGCTGATTCTTCAATCACGCAGAATGACGGACCAACAATCCGCGCTCGTGCTTCGATGCAGCGCTCTCGTGGTCATAATCGCGGACATCCTGACCCACATGCCAAGCTGGAATCCCCGCATCGCGGCCACCGAGTTCAGATCTAATATCGCCGCTGAAGCGCAGGAGTTCGCCCCGGTCGCTCCCAAACTGGGCGTTTCAAGAATCATGCTCAGTCCCGCCGCTGAAGCCCTGTTTCTCCGAAGCACGATTCCAGACTCAACGACCGACTTTCAGGGCAAACGTCTGGGTTTCTGGTCTCATCTCAATCTGCTGGATCAAATCCCGAAGGTGAATGGTTCCTCAACTTTGCAATTGCGCGCACAGGCGGAGATCCAGGACTTGATTTACAAAAATGAGAATCCTGATTTCGATGCGACACAGCTGGCGGATTTCCTCGCCGTCTCCCACGTTTCTTCGCCGGATAATCCAACCGATTGGATCGGCAGAGACTCGGCGGCACCGTGGATCAGCGTGGGTCGCAAACCGGTTTTCCTGACAAAAGATCGCATACTCGACGAACTTGCCAATAACCGCGCCGACTTGAAAAAGAACGTTCTCCTCCCAATTGACGCCCAGGACGCCTTTTCTAAAATGGGCGCAAATCAAGCTCGTGCGTCAATCTCCGTGTTCAAGGGCAGCCAAATCGAAATCGAAACACACGCGGACGGCCCCATCGTCCTCGTCCTTGCCCAATCCTTCCACCCGGCCTGGGAAGCCAGCCTCAATGGCAAGACCACCAAAATCTGGCCGGCAAACCACGCATTTCAGGCCATCGCGGTCCCTTCCGGCGCCAACGTGATTCAACTGACTTACCGCGATAGTCGTTTCCGACTGGGACTTATGGTCACCTTCGCGTCAATCCTGTGTTGCGGCATTCTTTGGTTCCGACAGAAAAATCACTCCTCGCGGACAACGGAATAACCAGTCGAATACCTGCAAACGATTCTTTTCTCAGCCCTGATTCAGAGAAACGATCGCGCGGAGATTGGCGACGCACTTTCGAACACGGCCTGGGTGCCTTTCTCAGAGACAGGCGCCCAATGGGGATCGTTTGAATTGCGGCAACCGGTCCATCTCAACTCTTCTATTCACACTTGGAAGCGTGAATTAGAAGCAAACGCGCCGGGACACAGGAAACAATGCGAAGGGTGACTTTTCCGCCAACTTCAATAACGAAAAAAGACCTGGAGCCGAAAGCCCCAGGTCTTTGACAATTACTATGACAGCTTTCGCTATTAGAGCGAATGCGCGTCAGACGCTGAGAGCGAGCAGATCGGGTTGGCGCTCACAGTGCCGATGGTGTAGGCGCCAGAGAGCGGGCAGCCCGGCTCAATCTTGAGGTAGAGCGTCGTGCCGTACAGGTCAGTCTTGCCCGGCGTGTCCGATCCGTTCTTCTTCGAGTCGATCGCCCACTGCTGCTTCGCGCCGTCAATCTGACGAAGGTTCGCAATACAGGTTTTCGTCTGAGCGGTCGCGCGCGCTTTCACGAAGTTCGGAATAGCGATCGCGGCCAAGAGACCGATAATAGCCACAACGATCATGATTTCCACGAGCGTGAAGCCGCCTTTTTTCGATGAGTTGAGTTTCATATGCTTTTTCTTTCAGTTCGTGGCGTGAACGAAGTAAGAGACGGGTTTAGTTTATTAGTTCTGATTGCCGTTCACTGATTGTCTCTTACAAACCACAGTGAGC
>JBLHKZ010000149.1:0-13662 GCA_047618185.1 Limisphaerales bacterium
CCGGACAATTTCGCGCCGATGGCATTGTCGGGATCGTCTCCGAAATCGGAACCCCCGACGGAACGCAGGCCAAGGCTGAAGAGGAGACGGTGTGCGTGCGAGTTCCTCACGAATTTCTTCGCGAGGCACAGAGTCGGTCCGATGCGCTCACCAACACGTGGAACGCAATCTGCGGACAGCGGCTGGGAATGATTCGGCGCGCTCAGCGCGAAAAGGGACAAGCCAGTGGAGCCCCATCAAAAGAAGGCGGCTCAATTTCCATCGGTTCCTGACCTTAAGCCGACCGGGCTTGAGGGAAATCAACCTCCGTAATACGCGTCGACTTTGTCGGACACATCCTTGTAGCCGATGTCCATCTCGTAAATCTTCTTGAACTGCTCGATCGCCTGTTCGCGTTTGTCCATCTCTTCAAGGATGCACCCATAGGTGTAAATGAGCTCCTTGTTTTCCTCGTCCTGCACGTTTTTCTCTTCGATGGCCGTTTCCAATTGTTTGGCCGCCATGTCGTACATCTTCCGTTTGGCAAAACATTGGCCGAGATAGTAAAGCGAACGAATGCGATTCTTGGCGTCTTTCTGCGATTTCTGAAACGCTTTGATGGCCTCCGTAATCTTATCCGTCTTGAAAAACAGAGTTCCCAGTTCGTAATGCAGGGCCAACTCGTTGGGGTATCGCTCCACGCGTTTCTGTGCGTCCTTCAGCCGGAATTCAGCCTTCCGTTTCTCAATGTCCTCCACCCGGGCCAAATAATCCTCGCTCTCTGAATCCAACTCCTCCAACTCCAGGTCGAAGAGCTTCGCCTGACACTGGGATACGATCTTTTCCAGAGTCGGATCCGCCGCGCCAGGCTCCGCCAGAATCATTTTATAATACTTAATCGCACTGGCATAATCCTTCGTTTCGAAATACAAGTCCGCGACTTTTCGCGCGTTTTGAATCGAAGGATCCGCCGACATCTCCTCATAAGCGTCATCCAATAGTTTCGCCAGCGTCTCCTTGTCCTTGTGCCCTCTCGCCTCCTGTTCCAGCTTGGTGGCCCCGTCCTGATCCTTCAGGACATCTCTGAACGAACCGGAGCCATCCGCCAATTTATCATAGCCGCCCTCGCCCATGGTGCGATTGGCGGAAAGGTCGCGATGCAATTTCTGAAGCTCTGGATCGTTGGGAGTCAGTCGCAATTGCTCGTTCATGACCGATTCCGCTTTTTCGCCCTGGTGATTTCCCACGTAGGCCTGGGCCAGCTCCACGGCGATATCTCGATCTTTCGGCTTTAACTTGCGCGCGATTTCCAGGGACATCACCGCCGTTCCTGGCAGATCCTCCGCGATCGCCGCCTCGGCAAGGCAACGATGGGCTGAGGTGTTGTTGGCGTCGGAATTGAGCGCCTTTTCACACAGCGACATCGCGTCCTTTGGGTTTTTCCTAACCACCATCTTGGCCTTGGCCAATCCGGCGTTGGGCCCCTTGAGTCCGCTTAGGAAACCCTTCTTCTGGCCGCTCTTCTTGATCTGCGCCTTGCGCAACGCCTCCCGGCATTCAAAGAATGCGGGATCCTTGTTCAGGACATCCAGATAGATATCCAGCGCGTAATCCAAATTCTCGCGGGCGACCGCCTGATTCCCCTTTTCGAACAAATCCCTCAAAGGGCGTGCAATCTCGTTTGTTGGTTTCTCTGGCATGGCGGGGAATGCTTAAAATATCACGTCCCAAAATCCAACGCAAATCTCACGCAATCGCGCCGGGGAAATTCCATCGAGCTCCCCAACTCACGCGCCCGGCGAATCCCTCGTCCTTAAAAAATTTCCTTTCGAAAAATGTTTGAACTCTTCGCGAATTAGTGTTTCAACCTCTTCTTCTGGTCGCCCTTATGGTGGAATTGGCAGACACGCTACCTTGAGGTGGTAGTGCCCAAAAGGCGTAGAGGTTCGAATCCTCTTAAGGGCACCATTCTGTTGGCGTTTATGTGGAACCTGTCGTATCGTCCCTCATCTCTTCCCAAAGACCATGAAATCCACTTTCTTCTCCCTGTCTGTATTGTGTTCGTTTCTGCTTTGCGGCTGTTCTTCCGTCCAGCATTACGAAGTCAGACTGAAAATGCCGAATCCGTATTCGGCTCAGGTCATACGCTCCTCGAAAAAGCCTCAGTCGAAGTCAGAATCCTTCGTTCGTTTCACTGACGAACACAATCAACAGTTTCAGATCGAATCCAAATACGTGGCCGCGATCAAGCCGCCGCCGCCCAATCCAGACGGGGACAAGACGACGGGCAACGCCAAGTATCAGATCATTCTCACGGAAGATAACAAATATCAGGTCAAAGTCGCATACACACCCGAGATGCCCGAACGCGTCACGCAACGCTACTACCTTATCAAACGCATGGACGGCCGCGACCTGACGATCCCGCACGTCTACGTGCTGAAGATCGACCCGATGACAAAAAAAGATCTCTACGACGAACCGGATCCGCAGTTTATCGACAAGTTCGATTACCGATAAACTTCTCGACGTACTTGCCGAGCATATCGGGTTCGAGATTAACCAGGTCGCCTTTCTGCCGAGATTTTAGCGCGGTCACCTCGTAGGTATGTGGAATGATCCAGATGCCGAAACTGCGCTTCTTAACCGACGCGACCGTCAGACTGATTCCGTCCACCGCCACGGATCCTTTTGCAATCAGGTAACGCATGATCGACTCCGACGCCGCGATCTCAAGAATGTAGTCGTCTCCTGATTTTTCCCAGCGCTTGATTTTTCCCGTGCCGTCGATGTGACCGGTCACAAAATGACCTCCAAAACGGCTATCCACGCGCAATGAGCGCTCCAGATTCACGAGCGAGCCAGGCTTGACGCATTGCAGGTTGGTCAGCTTCCAGGTCTCCTGCAGCAGATCGAATTCCGCCTTTTTCTTTTTTCCGCGCCCGGAAAGCGCGGCCACTGTCAGGCAACAGCCGTTCACCGCAAGGCTGTCGCCAATCTTCAAATCCTCGCCACAAACACTGAGTCCCACCGTCAAACGAATTGCCTCGGCCCCGGGAACCACCCGTTCGACTGTGCCTGCTTCTTCAACAATTCCTGTAAACATTATCTTGCGACTAAAATTCCAATTGCGCGGCCCATCCGCGTCTCACTGCTCGCAGGTGTTCAAACTTCCTTCACCACGCCCCAATAGACATCCAGACGCTTGCTCAGGAACAATCCCACGGCCCGCACCAGCGCCTTCGACTCCAGCTTCTGTCCCTTCGTCACGATATCCGCCAGCTTCATGCCGGGGCCCACTTTAAAACTCTCCTGCGAGATGATTGGCCCCTCGTCCAGGTGCATGCTGACGAAATGCGCAGTGACGCCGATTATCTTGACGCCGTGCTCGTAGGCCTGCCGATAGGCCTGCGCTCCCGGAAAACTGGGCAACAGCGAGGGATGAATGTTGATAATCTTGTTCTTGTAACGCCAAACGAAATTCGGCGAGAGAATCTTCATGAAGCGCGCCAAAACGACAAAATCGACTTCGTGCGCGTCCAGAACGGCCTGAGTCTTCTGCTCCGCTTTCACCCGGTCCCGCCAATCGACGTAAACGAAGGGCAACTTGAACTTTTTTGCCAGAGGTTCGAGGTCCCGGCGATTGGACACCACCACTACCGGCTCAGCCTTGTTCAAGCGTCCCCGTTTCAACGCGTCGAGCAGAGCCTCGAGACAATGCGCCTCCCGGGTCACAAGAATCGCCATGCGCTGCCGGCGATGCGGCTCCGTCAGACGCAGATTAATCTCCATGCCCAACTCGGCGGCCAGCTTCTTAAGGCCAGTCCGAAGCGCGCGCGCGTTCAAGCTGCCGACTTTCCAGGAAGCCTGAATGGTCATGCTGAACTGCCCGCGAGTCACCTGTTCCTCCAGGCCCTCGATATTGGCCGAAACTTCGAACAGAAAGCTGGTGATTCGGGCGACAACGCCGGTCTTGTCCCGGCCGATTACTGTAATCGTGGCGTAGTGATTCATAACGGGCGGTAGATTGGCCAACAGTTGCCCGTCGGAGGCAAGCTGATTCTCAAAAAACACTCTTGATCCCCCGCCTTCAAATCCTTTGACCGCTGTTGCAACTTTCTCTAATTTCGCGTGTTTACGTTTGAAACAGTCGTTTGATAATGCCGCTCGAATCACTCAAAAATATCCTGACACAGGCTTCATTGGCCAAAGCCGACCAGTTTTCCAGCTGGATCAAAGCTTGGCGCATCGCCCATGACGGCGGTTCCGAGGAGTCTCTTTTCGAGTTTCTCTCGCGAGAAACAGGCCTGTCGGAGAACGATTTTCTCAAGAAACTGGCCGCCGCCCTCAATTGGCCGCTGCTCGATCTGCCCGCTCTGGAGATCCCCCCCGAAGCACGCGAACGCATTTCCACCAAGGTGGCTTTTCAGTACATGGTCATGCCGACGGATTTCAAGGATGGCGCCTTGCAGGTCGCCGTCAGCCAGCCGTTTGACTCCGCCATGATGAACGCGGTTCAGTTCAACGCTCGGGCGCCGATCAATTTCGCCCTTGCTCCCACCGACGAAATCGAGAAGGCCCTCAAGAAATACTACGGCGTTGGCGCGGAAACTCTCGACGCCATGCAGCAGGAGGATGAACCCATGGATCTCTTTCTCGACGTCGACAAAGAGATTACCGATGACGAGTCGGAGGCCAGCGTCATTCGCTTCGTCAACCAGATCATCTGGGAGGCCCACAAGGACCGCGCGACAGATATTCATTTCGAGCCTGCCGAGGACGAATTGCGCATTCGCTATCGCATTGACGGCATTCTGCACCAGACCCCGATGCCGCCGCAGTTGAAGAATTATCAGGACTCGATCGTTTCGCGAATCAAGGTCATGTCCGGCATGAACATCGCCGAGAAACGCCTGCCGCAGGACGGCCGCATCAACGTCCGCATCAAGGGACAGGAGATCGACATCCGCGTCTCCACCGTGCCGACCGTCTATGGAGAAAGCGTCTCGCTCCGACTCCTGACCCGCGGCAATATTTTCATGGGTCTCGAAAAACTGGGCTTCGCCAAAAAAGAGGAGGACGCCCTGCGTGCAATCATCCTCAAGCCTCACGGCATCATGCTGGTGACCGGTCCTACCGGCGCGGGTAAATCCACGTCGCTCTACGCCTTCCTAAGCACGATCAACTCGGTCACCAAGCGCATCATCACGATCGAAGAGCCCGTCGAGTACGAGCTCAAGGGCATCAATCAGATCGCCGTGCGATCGGACATCGGACTGACCTTTGCGAAAGGGCTGCGCCACATTCTTCGACAAGATCCCAATGTCGTGATGATCGGTGAGTGCCGCGACCAGGAAACCGCCGAGATCGCCATCCGCGCATCGCTCACGGGCCATCTGGTGTTCACCACCCTTCACACCAACGACGCGCCCAGCGCCTTCACCCGATTGATCGACATGGGCATCGAACCCTTCCTGGTCGCCTCCTCCGTTGAAGCCGTGCTCGCCCAGCGCCTCGTGCGCACGATCTGCAAACACTGCAAGGAGGAGAAAAAAGTTGAAAAGAATTTCCTCCGCAAGATCGGCTTTCCCTTGGAGGATATTGAAACCGCAAAAATCTATCACGGCGTCGGCTGCGACGAATGCCACCAACTCGGTTACCAGGGACGCATGGGCATCTACGAACTATTGCTCGTGGACGAAAAAATCCGGCCGCTCATTCTTGATCGCGCCCCTTCGACAACCATCGCCAAGACCGCCCTGGCCAGCGGCATGCGCACCTTGCGCCATGACGGATGGGTGAAAGTTAAAGCCGGCATGACCACGATTGAAGAAGTTCTGCGAGTGACTCAAACCGAGGAACACTCCACAAATCTCGAGGACAACGAGGACACGATGTATTTGAGCAGGTAACAACCATGGCCAGCCTCGACACCTGCAACGTTCTCACTCAGGACAAAAGTTCCCGTCACCTTTGGCGCTTCACCGCCGGCGGAGGACAGGTGAAATCCGCAGGCGCGTTTAGCGGACTGCCGACAGACCCCCTGCCCCGCAAGCAATTCACCAAGGGATGGAGTTCCCTCTGGCACAAGACCGTCAACATCGCCTGGCTGGAGCCAGACCAGGTCTTTCTCACGGCGGTTAAAGTGCCCAAGTGCGACAGCCAAGAGGAGCTGCGCACCATGATCGAGTTTCAGATCGAGCGCATCTCTCCGCTTCCGGTCGCCCACATCGTCTGGAGTTTCGAGCAAGTCCCGCAGAACCCCCGAATGCTCGATGAGATGCGCACGGCCATTGTCGTCATCGCCTCGCGCACTGCATTGGAGAAGAGACTCGGCGAACTTGAGAAAGACGGCTACCAGCCAGATCGCCTGGAGCTGCCGTTCCTACATCAACTACTGACCACGCCTATTAATTCCGACGGAGTCTGGGTTTATCCATTTTCCGTGGAGGGCAAGACTTTTTGTCTGACCGCCTGGTGGACCCACAAGACGCTCCAAACGATCAGCCTGGCTCACCTCACCGAGCGTGAGAATTGGAGCGCTGAAATTCTCAACGAACTCAACAAAGTGGCCTGGGCCGGCGAGGTCGAAGGTTGGCTGAACATCGATCCAGGAGTCCATCTGGTTTGCGACGCCAAGGTCGCCGAGGATTGGCTCCCGCTCCTGAAGGAGGCATGCGCACTTGAAGTCGCGCATACCGAGCCGCCGGTCGAGGCGCAACTCGCCTCCCTCAACGCCGGCCGAGTCGCCCGTTCTGAATCCATCGCCAATTTGCTCCCCGCCGAACGGGCCGAACGCTACAAGCAGGAGCTCACCGACCGCATCTGGATGCGCGCTGTCGGCGCTCTGATCGTCGTGTATATGATGGTTGTCGCCTGCTACTTCGGCTGGCTGCAATACCTGAGCGTGCAGAAGACCGAAATCCAGCGCGAGGTTAACGCCCTGAAGGCGGACTACGACAAGGTGAAGGAGATGCGCGCACAGATTGCGATTCAGGAAAAACAGATCAGTTTGCGCTACGCCACATTGAATTGCATGTTGGCCGCAGCAGAAACCCTTCCCGCTGAATTGACGCTCTCCACTCTCGATTTCGCCCGAGGCCAACGCCTACGTCTTGTGGGCACGGCGCAAAACGGCCAGAGCCCGAAGATCACCGACTTCAAGGAAGCCCTGAGCAAGTACACGGTCGATGGAGAATTGCTATTCACCACCGTCGGCTCCCCCACGATGCGCATGCAACAGGGAGGGCAAATCCAATGGGACTTCACTTGCGAAATCGCCGGAGCGCCATGAACGATTATATCAACAAATCAGGACGTTTCGCCGCCGGCAGGAAGGCGGTCCCCACGATCGCCATCGCGACGTTTATCGTCGTCAACATTCCAATTGTCTGGCAGCGCCTTCTGAAATCAAACTCCACGGCCGAATCCCCGACGCACGATGAACGCTTTTTTTGACAGTCTCAATTTACGTCCCGGCGAGCGCCGCTTGATCGTCATCGTCGCCATCGTGACGTTCGTCGTGCTCAACTTCCTGTTCGTCTGGCCGCACAGCAAGAAATGGAAAACATCTCTGACCGAACTCGACGCCGCCAAAACGGAATTGGTCGATTACCAGGCCACCGTTGCGGAACTGGATTCGACCAGCCTGGAACTTACGAGCGTCGAATCGGGCGGCGCCACCCTGCTCAACGACGCCGAACCCGAGCATCTTCTACGGACGATCCAAAACGAAACCACCAGACATGGCGTCAACGTTCAGCGCTATGACGGTCAGTCCGAGAGCGCCCTCGGGACCAACAACCTCTTCATCGAACGCATGCTGCCTATTCAATACATCAACACCGCCGACACCAACCTGGTGGCCCTCCTTGTCTCAGTCGGCAGCGGCAACTCCCTTATCCGTATCCGCGACCTGACAATCTCGACCGATCCCTCTCGAACCAAACTCCACGGACGCATCACTTTCGTCGCCAGCTATCGAGGCTCCCTCAAGAAGGAATCCACCGGCTTCAAAGGAGGGCTGAAATGATCCGACGCTGCTTACACCACCTACCTTTGGGCGCGACGACGCTCCTCTTCAGCGTCGGGGCTTTCGCTGGAGCGACTCCGAAAGCCATTGCGATATCGACGATCGCCGGCGGCCAAGATGCTCTTTTCTCGGTTCTTTCTGAAGGTCGCCAAGATGCCCGACTCTCCCGTCTTCCCAATGGCGGCCCAGCCTCCCGGACCGAAACTCATCTTCTGACCCGCGATCGAATCCGCTCTCAGACTCAACGGCATCCATTTAAAGCACACCGACGACAACACGGTTACGGCGACGTCGCTCGCCGACACAGTTCCGGTCAAACCCTGACCCTCCCATGAAACATCCCAAATTTATTCAAGCAACGATCGCCCTCGTGATCCTGGCGATCGGATCATTCTTGGCCTTTGGCCAAGCTCCGCCGGCATTTCCGACAGACCCCGCGTTGAGCGAGCGGCAGAAAGAGCAATTGCGGATGCAACAACTTCAGCTCTTGCAAAAGGAACGCCAAAAACGCGGAGGCTCTCCGAATGTCAATCTGACGAACACCGCGGCCTCGGCCCAGAAAAAGACCGCGCCCACCGGCATTCGCCCGCTTCGATCTCCCGTTGCCCGCTCAGGGACAAACGCTATACCTGCGCCAACGGTCAATCGAACTCGGCCGTTCACGTCAAAATTCGTTACCAACAGCGCGGCGTCTTCCGTCGGCTCGCAGCCCCGGCCCGCCGCGGGGTCTGCGGGAGTTACCACCGGACGCGTCGGTTCCGCCTCCGGGACAACGCCGGCCACCGCCCGCCCCCCGGGAGCGCCCGGAACTCAAACCACGGCACAACCCGCGACGCCTGGAAACGCGAACCAGACGCCCGCCCCCGGAGCCGCCCTCCCCGCCAACGCCAACGCTCAAGGCCAGGCAGCAGCCCAGCAGCCGATCATCGGAGCTGGAGAGATCAATTTCGAGAACATGGAGTTGAACCAGGTGCTTGAGTACTACGGCGAACTCGTCGGCCTGACGATCCTCCGGCCCACCTCGCTGCCCGAGACCTCCATTAGTATCAAGACGGAAACGGCGCTCACAAAAACGGAAGCCATCGAGGCCTTCGACACGATTTTCGCCATGAACGGCATCGCGGTTATTCCTTTCGGCGAAAAATTTGTGAAGATCGTCCCGAACACCGGCATCAACCCCGAAGTCTCCGCCATCAACACGAAAAGCGCCGACGAACTCCCCTGGGCCGATCAACCCATCACTCAGATCATCACCCTGGAATACTCGCTTCCCAGCGAGGTCATGACGGCCATCGAACCGTTTTCCAAGAATCTGGGAGGCATCGTCCCTCTCGACAGCAGCAACATTCTCGTCATTCGCGACTATGCCTCGAACGTCAAACGAATGTTGGAAATCATCGAGAAGGTTGATGTCTTCATTCCACGCAAAATCGACCTCGAAGTGATTCCGATCAAATTCGCCCAAGCCGTCGATATCTCGTCCATCCTCAGCGGCCTCACCTCCGGCGGAGGAGGCGGCGGCGGCGTCCGTTCATCCGGCACAGGTTCATCGCGCCTGGGATCGTCGTCCCGGGGCGGCACACGCACCTCATCCACTCTCAATCGCGGCGGGTCGACCTCCCGCACCGGCTCGACCTCCAGCCGCACCTCTGGTCTCCGGCCGCAGAGCGCCACCGGATCACGCACCGGCACGTCCGGCACATCCAGCACGTCCGGCGCATCAAACTTCCAAAGCCGTCTGCAGCAATTGACCAGCGCGACCGGCGGCGGCGGCATCGGAGGCGACGGCGAGTTGCTCGGCGACGCCATCATCCTCCCCGACGAGCGAACCAACGCCCTGCTGGTCTTTGGCACCGAGGAGGAGCGCAAGCTCATCAAGGATATCGTCGAAAAGCTCGACACCGTGCAGCCGCAGGTCCTGATTGAGGCGATCATCATGGAAGTCTCCATGGACGACTCCCGCAGCGTCGGCGTGTCCACCTCCCAACGGTCCCAAGGCATCGGCAACGCGGCCGGATTTGGCGGCATCAATAATCTGGGAGGCCTGTTTGGCTCGGCGGTCACCAACTTCCCCGGCTCACTTGGCGACGGATTTAGCTATTTTGGCGCGATCGACAACAGTTGGGAAGTCGCCCTCCAGGCCATCGCGACGGACGGACGCATCAATGTCCTCTCGCGGCCGAGCATCCAGACTTCGCACGCGGTTGAAGCCAATTTGTTCGTTGGCGACACCGTCCCCTTCGTCACCGGCACCTTCACCGACATCACGGGCGGCGGTCGCTCTCAATTCCAGAACCAGCAGGTCGGCATCACTCTGAACGTCCTGCCTCTGATCAATCAGGACGGCCTCGTCGTCATGGACATCGTCCAGGAAATCGCGCAACTAGGCGTTCCCACCCTGATCGACGGCAACGAAGTCCCGACCACCACGGAACGAAACGCCACGACCAAAGTTGCTGTCAAAGACGGCGACACGATCATTATTGGCGGCTTCATCAGCTCCACCAAGACGGAATCCAAGTCGGGCGTTCCGTGGTTGAAAGACATACCGTATCTGGGAGCAATGTTCCGCAGCAAATCCGTCTCCAATCAACGTCGCGAACTCATCGTGCTCATCCGCCCGACCGTTCTCGGAACTCCCGAAATCGCCGCGCTCGCGGCCGAGGAAGCACGTGATCGGCTCGCGGGCGTCAAGCAGGCGGAATTGTCGATTCGCGAGGAAGAGCAGAAGCGCAACGACAAGATCAACAAGGAAATCGAAAAGAAGGCTGCCAAGGACGAGCGTAAACGCCGCTCCAAATCCAAGAAGGACGAACAAAGCAAGTAACGTCCCGCCTCGGGGCGGACGGCTCTTTCCTCTGGTGGCCGAGCGGGGCGGACCCGCTTCAGGAACCAGGCCGATACGCCGGAGCCACGCCAATCGTCCCCCTCAACTTCTCCACGTAGGCCGGAGCGCGCATCTCCTCCAGTGATTCTCGCACGCGATCCAGTCTGGCATTCACGCCCAGTCGATCGGCCTCAGCCGAGTGACTTTCCTTACCGAGAAAACCGTTCAAGTACGCCTCATGTCGTTCCCAAAGCGCAATATCCTTCACTTGTTTCGCGTTGAGCCGTTCGGCATACCAGCCTGACTCCAGCATAGTCTCCCGGGTAAACTCTCCTCGAATTTCGGCATGCTCCAGCCCTTTGCCATCAAACTGGCCATCTCGCATGATGTGGAGCAGAGCCCGTAGCGGAGGACACGCCAGTTCGATGGAGCCGTCCGCGAAATAGGCGTTCGCCACGCGCGCCTGGGTTTCAACGATATTACTCATCCCATCGATAAAAACTTCCATCCCCTGCATCTCGGGACGCAACATCTCGTCGGTAATTACTTTGTGAGGATTGTGAAAAATTCGTCCAAAATAGGTGCGAACAAATTTTCGCGTAATGCGATACCCCAGCCGGCTGGACAGCGCCTTCGTTCCACCGCTTTCCACGTCCTCACATTTCTCCAGAAAATCTTTGTCGATCATCGTTTGCGGATCCAACTCACCCACCCCCATGCGGCACCAAAGCTCGGGAATCAGCATACTGATATCGTGATCGACCCGCATTGTCGGTCCCACGTAACCCGCCGCCGTCACAAAACCCGAATAACCCGTCGTCAGATACGACACCAGAGCCGCGTTCAAATCATGAATCGGCAACAGCGCATTGAACGGCCCCTTCGTCATCGCGCCCTCCGAGCCCGCGCCCGTGGTTGAAGGCGACTTCCCCGTCATGCTGCAAATGAACTCCATAAACAGCTCCGGCAACTCCATGTAGTGAATCGGATTATAGACCGCCAACGGGCGAATATTGTTCTTCGGGTCCGGCGGGTTATTCCTGCGTCCTGGGAGCGTCGCATTCACCGGTGTGTGCACTGGTTCATCAGCCGCCATGCGCCGTTTCAGCCTTGTGGCAGTCTCCATCAGACAGGCTTCACGCGGTTGCAGGAGGTCGGGACGAGTCTGTAGGTAACGCGGATTCTTCGACGGTTTGCCCTCAACGATTCGCGGATGGGAAGGCGCCACGAAATACGACGGCTTGCCGGTCTCTGCAATCTCTCGAATCAATTTCTGCAATGGCTCCGTGTATTCTCCAAATCCGATCGAATCTTCGACCAGTTCCTTCGCCCGCTCCGGCGTGAGCGGCTCATAGTTCGACACAAAATTGCCGGGCATCGTAAAATCCAGTTCAGTCTGCTTGTCGTAACCGCGATGGATCGCGTCGTCCGGTCGCTGAAAAAAACGATACTCGCAGTTTTGAACAAACTTCAAAGAGGGTTGATCGTAATCGGGGTTCAAGTTGTTCAAGGCCCCAGTCGGCACGACCACCGACGCAGTAATATCGTCCTCCTGCGACTGCTTTTCCGCCGGGCTGAAATCCTTGCGCAAGCCGAACACCCTCCACGATCCATCCTCTGCGAATCCGACCCGAAGATAATTTGAAACCAATTCCCGATGCCCCAGCTTCAGTTTGTTGCCGGGCGTGCCGTCGACAATGTCCACATTGAAGCGCCCACGCCAATCCTCGCCCCAGTTCGCGACATAGAATCGCTTCACGACAAACACCAACTCCTTGATGTGCTGCGGAATCGCCTCCAACCTGGCGTTGTATTCGTCGGTGAAGACAAGCGGAGCCGGCGTCAGCAGTTTAATCACCGATCCGAGCGAACGTTCGAGACTGAGAATCTTGCGATCGTCCTTCCGCGACTTGTCTCGAAAGCGATCGGCATAATCCCGATTGATCAAGACCTCCACCTCATCGAAATCCCGCTTGAAATCCGCCGAGAAAACCGGCCCTTGAATAATGGCGTCCGTGATGGGTTTGGAGATTTCGGATTTGCCGCCGCCCGAAACAGTGCAGGGCTTGTGACACAGCGTTGGCTCCGCCCCCGTCCCAACCAGCCTCCAGGCCCGTTTGCCCGGCGGTTTCTCCATCCGCACTTTATAGCCCGATGGTCGCACATAGGTCTTGCCCGGCAGGAGCTTCAGGCTCCGCTCTCCATCTTCCGTCGGCCAACTCACTCGCTGCTCATGCAAATCAAAATGAACCTTCTCAGAGACATACAGAATATCCGGATGGCGCTTGTCGATCCCATAGCCTTCCGGCTGGACATCCATGAATGAGGCCGCCTTCTCCTTCACTTCCTCGAAATTGTGGCCGCGATTCTGAACGTGGGCGTCACCGTAGAAAATGTCGCCAAGATCGTAGCTCGGATACACCAACGCGCCTCCCGCGTGCTCCTCCTCGCACAGACCAAAAAGATTCGCCGAATAACCGATCTGGGTTTTGACCTCTTTCTTGCAATAGCCAAAATAATTGTCGGCGATGATAGTCACGATCACGCCGCGTTCATCCCGGCAGGTGATCTTGAACGCCATTCCGTCGTTGTAGAGTTCATCCTCACTCTTCCAGCAAATCCCGTCGCGTCGTTGCCGCTCGGTCGCCTCGTCCCACTTCGGCAGGCCCAAATCAATTTTTTTAACCGAGACGAGATGCGGAGCCAGGATCACGCACCCCGTGTGCCCCGTCCAATGCGCGACATCGAGGCCGGCGTCATTCTCCGGCAGATACGGATCCCCTGCGTTGCCGAAGATGCTCTCCACAAAATCGAGATTCCCAAC
>JBLHKZ010000150.1:0-13635 GCA_047618185.1 Limisphaerales bacterium
CCCATCAATGACGCGATTGTCGAGCGGCGCTCGCATTGGACGGAGTCCTTTCGCGCGGTCGACTGGAACGGAGACGGCCTGCAGGACTTGATCTACAGCCTGGCCGGTTCGCACAACGGCATCCAGGACGGAGGAAGCATTTACCTTCTACTCAACCAGGGCTCACGATCCGCGCCCCTGTTTGCGCCCCCGCGCACAATGAAATGCTTTGGCGAACCCATTCGGATCACAAATCACGGTCCGCACCCCTGGCCCGGAGATTTCGATGGCGATGGTAAGCCCGATCTGCTGGCCTGCGTCGAATGGAGCGTCTACCCTTTCTACAGCCACGCCGCCCTCGTGATGGACGAACGGCCGACGTTCCAGATCGAGCTGGAGAAATGACATTGCAAACGCCGTTCAAATCCGATCCCGCCGCTACAAAGTCCGATTTCCCGTAGCCCGCGAGGATCCGATTGGCGAACGCAATGGAAATGGCTTGAATACAGGACACCTCCAGATTGTCGCATACCATGACTCTGAAATTCCTTCAGACGCCTTGCAAAGGTCGCATAGCGGTCGTATTTTTCCCCCCATGGAATCAGCAATCATGGAAGCCGAAGCCCTCCGCTTGCCGGTAGCCGAGCGTGTCCGGTTGGTCGAGTCCCTCATGGACAGCCTTGACGACGACGCGACCAAGGAGATCGACGCTGCTTGGGCTGAGGAAGCCGAGTCCCGACTCGCTGCGGTGCGAAGCGGCAAACTGAAAACCGTAGACGGTCCTTCTTCTCTCGCCGAGGCTCGCAAGCGACTTTCGGCGTGAACTATCGCTTCACCACCGCGGCCAATCAAGAGTTGGTTGAGGCAGCGGTGTATTACGACTCTGCGTCACCGGGATTGGGAGGACGCTTTCTCGATGAATTGGAAGCTACAATCCGGCGCATTCAGTTGAACTCAAAAACTTGGAGAACGATCTCGGACAGCCACCGCAAATGTCGGATTCGCAAATTCCCATTCGCGCTCATCTACGCACTTGAAGACGACGTGATCCTCATCGTGGCCGTGATGGACCTGCGTCGGAAACCGAATTATTGGAAAGATCGCCTGTGAGTGTTGCGGGAAATTGAAGTGTCAAAGGACCGGTCCCGTGGAACGGGTCACTCATTGGGACGAACACAAGAAAAGGGAGCCGCGCCCAAAGAGCGCGCAGATCATACAACGGGCGTCTACCTTTGGAGCGCTGGGTGGCCGCCACCGGATGGCGCGGCCATCTGCGCCGGCGACTTCAACGCCGAGCCTGATTCTGCTCCCCTGACGCTGTTCCGGGAATGTGGGCAATTTACCGGCGGATGGAATGGGCCGAACACTTTTCCGGCGGAAGCTCCGAACCGCACGATCGACATCGTCACTCACGACGGAGAGAAACGAGTCGCAACGCTTTTCACGCAACATCGAGACAACAGCGGGGCTTTGCGATTGCGGCGCGATCGGGAGCTTCGGCTGACGAATGGAAGCCCCATCAATGACGCGATTGTCGAGCGGCGCTCGCATTGGACGGAGTCCTTTCGCGCGGTCGACTGGAACGGGGACGGTTCAGGAGCCAGGCCTTGCCTCCGTCTTGCCGTAGACCATGAAATACATCACGGGCACGACGATCAGCGAAAAGGCCGTCGAGGCGAACAGACCAAAGATCAACGCCCAGGCCAAACCGGAGAAGATCGGATCCAGGGTAATCGGCCAGGCGCCGAGAGCGGTTGTCAAGGCGGTCAGCAAAATGGGCCGCATGCGCACTGCGCCGCTCTCCAGAATCGCTTCCCGCAAGGGACGCCCGGCCTTGACCGATTCCTGAATGAACTCGATCAGCACTATCGAATTACGCACGACAATGCCGCCCAAGGCGATCATCCCAATCATGGAAGTCGCCGTGAAGAACACCGGATTCTCAAAGCCGCCGATGGGCCGACTCGTTAAAACGTTTAACAACCAGAAGCCGGGAAGAATGCCAATCGCGGTCACTGGGATGGCGCTCATGATCACCAGCGGCATCCGGAACGAAGACGTTTGCACGATCAGCAGGATGTAGATCCCGATCATCGCCGCGCCAAAGGCCAGCCCCAGATCGCGAAACACAGTCAGCGTGATGTCCCATTCGCCCTCGCCGGCCCAATCGACACGAATATTCTCGGGCAGCGGATCGCGCTTCAGATCGCTCCCCAGATCCAGCACAGCCTCCGCCGGCGCCAGCCCGGCCGTGTCCGCAAAAACATAAACAACGCGCTCCAGATTCTTATGATAGATCGGTTGGTCTTCATCGACCCTCTTGAATTCGCCCAACTCATCCAGAGGGATCAATTCCCCCCGAGAGCCCTTCACCGTGATACGACCCAGTTCCGGGACGCCTGACCTCAACTCCCGCGGAACCTGAACGCGGAGCAGAAGCGGATTCCGTTCGCCTTCCCGGTGCACCGTCGCCGCGTCGACCCCGGACAACGCCAACTTCAAAGTTCGCGTGACCGACGCCGCATCGATGCCGTGCAGACCTGCCTTTTCCTTGTCCAAAAAGAACTGAATGCGCGTCCGCTCCGCTTCAGCGGAATGATCGACGTCCACAACCCCTGGCTCCGCCTCCATCCGTTCCATTACAATTTCCGACGCCGCGATCAGATCGCCGTAGCGCGCGTCCGTGGAGCCGTAGATCTCGGCGACGAGCGTCGCGATCACCGGAGGACCGGGCGGAGATTCCACGATCGCCAGGCGGGCGTTGTGTCTTTCGGCGATCGCCTCGAGTTCGCTTCGCAACCGCAGCGCGATCTCGTGGCTGCCCTGAGCCCGCCGTTCCTTCGGAGCAAGGTTTACACGAATGTCCGCCATGTGCGGTTCTTGTCGAAAATAGTAATGCCGCACGAGGCCGTTGAAATCGATGGGGCTGTAGTCGCCGACAAAGGACTCGAAATCAGCGACCTCGGGAACCGAAAACAGGAAATGTTCAAAGTCCCGCACGACGGCATCCGTGGTTTCCAGCGTCGTTCCTTCCGGCAGATTAATCACAAGCTGCAGTTCATTTTTGTTGTCGAAAGGCAACATTTTCATGGGAACCTTGCGTAGGATCACGAGCGCCCCCGAACCAGCCAGGAGCGCCCCCACCAACGCGAGCAAACCCATCCGCATCAGCCGGGACTTAAGAAAGGGGCCCAGCATCCGCGTATAAATCCGCTGCCCCCAACCCGGTCCTGGTCGCGAGTCGTCACGGCCGGCGGATTCTCCGTTATCGGACGCCACTCGTCTCTTCAGCAGATGATAGGCCGCCCACGGAACAACACTCAGCGCCGCCACCGTGGAGAAAACAACCGTCAGCGGGACATTGATCGCCATGGGCGTCATGTAGGGCCCCATCATCCCGGTGATGAAGAACATCGGCAGAAAGGACACGATGATCGTCAAGGTCGACAGAATCACGGGCGGAAGAACTTCCTTCACCGCCCAGAGCGTTGACAGAAACGGATTGCGGCGACGCGACAGGATGTGTCGCTGGATGTTGTCGACGTTGGTGATGGGATCGTCGACCACCAGGCCCAGCGTGAGAATGAGGGCAAACAGCGTGACGCGATTGATCGTGTAGCCAAACAGGTAGTTCACGAAGAGCGCCAGGGAGAAACTGATCGGCACCGCCAGCGCGACTATTAAACCTTCCCGCCAACCCAGCGTAAAGACCAGCAGGCCGACCACCGAGATCATCGCAAACACCAGCGACGAAAGGAGTCCATCGACTTTGGCGTCCGCTGTTTCGCCATAGTTTCGAGTCACGCGCAGCTCGATTCCCTCAGGTATGACCTCCCGCTTCAACTCATCCATCTTCGCGAGCGCGGCCTTGGCCACCGTCACTGCGTTCACGCCCTTCTTCTTCGCGACCGACAGAGTCACCGCAGGATAAAGCTTCCCTTGCTCCCGGACCAAATCCGGTTCAGCCCCGTCAGCATCCACCGCCGGCCCAAAACCAATTCGCGTGTAGCTGGAGGCTTCTTCGGGGCCGGCCACCACTCGCGCCACGTCCCGCACATACACCGGCTTGCCGCCGCGCAAACCCACCATCAGCGACCCAACATCCTCGACGCCCTGGATAAACGGACCGCTCCCCACATTGACAAACCGGTTTTCACGCGCGAATCCGCCGGCCGACAGCGACGCGTCCGCCATGGACAACGCCCGTTCCACATCCAACGCTGAAACCCCGCGCGCAGCCATTTCCTCGGGCAACAGCTCCACCCGCGCCTCGGCCTTCCTGCCGCCGGAAACACGCGTGCGTGAAACGTCCTTCACCGTGTCCAGCCGCGCCCGACATTCCTCAGCCACTCGGCGCAGGGCATGATCGTCATGCGTCGACGAATACAACGCGACCGTGACGATCGGCACGTCGTCAATTTCAACCGGCTTGACGACCCAGCCCGCAACACCGGGAGGCGCTTCATCAATGTGGGAGGAAATACGGTTGTGCAGCTTGACCAGAGAACGCTCCCGATCTTCGCCGACAAAGAAGCGCACAGTAACGACGGCCATGTCGCGGCGGGAAACGGAATAGACAAACTCGACGCCGTCGATTTGCCACAACAGACGCTCCAGCGGCGTGGCCACGAGTTTCTCAACTTCTTCGGCGCCGGCTCCGGGAAACTGCACGTAAATGTCGGCCAACGGCACGACGATTTGTGGCTCCTCCTCGCGCGGCGTCAGAAATATCGCGGCGGCCCCCAACACCAACGCCCCGATGATCAGGATGATCGAAAGCTGCCCTTTGAGAAATTTTTCGACGATCGCGGGAATCAATCCCCCAGGTCTCTGATCAGCGGTCATCTCGCGCCTCCCCGCTCCATCCCACGGTGTCGCCGGATGACAAGCCCGAGAGTATTTCCCGATGACCGTCAATCAACGCGCCCACCGTCACATACCGCCGCGACCATCGTTCGTTCGAATACGCGATTACCGTGGTGAGTTGCCCGACCCGGGCGATCGCCTCATCGGGAACCAGGATCGTTGGCCGCTCGCCCAAACGGACACGCAGCTTGCCAAACATGCCCGGATACAACCCCTCAATTTTCGGCAAGGCCGCTTTGACGAGAAAGCTCCGACTGACCGGATCCGCCGAGGGGACCACTTCCACAACCTCGCCCACAACTGTCTCGTCCCGGGTCGTCAATTCGATCTCAACCTTCGAGCCGATTTTCACATGACCGATCAGGCCTTCGCGCACCTGCGCTTCCAGTCGAAGATTCTCCGCGTCATGAAGGGCCAACAGCGGCTTGCCGGGAAAGGCCATGTCTCCCGGTTCGACCAGCCTCTCGGCGATCACTCCTCCGGCGGGGCTTTGGATGCGAGCGTATCCGAGAGCGACTTGAGCCTCGTTCAGCTTCTGCTCCGCGGCCGCGACTTCCGCGGCCGCGCCCTTTCGACGCGCGTCTCCCGCTTCAAACTGTTCCTGCGTGGCCGCCTCCTGCCGGAATAATTTTTCCACGCGGGCAAACGCGGATCGGGCCTGCGCGTCGGCCGCGCGCGTGGCGGCCAATGCGCTGCGAGTCTGCTCCAGCCGCGCTTTAATTTCCTGGTCGTCCAGGACAACGAGCAATTCGCCCGCCTTAACGACGCCGCCCGCCTCTCCATTGACTTCGAGAATCCGCGAAGCGATCTGCGCGGCGACGGTCGTCCGCGTGCGGGATTGCACCGAGCCGACCGCTTCATACCACACAGACTGCATCTCCTCCGCAACCTGCGCCGTGCGCTCCGGCTTCGGCAATCCGGGAGTTGCCGCCAGATTCTCGGGTTCAATTCTTCCGCTCGTAAATGCGCCGCCCACAAAGAGAATCAATACGAGCAACACTGCGGATCCCGTGATCGGCGCGACCCATTTCCGTAGATTGGCAATCAGAGTTTTCATTTCAGGGAGTGGTCGGGGTTTTCGGAATCTGGGGAAGGCCCAGCGCCTGACGCAGCGCGGCCGCCGCGATTCGTCGATCGGCCCCGGCCTCCGCGCGACGAACCCGAGCCGCCGTCAGCGCGGTTTCCGCATTAATCAATTGCGTGGACAAGGCCGCTCCCTCCTGAAATCGAATGCGCGTCAGATCCCGGCTTTCCGTCGCGAGGTCGATCGCCTTTTCAGTGACTTCAAGGCGTTGAGACGATTCGCCCAGCTTCAGGCTTGCCTGCTCGACTTCGAGATCAATCATCAGCCGAATCTTCCGTTCCATCTCGATCGCCGAGTCGAGCCGCGCGCGCGCCGAGTCGACCTTCGCGTCGGTCCTGTGGCCGTCAAAGATATCCCACTCCAGCGCCATGCCGATCGTCCAGCTTTTCCCCGATCCCCCGAATCTCCATCCCGTGTCATAGTCCAGACTCGCAAATCCATTCACCTTCGGCCGGTGTCCGCCGCGGGCGCCGCGAAGGCCGGCCCGAGCGGCGTGAATCCGCTGATCCGCGGCCTGCAATTCGGATCGTTGCGAGAAGTCACGCCCAGACGGCATTTCAATTCGTGGAACCTCGTTGGAGATCTTCAATTCGCCCCGATCGATTCCCAGAAGGTTTCGCAGCGCGCGCTCGGCAAGCGCCCTGGCGTTCTGTGCCCGCACAAGACCTTCCCGCGCTTCAGCCAGTTTAACTTCCACATCCAGGGTTTCGGCCTTGAGAAGATTCCCCGCCCGACGCCGCTTTTGCGCGATCGACAGATTCGATTCAAAAGATTTTACCGACGCCTCCGCCGACTGGATGAATTCACGGGTCTTGAGAATGGAGAACCAGGCGCGCGAAACCTCGAATGCCAGGCGATTACGAACGGCATCCGCATTGCGCCGCGCCGCTTCCGTCATCGCCGTCGCCGCTTCACGCCCCGCAACCATTCGCCCGCCGTGATACAGAGGAACAGACACCGTGCCTTTAACGTTCAGGTGGTCCACCGTGGGCGGATGGTTAAAGTCGAGGCCCGGGGTGAACTCGCGCTGATTGATCGCGGACATAAACACGCTCGCCGGATTGTCCGTGCCCACATAGCTCGGGCGAAATTGAACCTTCGGCCAGAAGGCGGAATTGGCCTCTCGCAACGCGGCCCGCGCCGCCGCGATCCGGTGATCCGCGAGCCGCGCGTCCGGATTCTGCGCCAACGCCAACTCGATGCCCTTGTCCAGCGTGAGCAACTCCGCGCCGCCAGCGACCCCGTGCACGATCAACGTCGCGACGGCAAGAGGGATCAGTCTGGATATGGGGCTAGGCATGTCGATCGACGCCAAGACGGCGCAGTATGTAAACAGCCGGACAGATCCCGGTGAACGCGGACTGGATCAGATTCACCGCGACAAACACGGTCAGCCACACCCAGTTTGGATGGACCCAGCGCGTCAGCGCGAGGCTCAACAGGATCATCGTCCCGGCCAGGATTCGAATCGCATTTTCCATTTTCATAAGCGTTAGAGGGGTGACATTTATCATTAATCCCAGCGTGGTTTCACTTCTTGTCGGGCGTCGCGTTCGGCTCGGCGCAGCACGGTTTCACGGACGCCGGCTTGGCCTCGCGACAAAAGGGCTTCCCGGCTTTGCCCCCAGCCAGGCAACATTCGCGCCGGCCCCGCCTGCCCCGCCGGCCACGACGGCCTTGTCGGACAACGCCGCCGGGTGGAGTTCATCATGCGCCTCCCAGCCTTTGCTGACAAAGTCGGCGAGAACCTTGGCGTGATTCTGCGCGACCTTGACTGCCGCCGGCGTTTTTCCAGTGACCACGACCCGGATCCCTTTCTTCGTCGGCTTGAACTCATGTTTAATGTCGGCGTAGTGGGACACGCACTCCGCAAAAGCAGGATCCCAGCGCCGCACCATCAGGCCCGACTTCAACCGCTCGCTCATTCGCACGACATGTTTCTTGATCGCGCGGGCGATGTCCGCGTCGTCCGACTCCGTCACCGCCTCGTAGCCCTTCTCCGTAAATTCGAGATCCCGCTTAATACTCTTGTGACCGTCGAACAATCGGTGAATCGCCTCTTTCGACTCGGCCGGCATGCCCTGGCCAAAACTCGCGAACGGCGTTTGGCAAAGCGCGACGACGGCGACGGCCAGAAACGTGCTGATCAATTTGTGTGTCTTCATTGCTTGGATCCTGTCTTGTTGTTTGTGGTTTGAATCGAATTCCTAGCTATTTATCGTTACTTTCCGATGCTACGATTCTTTATGCCGCAGTTGGTTTAAATTGTCCTGCTCATGGATTGTCCGAGCTGATCCTCAGTTGCCGCCGAAGCGGCCTTCGATGCATTTCATCATGCTTTCAAGATGCGGCTCAGCGACATTGTAATACGTCTTTCGGCCATCGCGCTCGGCCTCCAGCAGACCGCAACGCTTCATCAACCGCAAATGCTCGGAAGCCATGTGGCTGGGAATCTCGCAGGCCTCAGCCAACTCCCCGACGGTGTAGTCGCCTGACAACAGCATCTGGATCATCCGCAATCGGTGCGGATGCGCGATGGTCTTCAGACATTCGGAAGCCTGTTCCAGGCTCTTCAGATCGAGAAGTTTGAGTGTTCGTGTCGCCATTCATTCTCAATATGTCGTAATATTCCGACATATCAACACATTCTTTGAGATTTCTGCGAGCCCTCAATCGTGCTCGTGCTGGGAGCTTCCCGCTAACAGGCCACAATGATGGCAATACGACGACTCCCCCGACGCGTCCTGCTCGTCCTGGCAGGCCTCCTGGCAATCCCCATTCTCATCGCTCTGCTAGCCCTCGCCAACGGGACGATGCTTGCGCGAGGCAACAAGCCCGAAATTGCAACGACCTCCTTTCCCGCAGCCTGAGAACTTCAGCCAGGCGATGAAATCAAGCTCCTCGCCTACAACATCGCCAAAGCCTCCGTCCATCGCGGCGGAATAGGATTCCGGAAACCCGACGAAGTCCGCGCGCGGCTCGACGCCATTGCCTCGATCATCAACCGCGAATCCCCCGACCTCGTTTTCCTGTCAGAAGCGATTCGCGATTGTGGCCCCTGCCGCGTGAATCAGATTGGCTATCTCGCGGAGAAGACAGTGATGCATTGCTGGGCGTTCGACGAGAATTACAATGTCGGACTCCCCTTCTACATCGCGCCGGATAATTGGAGGTTTAGGGAGCAGCGCGTCCTGCCCGGCATCGCATCGGACCACCTGGCCGTCGTCGCGACGTTCACGCTACAGTGACGGGTCCGCCGGCCTGTTTGGCGAGCCTCTGAAGATGCTGCTCGGTGCCCAGTGCGATCAGGAGAGCGCCCGCTTCGATGATGGCGCCCGGCTGAGGGCGCTCCTGAACCGGGTCTCCCGGCGTCTTCCAGGCGAGGATGGCCACGTCCACATCCAACGTGGCGTGCAATTCCCGAAGGGATTCACCGATCAAGGGAGACCCTTCGGCCACGACAACTTGCTCCAGCAGCAACTCCCTGCCGCCGGTGTGTGTGATCTCCTCGAGAAAATCCGCGACGGCAGGACGAAGCATCATGGTCATCACGCGGCGGCCGGTGATCCGATAGGGCAGAATCACCCGATCGGCGCCAGCGCTCAGAAGTTTCGGCTCCGATTCCTCCATGTCTGCCCGCGCCACGATCTTGAGGTCCTTGCGCATGCTGCGCGCCGTGAGGACGATAAAGACATTCTCGGCGTCTGAGCTGGCGCAGGTCACGAGCCCGCGCGCCCGCTCGATCCCCGCTTCGCGGAGGTTGGATTCCTGAGCCGCGTCGCCCGTAACCACCGTGTAGCCCGCCGCCTCACCGGCTTCGGCTTTCCCGGCCTTGGGCTCGATGACGACGATCTCCAGCCCTTCGTCGTGGAGTTCACGCGCGACATTGCGACCCGCGCGCCCGAAGCCGCAAACGATGAAGTGATTGTTAAGTTGATCGAGCATCTTCTGTCTCCTTCGTTGTTTGATGTGTTTCTGCCATTCGCCGGAAAAAAGATATTCGCCAATGCTGCCCAGCGAGAAGGCCACGACCAGGCCGCCGGTCACAATCAGGCCGATCGTGAATATGCGGCCGCCCGCCGACAATTCCTGCACCTCGGCAAAGCCAACCGTGCTGATCGTGATCACCGACATGTACAGCGCGTCCAACGCCGACATGCGCTCGAGCAGGTGGTAGCCGGCCATTCCGACAAGCGTCAGGACGGTCAGCGCCGCGATCGGAATCGCCAATCGGCGGGCAATTTCTCTGTTGAGCGAAAGCTTCATGTTCGTGTCGCACGGCCTGTCACAGGAGCGAACGCCGATTGCGAAGCATCGCGCCGCGAGCCTCGGGTCGACCCACCCTTCTTGCCACAGATCTCACGCGGCTTGTTCGCAACGCCAAACCGGCCGCGCTCAAGTCCTTTTGAAGCTTGCCCGGCCGGAGGAGTCAAAGGTATTACCACAGTCCGATTCTCCAAAGTCTGAAACACTCTGACCCGCGTCACGATTATGAAATCCATCTCCTCCCGCCGCGCCTTCCTCCGAAACACCGCTCTCGCCTCCGCTGCTATCACTCTTCCAAACATTCTCACGGCCGCCAAAGCCGGTGGGAAAACGATCATCGGCAAGGGCGCCCACAAGTACGAAGTGCAGCACAATTGGGCGAAGCTACCGAGCAAATACACCTGGCAGACGACCCACAATGTCGCCGTCGACAAGGCCGGCTTGCTCTACGTGATTCACGAGGGTCGCGCCGATCAGAAGGACCATCCGTCCATTTTCGTTTTTGACGCCAAAGGGAAATTTGTCCGCGCCTTCGGCAACCAGTTTCAGGGCGGCGGCCACGGGCTCGAAGTCCGCTCCGAGGGCAATGAAGAATTCCTTTACGTGACCGGCTACCAACACCTGAAGAACTTCGCCAAGCTCACCCTGACCGGAGAGCAGGTCTGGGAGAAACGCGCGCCGATGGAATCGAAGCTCTACCCGAAGGGCGAGGACACGAATCCGCAAAAACGTTGGGGCCGCGACGCCTTCATGCCCACCAACTTCGCCTTCCACGACGACGGCGGCTACTACCTCGCCGACGGCTATGGCGCACACACCATCCACCGTTACGACAAACAGGGAAACTGGATCTCCAACTTCGGCAGCCACGGCAAGGGCGACGGCCAGTTCAACCTCCCGCACGGCCTCTGGATCGACAATCGCCCCGGTCGCAAGAAATCCATTGTCGTCGCCGACCGCGCGAACGCCCGCCTGCAGTGGTTCACCCTCGAGGGCAAGCACCTCAAAACGATGAATGGCTTTCTCCTCCCAGCCAACGTGGACACCTACAAAGACACCCTGCTCATCCCCGATCTCAAGGCTCGCGTCACCCTGCTCGACAAGGACGACAACATGATCCATCTCGGCGAGGACGCCGCGTGGCGCACCAAAGTATTCGCCGACAAGCTCCGCACGGAACCCGGGGGCAAGAGCTGGCGCGACGGCCGTTTCCTGCATCCGCACGACGCCTGCTTCGACGCCAACGGTAACATCATCGTCGCCGAGTGGGTCCACACCGGACGCATCACTCGACTTCGTAAATTAAGCTGATTTCCTATGAAATTCAAAAACGTCACACGCAGCGAAGCCGCATACGTCCTATCAATCGTATTCGTCCTATTTACTGGTGTCTTCCCCTCACCGGCCGCCGACAAAGCCACCGCGCCCACCGAATGGAAAGCCGGCGTCGCGACCGCTGTCATCACCCCGACCCGGCCCATGCCCATGGCCGGTTATGGGGCGCGCAAAGCGCCCGCCGAAGGCAAGGATCAGGACCTGTTCGGCAAGGCTCTCGCCATTGAGGATAACGAAGGCAATCGCGTCGTGTTCATCACGCTGGATCTGATTGGCGTCATCGAGCGCCTGCGCTCCGAGGTCGAGAAACAGGTCGGCGAAAAATACAACCTTCCGCCGCACGCGCTCGTCATGAACGCCTCCCACACGCACTGCGGCCCGGCCTACGGCCGCGACGACGCGAAGGATTACTTCGACACGCTGACCGCCTCGCTTGTGCGCATCGTCGGCGAAGCATTGAACAACATGCAGCCCGCGCGACTAAGCCACGGACAGGCGAAATGCGGCTTCGCCATGAATCGTCGCACGCCCACTGGGAAAGGCTTCGCCAACCACCCGAATCCCTACGGCCCCGTCGATCATTCCGTGCCGGTCCTGCGCGTGGACGACGCCAACGGCAAACTTTATGCCGTGATGTTCGGCTACGCCTGCCACAACACCTCCGTCGGCTACCTCAGATGGCTCGGTGACTATGCCGGTTTTGCGCAGGAATATTTTGAAAAAGATCATCCCGGTGTGACGGCCCTGTTCCTGATGGGCTGCGGCGGCGATCAAAATCCCTACCCCCGCGGCACGGCGGAATATGCCAGTCGGCATGGCCGCTCATTGGCGACGGCAGTCGAGGCGGCGCTGGAAATAACCCAACGAACCCTCCGCCACCAAAGCCCGCTGCAAGGCCCACTGCAAACTGCGCTCGAAACCGTCGACCTGGAATTCAAGCCCGACGCCGATCGCGAGGACTTCCCCTACCCCGTGCAACTCATTCAGTTCGGCGACTCTTTGACCATCGTCACGCTGGGCAACGAAGTGGTCATCGACTACTCGCTGAGACTCAAACGCGAACTCCGCGGCCCGAAGCGGCTGAAGGTCTGGGTCGCCGGCTACTCCAACGTCTACGCCGGATACATCCCCAGCAAGCGCGTCCTGCTCGAGGGCGGCTACGAGGCCCGAAGCCGCCCCTGGAAACCGGAGCTCGAAGAACGCATCATCAACAAAGTCCACGAACTGCACAAACGACTCAATCCGTAGAACCTCCATGAGACGGACGCCGTCCTCGGTGTCCCTGTCCCAGTCGCGCGAATTAAGCCGCCAATCCGTCCGGCACTTTTATCCACCATGAGATCATTCATCATTTCCCTCCTAAGCGCATTCGCCCTGGCCACGTCCGCGCCTGCCGCCGATCTCCCAGAGGTCAAGGTCACGAACATCCGACGCGTCTTCCACAACGGCGAACACAACGCCTTTACAGACCTGGTCAAATTCAAGGGCCAATACTACCTGACCTTCCGCAGTTGCCCGGACGGGCACATGGTTCACCCGACGGCCTCGATCATCATCATGGTCAGTGACGACCTCAAAGACTGGAAGCAGGTCCATCGATTCAGCGTCAAGGAGCGCGACACCCGGGACCCGCATTTTCTCGTCTTTAAAGACAAGCTCTTCGTCTACACCGGCACGTGGTATTCCGGGACAACCACGCTCAAACGCGAGGACTACACGCTCAACAAACACCTCGGCTACGCGGCCTGGTCGAAGGACGGCAAGGAATGGAACAGCCCGGTCATGCTCGAAGGCACCTTCGGCCATTACATCTGGCGCGCGGAGACGTTTGAGGACAAAGCCTTTCTCTGCGGGCGACGCAACCGGGAATTTGACATCAAGGCGCGAGGCGAAGGCGCAACCGTCGAATCGGCCATGCTGGAAAGCGACGACGGCCTGATCTGGCGCACGCGCGCGCTCTTCCAGACCGAACGCGGCGATGAAACAACCTTTCGATTCGAACCTGACGGCAGCGTAATCGCCATTGGTCGGCGCGGCAGCTCACCCGCCCAGCTCTGCAAATCGAAGCCTCCCTACACCGAGTGGGAGCGCAGCGATCTCGATCG
>JBLHKZ010000151.1:0-13594 GCA_047618185.1 Limisphaerales bacterium
AAGCTCGCGGGCTGCGCCTGGCTCAGGAAGAACGCAGACGTTATGGCTCAACTGCGCGTCCTGCGCGTCAACGATGACTGGGAGCAATTCTGGAAGAATCCTGCCACCCTGAATTAATCACACGCGGAGTGGTCGAACGAGATCTGAAAACGGCGTGCATGTGATTCGTCATTGAATCCGCCCTCCCGGCCGTTCCTGCGTGCGTCGCGATATTGGGATGGGCGCAGTTCAGATTCTGGGAATCGATTTTGCATTGAAGCAGAACCCCTCCTTGGAGCTGTGCATTACCCACAAATTTGAGATTTGCGGCGCTGCCTCGTTTCCCTTTATCCCAACGGGATTACGCCCTCCAGCCCAAGGTTGGCCTTCCGCGACAGCGGCTGGCCTACCTTGGGTTCTAGGCCCCGCTTCGAAACAACCCCAACGGGGTTGCGCCCAAATCGCCGATGATTGGCGCAACACCTTCGGCGTTGAAAATGCTTCTTGAACGTTGTTCCCAGGGTAGGTCGTGCCTCCCAACCCTGGGCTTTGGGGCGGAATCCCGGTGGGATTCGAAGGCGACCGATTCGAAAACTTATGGGTAATGCACAGCTCCAAGGAGGGCCTGTCCTGAGCTTGTCGAAGGGGTTAGGGGTGGGGTTTCCTCGAATTCGATTGTCTTGCCTTCTATTCTTGAGCGGCGCCCCATTAGGATGTTTTTTCGTTTTTCCACGTGACAATTGGTCTGGCGGTCTATATTCCCATCACCCTTTCGCAGACGACCCTATCGTTTAGTGGTTAGGACACCGGCCTTTCACGCCGGCAGCACGGGTTCGAATCCCGTTGGGGTCGCCACTTTTTCTTCTTCGTTAATTCCGGCTAGGCAACCTCCGATCATTCGTCCACCGATACGCTGAGCCGCTGAGCCGCTGTTGGTTTGTTTTATGGGCAATTGACCTCGGCGCGTTTTGAATTAATGACCTCAGAGGACGTTTGATTACGCTACGAGGGCGGCGGTCATTGATGAGCTCGGGGCGCTGGTCTTCCGGCAGGTCCAGGATGTTTCCCTCAACCAGGCCGCCCTCCAGCAGCAGGTAGAGATACTCGCCTTTTTGGAACGTCAGCAGATAGCTGATATCCCAACACCATCGCTGATTGGGCCCGGACAGTTCTTTGCGGACCGGCGCTTTGGGGTTGCCCTTGTGAGCTCCGCCGGGGCCTCGTGCGGTCATCAGGTTCCGCTCCTTGATTGCCCTAAGCGAGGATGTCCTTCACGACTTTTCCGAAGACGTCGGTGAGGCGGTAGTGGCGGCCCTGGTGTTTGAAGGTGAGGCGCTCGTGATCGACGCCCAGTTGGTTGAGGATGGTCGCCTGCATGTCGTGAACGTGGACTCCCTTGTCGACCACGTTGACGCTGTAGTCGTCGGTGGCGCCATAGGTCATGCCGCCCTTGACGCCGCCGCCCGCCATCCACATGGAGAAGCAGTTAGGGTGGTGATCGCGGCCGTAGGTTGTCTCGGTCAATTTCCCCTGGCAGTAGACCGTACGACCGAATTCTCCGCCCCAAACGACGAGGGTGTCATCCAGCATGCCGCGGCTTTCCAGATCTCCCAGCAGGGCGGCGGTCGGCTGGTCCGTGGCCTTGGTCAACGTGGTCATGCGCTTGGGCAAATTGCCGTGGTGGTCCCAGCCGCGATGGAACAGCTGGATAAAGCGGACGCCGCGTTCGGCGAGCCGGCGGGCGAGGAGACAGTTGTAGGCGTAGCTTCCGGTCTTCGCGACATCCGGGCCGTAGGACTCGCGGACGGTCTTGGATTCCTGTTTGAAATCGATGAGCTCCGGGACGGACATCTGCATGCGGTAGGCGAGTTCGTACTGCGCGATGCGGGTCTGGATTTCAGGGGCCCCGGTTTCCTGGGATTGCAGTTCGTTCAGTCGGCCGACGGAATCGAGCATCTTGCGGCGCATGGACTGAGAAACGCCGGCGGGGTTGTAGAGGTCGAGAATGGGATCGCCCTGGCCGCGAAATTTGACGCCTTGAAAGCGGCCGGGGAGAAAACCATTTCCCCATAGTCGATCGTAGAGAGGCTGCCCGCCATTGCCGGAGGTCAGCGCGACGAATGCGGGCAGGTCCGCGTTCTCGCTGCCGAGGCCATAGTTCATCCATGAGCCCATGCTGGGGCGGCCTGGAACGACGGATCCAGTCTGGAAGAAAGTCGCGGCGGGGTCGTGATTGATGGCCTCGGTGTGCATCGAGCGAATCACGCAGAGGTCGTCGGCGCGTTGCGCGAGGTAGGGGAGCGTTTCGCTGAGTTCAATCCCGGATTGGCCGTGTTTGGAAAACGTGTAGCGGCTGGGCGCGACGGGGAACGAAGTCTGCCCGGAGGTCATCGTGGTCTTGCGTTCATCAGGGTAGACGGACTTGGGGACCTCCTGGCCGTAACGTTTGAGCAGATTGGGCTTGGGATCGTAGAGATCCATCTGCGCGGGGCCGCCGGACTGGAAAAGGTAAATGACGCGCTTGGCTTTGGGGGTGGCGTGAGGCAACTCGGTCAACCCGCCGATGGCATTGCGACTGGGCGCCGGAGCCGCGAAGAGATCGGGATTCAGCAGCGAGGAAAGTCCCAGGGTTCCGACGCCCGCTCCAGCGCTTTGTCCGAAGAACTTTCGGCGGGTCATCGTCAGCTCGTGTTGTTCGATCGGTGTCATGGCGATGCTTTGGTTCAATGCGATTCCGGAAAACTAATTAACCACAGATGGACACGGATGAACACAGATTTGAGCCGGTCAACCCACCCTTGGCCCTCCAAGGAGGGGAACTGTCCTTGCGGACAGACGCAATGCTTTTCCGGTTCTCCTCCTTGGAGGGGTTAGGGGTGGGTTCTCCTGTTAGGTCTGCCTTTTCATCTGTGTTTATCGGTGTCCATCTGTGGTCAAAAATCAATTGGTTGTGATCGCTTCGTCCAGATTCAGGATCGTGTTGGCGACCATCGTCCAGGCCGCGACTTCCGTGACGGGAAGTGAACTGTCGCGAGGACTCGATCCGATTTCCAGCAGACTTTCGGCGCCTTTCGGATTGGCCTGAAACTCCGCTTTAAAATCGTTGTAGTTCGCGATCAGCGCTTTGTTTTCCGCCGGGGTTGGTTTGCGGGAAAGGATGAGCCTGAACAGGTGGTCGAGTCGCTGTGGCGCTGTGGAGCCACCTTCTCTGATTACGCGTTCAGCGATCATCCGGCCGGCTTCGACGAAGGTGATGTTGTTCATCATGGTCAGAGCCTGCAGCGGCGTCGTGGTCAGGTCCTTGCGGACGGCGCAGACTTCGCGCTCGGCGGCGTTGAAGGCCATCATCGTGGGCGGTGGGATGGTGCGCATCCAATAGGTGTAGAGGCTGCGGCGATACAGGTCGGCTCCCTTGCCCTGGTCGTATTTGCGATTTGAAATGGACTTCCAGAGGCCGGGCGGCATGTAGGGTTTGACCGAGGGGCCGCCGATTTCCTCGACCAACAATCCGCCGGTGAACAACGCCGCGTCGCGAATTTGGTAGGGCGTGAGCCGTTTGCGGGGGCCGCGCGAAAGTAGGGCGTTGTCGGGATCGTGTTCGGCGGCGGCGGGCGTCAATCGGGACGATTGCCGGTAGGTCGCGCTCATGACGATCAACTTGTTGAAGGCCTTCATGTCCCAGCCGGACTGGACGAATTCCGTGGCCAGCCAGTCGAGCAATTGAGGATGGCTGGGTAGTTCGCCCTGCACGCCGAAGTTCTCGCTGGTGCGCACGAGGCCGCGTCCGAAGAAATGCTGCCAGAAGCGATTGGCGGTGACTCGGGCGACGAGTGGATTCTTTGGATCGAGCAGCCAATCCGCCAGGCCGATGCGGTTGCGCGGTCGGCCTTCACCGAGTTGGCCGAGACTGGCGGGCGTTTCGGGGCGCAGTTTTTCAGATTTGTCCGGCTGATTGTATTGGCCGCGGCTGAGCAGAAAGGTGTCGCGCGGTTGATCCAGTTCATGCATCACCATCACCGTCCCGTCCTTGCCGGACTGGGGGCGCGGGACGGAGGTTTGCTGGAGTTTCACCTTGGGCGGTTCGGGCGTGATAAATCGATTTTCTTCGTCGCTGAGATGGGGCCAGTTTTTGGGAACGGTTACGAAGGGCGGGCTATTCCCGTTGTTCGGGCCGAGGCCTGCTTCGGCGACGTTATTGAAGAAGGCGAACATCTGGTAAAACTCCTTCTGCTGGATCGGATCGTACTTGTGGTCGTGGCAGCGGGAGCAATTAAACGTCAGGCCGAGGTAGACGGTTCCGACAGTTTCGACACGATCCGCGACGTACTCCACGATCCATTCATCGGGAATCGAGCCGCCCTCGGAATTGATGCGGTGATTTCGATTAAATCCGCTGGCGACCTGAGTGCGGAAATTTCGGTCGGGCAGCATGTCGCCGGCGAGTTGCTCCAGGGTGAAGCGGTTGAAGGGCATGTTGTCGTTCAAGGCCATCAACACCCAGTCCCGCCAGACGGACATGTAGCGCAGGCGGTCGTTCTGGTAGCCGTCGGTGTCGGCATAGCGCGCCGCCTCCAGCCAGGGCAGCGCCATGTGTTCGCCGTAGCGCGACGACGCCAGCAGGCGGTCGACCGCGCGCTCATAGGCGTGGGCGGACTCGTCGGAGAGGAAGTCGGTCAGCTCCGTGACGGTCGGCGGCAGCCCAGTGAGGTCGAAGGTCACTCGGCGGAGCAGGGCGGCTTGGTCGGCCTCGGGCGCTGGAGCGAGTCCAGACTTGGCAAGTCGCGCCTGAACGAAATGATCGATGGGATTTCGCGCGGCACCCGCGGACGCGGCTTGAGGAATGGCGGGGCGAGTGGGCGGGATGAATGCCCAGTGTCGGTCATCCTCGGGCCAGGTTGCGCCGTCCTGAATCCACTGGCGGATCGCGGCGACTTGTTGGGGGCTCAGCTTCAGGCCGGTCTCCGGCGGCGGCATGAGATCGTCCTTGTCCGAGGTGGACACGCGGCGGAAGAGCTCGCTGCGATCTGGTGCGCCGGCGTGCACGAGTCCGGTCGACGCTGATTCGCCAAGGACGCCTTTGCGCGTATCGAGGCGCAGGTCGGCCTTGCGAGCCCGACTGTCCGGACCGTGGCATTTGTAGCAGGTGTCGGAGAGGATTGGCCGGATGTCGCGTGTGAAATCGACGGCCGACAGGCTCGGCGTCACCGTTAGAAGCAGCGAGAAGCAAAGGCGAATCGCCCATTTATGACTGATTGCGAAATGTTTCATTCGTGCGGAGAAATCAGATTCTCCAAAGAACGGTCGCCAGTGAAAGAATAATCACTCGGCGCCAGCTTAATCGAGTAGGGGGATTCAGCGCCTGGGTCACGAATCGATTCCCGGGCTTGGGCGGCGTTCGCAGTCCGACGCTACAGGGTTTTCCACAGGTCCCGATACTTGTGATTCCAGGGCGCGGCTTCTTCGATCTGGCCGGCCAGTTGAAACAAAGTCGCTTCATCGCCGAAATGCCCCGCGAACTGTGCGCCGATGGGAAGACTCGCGTCATTCCAGATCATGGGAATCGACATTGCTGGTTGGCCGGTGGCGTTGAAGAGATTGCAGAAGGGCGAGTATTCCCGGAGGCGGCCGAACATCGCGATGACATCGTCGGCCATGGTGTCGAGAACCCCGAGCTTGATGGGCGGCTCCGCGAGGACGGGGCTGAGCGTGAGGTCAAAGCGTTCGCCGAACTGGACCATCACCTGTTCGGCTCGGCGGACTTCTTCGACCGCGCGGCGATACTCGTCCTCGCTCGCTCGTTTTCCCGCTTCGTAGATTGTCCAGGTAGCGCGTTCGACATCGTCCGGTCGCAATTTTGCGCCGCGCGCCGCCGCGATGCCTTCAAGCTGCTCGAAGACATTGACGCGGATCATCATGCTGGCGGCTTCGCGATAGCCGGCCAATTCCTCGGGCAGTTTTGTCTCGATGATCTCGTGACCGAGGTTCCCGCAAAGCGTCGCGGCTTGGCGGACGGCGCCGGCCAGGTCGGTCTGATCCTTGAGCAGAAAAGGAACGCCGCGGAAAGGTCCCTCAGGTAGGCCGGCCTCGATTTCCTTGCGGGCGAAATCGTAGAGCTTTTGAACGACCGCGTTGAGTGACGGATTAACGGCTTCGAGGCGCAGGATGGCGAGGTCGAGAAGTTCCCGAGGAGTGACGTCGCTGGAACGAACCAGAGCGGCGAGAGCCGTCGCGTCCTGTTGGAGGTATTCTTCCGGCGTCACAAAGCTGAGATCCTCGATTCGTTCATTCGAACGTCGATTCGGTCTTGAGCTGTTTCACGTAGGCTGAGGGCGGGATTGAAATCGGGCTTTGATAAATTTCCATTTCGTGGATCGACCAGAAGAGCCCTTTCACGGAGCCGGTCTGGGTGATGCGAATGTGGCGCGCCTTCGCGGCCTTAAAAAGGATCTCGGTCATTGGTGTTTCGCCTTTGCCGCTGGCGACAGGGTCTGACCAGGACTTGCCATCGAGCGAAAGCGCGACCTCGTAGCCGCGGGGATAATCGCGAGCCGATTTTGCGGCGTCGATGCGCAGGCCGCCGACGTAGGCTTCCTGCTTGAGATCAATGGTGAACCACATGCCGGGGACTTGAGGCGTTCCGGTGTCGTAGCGGCTGTTCAGATTGCCGTCGACCGCGTTCTTGGTGGCGTCTTTCTTGTGGCTGGCGGTGAATGCCCAGGCCTTGCGGTCCTTGATCGGCATGGAGGCGGCGGTCTTGAGCTCTTCGATGGACCAGGGCGCGGTGCGTTTGGCGAATTGCTTGCGGATCTGTTTGACCTGGCGGGGAGAAATAGCCGGAGCGCGATTGCCAAAGCTGTTTCGAATATAAGTGAGGACGGATGCGATCCACTGATCGTCATTGCTGGCCATGGGGACCATTTGTGCGTCGTATTTCTTTCCTTTGACGGGGCCGGTGAGCCCGTGAAGGACGACGAGGATGGGCGCGTCGGGATGGCCAAGCAGCGTTTCAGAGCCGGCGAAAGGCGGGGCGAGGGTGACGCCTTTTTGGGCGCCCTCCATTTGCATTCCCTTGCCATCGGCGCTGTGACAGGCATAGCAGAGTTCCTTGTAAACCGCTTCGCCGCGTTTCAGTAATCGTTGCTCGGCCCTGGTGAAGTTGGCGGAGAATTTAGGTTTCTGCGGCTTCGGCGGATTGAGAATCTGGCCGGCAATTTCCTTCACGCCAAGGGAGGCGTGCTGTTTGGCTCCGGCCTCGATGTGTTTTCTGGCGTCGGAAAATTTCAGTTTATTCGCGGTGAGAATCGCCTGGTTCGCGACATTGGGATCCGGGTCGTTGATGAAGGTTGTGTAGAGCGATGGCAGTTCTTTGTCGCCAGCCTTGATCAGGGTTTCCCCGGCGCGCAAGGCGGCAATGCGAACCTGCGGATGTTTGTCGGTGAGACGATCCTTCACGAAGGCCGGCGTCAAGGCGTTGAGTCCTTCGAGCGTCCAGATCGCGTGAATGCGCGCGAGATGGTTGGAGTGCGACTTGGCGGTCTTGCTGAGCGTGTCGGCAATGTCTTTGTCGCCGCGAAGGACGAGCAGACGCTGGGCGTTGTCGCGATGCCAGCCATTGGGGTGGGCGAGCGTCTTGACGAGATCGGCAGCGGAGGCCGTTTGCAGGCCGGGTTTCGTGGTGTCAGGCTTGAAGTCGTCGTGAATCAGCCGCCAGATACGGCCGCGGCCGGCGTTCTTGTCCAGGCTGTATTGTTGGACGACCTTGCGCAGGTAGGAGCCTTCGCGGACCCAGTTGCCCTCCTGGATGATGCCGCGATACATGTCCACAATGTAGAGCGTCCCGTCCGGCGCGGTGACCATGTTGACCGGGCGGAAATTGGGATCGGTCGAGCGGATGAATTCACTGCCGGGCTCGGCGTTGCGCAGGTAGGAAAGACCGTCCTTCACCTCGATCTTGGTTCGGCGAATCAGGCGTCCAACGGGCTCCGCGAAAAGCAGGTCGCCGCGAATGTCCTCGGGCAGGCGATCGCCGCGATAGATCTCCGCGCCGCAAGTGGCGGTGAAATGATTCAGCGTCTTCTCTTCCGGGTGGAAGCGGCGCGTTCCTCCTTGCACGTCGGGAATCGGAACCAGCGGGTAGACTGTCATGTACTCGGGCGCGAACTGATCCTTCACGTTGAACGCGCCGTAGTAGACGTTGGCCTGGAAATTGACCGGGCCCTTTTCCCCGCCGGCGTTGATGAACCAGGGCTTGCCGTAGTCGTCCTGGGTCAGACCCCATTGGCCGCCGTTTGGCGCGGTGCCTTCCTTCAGGAAACCGTCTTTCGTGTAGCGGAGCCGTTGGGCGGTGTAGGTGGTGTAGAGCCAGTTGTCGTGAGCCCAGATCAGGCCGCTGGGCTGGTGCTCCAGATTGCCGCCGCGCTTGCCGCCTTCGTAGACTTTCTTGACCTCGTCGGCCACGCCGTCGCCGTCGGTGTCGCGATAGAGAAAGAGATCGTTGGTGTCGGTGACGCCGACGAGCAGCGCGTCGTCCAGCGGCAGGATCATGCGAGGGAGAAGCAGCTTGTCGATGAACACGGAGTGGGTCTCAAACGTTCCGTCGCCGTCCTTGTCCTCGTGCAGCGAGACGCGGCTGACCGGGTCGTGCTGATTATTGCCGTCGATGTCCTGCATGTAGGTGCGCATCTCGGCGACGAACATGCGGCCGTTGCCGTCGAAGACCGCGACGACCGGCTCCTTGATCTGAGGTTCGGCCAGAACCAGTTCGAGGCGGTAGCCCTCGGGGAGCTGGAAATGCTTGTGACTTTCCTGCGGCGATAGGTAGGCCACGGGCGGCTGAGGCGGGAAGTCATCCTCGGCCGCCAAGGTGGGAAAACAGGTCAAAGCCGTAGTGGCAAAAGTGGACAGCGCGAGCATGCGAATCGAACTTGAATAGGTCATCATCTGGATAAAAGACGCGGAGTTTAGTGACGGGATTCGATTGGGCAAGCGCGGGGTTAGGTCGTTTTCCGCCTGATTTGGAAATTCCCGGTTGCTTTCCCTGCGGCATTCCCAAGCTGGGGAGTCAGATGAAAACACGGACATCCGTCCAACTGGGAATACTGCTCGCCCTGATATCCGCCCTGGTCGGTTCAATTCAAGCCGCCACGGGTGCAATTGAACGTGGGTGGTCATTTTGGAGTGCGGCATCGTGTTGCCGCTTTGATACATCGCGACTTGTCGCGATAAGCAAGCGCGCGGGCGCTGCGAGGCGCCGGATGGAAAAGCGGTGACAAGTCCCCGCACTCCAAACACAGAAAATCGTTGCCAGTAATGCCATGGAGCGGGTCAAAATGGAGATCAAGCGGCGCATTCGCGTCGCGCGAATCTTTCCCAACGAGGCCTCTCCTGCTGCGTTTAACCAGCGCGCTACTGAGGGAAATCGACAAATACGGGGAAACTGGGAGGATCTACCTCAACATGCAATCCGCCGACGTGCCCTAACCCGAAAAAGGATCAAACACGATTTAACGGGAAAGACATTGCGTTTCCCGGTTATTTGCCTCATATTCACACAGTATTGTTTAATCCACATGCAAGGAAGCGGGCAGCAAGGACAAACCCAGCATCTAATTCTTTTATGAAAACGACATACATCTCATCCATGACGCCATCTAACCCCTCACTCACACTGCCGCATCGCTCCGCGCGGAGCGATAAAGGCAAATCCCTCTCAGTTCGATGGCTATTGCGGTTTGTCTCGCTGTTTTCTCTGATGTTCGTGGCGTTGCCAGCACAAGCGGCGAACTATGTTTTTTCAGACACCTCAACCACTCTTCCTCCAGGCTGCATCTACGTCAGCCCGGGTATCTATTCTTGCGGCGTCTTAACCCTCGGAGCAGACGACACAATAAGCATTGGAGACGCCACACCGGCCACCATCATTTTCACCGGCGCACTCACAACCGGCCCGAGTAATTTAATCAACGCCGGTGGATCTGCCGCCGACCTGACTCTTGTAACGATTGGGGTGCTCAATCTAGGTGTTGACACCATCGTGAACGCGGACGTGTTCGCCTCCGCTGCCGTTAACTTAGGTGATGGCAGTTTGCTGAACGGTAATCTTGAAACGGCCAGTCCCACCACAACGGCCAACGTCACCGGCGTCGTTACCCTAGGGGCAAATAGCAGCGTGAATGGCTACATTCTCACTGATGGCGGAGCAGTCACCGTTGGCGCTTCGGGTTTTGTCGGCGGTAGGATTACTACCCAAGCCGGTGTTGTCACACTGGGGGCGGACGTCGAAGTGCTTGGTGGTATCAGCACCGGAGCCGGAGCAGTCACCGTCGGCGATGGGAGTCGCACTGTCGGCGGTGGTATTACTACCGAAGCCGGCGTGGTCACACTGACGACGAACGTCAAAATTGATGGTGATATCTCGACCATAGGGGGCGCCATCACCATTGGCGCCAGGAGTTCGACTTGCGGCAGCGTTATCTCCACTGGCGCCGGCGTGGTCACACTCGGAGCTGATGTGAAAATAGGCGGCAGCATCAACAGCATTGCAGGCGCCATCACGGTTAATGCCGGAAGCACGGTCGGAGGCGACATCATCTCCACGGGCGCTGGTGTCGTGACACTAACAGCCGTTGATGTCGGCGGCCAAGTCGCCACGATCGCCGGAGCCATCACCATGACGGACTCACGGATCGGTGGCCCTGTAGAGGCGACCGGCGCCGGAGTCGTTACCATAACGAACAGCATGGTCAATGACTCGACTCTGGACGTGCCACCCTCACCCGCCTGCTCTTCCTGCGTGGTGTTCTACTCGATCGATCGCGACGCCAGAGAGCTGAACATCGTCGACGAGACGACGCCGCCGACGATTCCGGGTGAGGCGCCTACGCTGCAAACGATTCAGCTGTGGATCAGCCCGCCTCACGCCTTTGGCGACATTTTGGGCGATCCCGCGCGCTATGGCCCCGGCTTCAACGGTCTGGCGACGGATCCGACGACGGGCACGCTCTACGGCATCGCCCGCCTCTCAGGCCCGGACATTGACAACGGCAATGACAACCGCTCACTGGTGACGATCAACCCGACCACCGGCGAGGTGACCTTCGTGGGATCGATGGGCGGAGCCTTCTCGTCAATCGTGTTTGACGACGTAGGGACGCTCTACGGCTCAACGGGAGACGAGTGGCTAGACCTGTGGTCCGACGCGCTCCACACCGTGAACAAAGGCACGGGAGAGGCGACTTTCGTGATGGATCTGTATTGGGATGAAGATGATTACTATGCGGGCTACGAAGTGGGCCACAACCTGGCGTTCAACACACGCACGGGATTCCTTTACCATCTGACCCGCAACCGTTTCTCGCAGATCGATCTTGACGGAGAGACCGAGATCCCGGTGAGCGTGCCGGGCCTGGAGCACAATAATACTTCGAGGGGGATCGTCTATGACGAAGTGGACGACCTTTTCCTGACCGCTGCCGGGGGGGAGGGGGACAGTGAGCTGTATACGTTTACGCTGGACTCTGCGACGAACGCAGTTCGCCGCGCCTTGGGTTACATGGATCACAAGACCAAGGGACTGGCCTTCGCGCGCTGCCCAGATTTGAAGTGACGTCGGGCGCGAAGTGGTCCACCCGTGAAACAGCTCAGCCAACGAAGACGTCGGCAAATGGCATGGACGGAAACACGCCCGGCCACGACACAACGGCGGCAATGACGATCAGAAACAGACGCCGAGAGACAGGGGCCGCTAGGCCCTAACCTCAAGGGAAACGAATTCAACGCTCGCGCGGGCGCCTCACGGCGGCCGCGCGAGCTTTTTTTTAGGATAGGCTCGCCTCACGTTTGGAGGTGTTGCATTTACTCGCCGCGCATCTGGCGATAGGTTTATACAAAGCATGAATCAGAAATTACCAATCCTGATCGGCGGACTGTTCGTGGTCGTCGTAGTTCTGGGGAGCGTATTGCGCCGAGAAACCCCTCTTTCCCCGATTCCAGAGCCGGCAAACGCGGCGCTGACAGTCGTGGGCGGAGCCGACGACGCTGCAACCAAGACGGTGCGCCGTCATGTTGCCGGCGCAAAAGAACGGACCCGCGCTCTGCGTGGAACGGGTGATTCGATTCGGGGCGATCGAACGGAGTCAGAGCGTGAGCAGTGGCTGAATGAGTTTCGACTCGCTGCTTTCGCAGGAACCTCGGCGATGATTGAGCAGATTGAGGCAGGTCGCGATGTCGCCGGCCAGGCAGGGTTAAATCCTGCCGAACGGGCATCTTTGCTTCGAGAGTCGGCGATGTGGTTGGTCGGCGCAGATGCCGGGAAGGCTCGAGCGCTGTTAGCGGAAATGCCGAACTTTCGTGATCGACGTCTGATGGCGAGCGTGATGATTGATACGCTGGCGAAGAGTGATTTCGTAAAGGCCGTCGATTGGGTGTCGGGATTGAATCAGCCAGACCTGTCGGCGCATGCGCACGAGAATTTGGCGAAGGCGTTGGCGCGGCAGGATGTGAGCGCGACGATCGAATGGATTTCCGGCATTGCCGACGCGGGTGATCAAGTCGCGGCCGGCGAGGGGCTGATGTTTTCGTGGACGCAGACGGACCTGGATGGAGCGCTGAATTGGGCGGGGCAACTGGAGCCGTCCGGATTTCGCGATGGCGTCTATCTGAAGACGTCGAAGATGGTGGCGATCAACGATCCCGCGACCGCGACGCAATGGGCGGCGGGTTTTCCGGGGAATGAAACACGGAGTCAGGCGATGACCTACGCGCTGCATCGGTGGATTGCACGGGACCCGCGGGCGGCCGCGGATTGGGCGGCCAAGAGCCAGGGTGACGCCGCCGGATCGAGTGAGCTGTCGACGGTGATGACCGTTTGGGGAGAACGCGATCCCGAGGCGGCCAACGCCTGGTTGAACTCCCAAGCGGCCCGGTGAGGGTTTCCTTCCGGATCCCGGGGGCGAAGGGAATGAGGCGCCGTTCAGAGCGAATGCCAGCGCGACCTGCTGGATCATTTTGTGTTGGGGCGATTTCATGCGGTGTTTCTGCTGGGTTCAGAAATGCTTTCAGTTTTGTTGAGAATCTTGCGCTGGCGCGTTGGTGAAGTTTCGGGCAGAAACGGCCGGAGAAAAATTTGATCTGATGAAAACAACCACGGAAGACACGGAATGCACGGAAGGGGAACGGGGCTGCCTCTTTTCATTTTTGCACTGGGCAAGTGAGCTTCGGTTTCAATCGCCGCGGCATTTTTTCCGTGTGTTCCGTGCCTTCCGTGGTTGTTACCCGCATTTCCGACCATGAACTGGACCCATGTGCATCTCGCCCTGAATCACGTGCCCGTGCTGGGCTCGATCTTCGTCGCGCTCCTTCTGATCGCTGGATTTGTAAAGAAGAGCGAGGAACTCAAGCGAATGAGTCTTTGGTGGTTCGTCGTTTTGACGCTGCTGGCGATCCCGATTAAGTTCACCGGCGATTTTGCGTTTGAAGCGAATGAGCAGTCAGACTGGATGGAAACGCCGATGGCCACGGCGCATGAGCAGTCAGCGGATCAGGCCACGACCGGGGTGTTCCTGTTGGGAATCGCGGCGGGCGTCGGGTTGTTTCTCGGACGCAAGGGCAGGGCGAT
>JBLHKZ010000152.1:0-13527 GCA_047618185.1 Limisphaerales bacterium
CATCATCATCATCATCATCATCATCATCATCATCATCATCAGCGTCGTCGGCCTCATCGGCCTCATCGGCCGACGAAACTTCCTCCGCGTCCGCCACATCGCCGGCCTTGACCGCTTCCTTGAAGCTCAGATCGCGCACGGTCGGCTCCGGCACTGGCTGGAGATCGGCGCCCAGCGGGACCGCGATGTCGTCCATTGGATCCGGTTCAGACTCAGTATCCACCTCGGCCTTGGCGCGCTTCAATCCCCGCCCCCGGGCCGGCGGTTTATCAACGGCTCCAAGTTCCTTCTCCAGGCCTTTCGCTTCCTTCTCCAGATCCAGGACCTTGCGCTCAAGTTTCTTCTCGTCGGTCAGACTGGCTTCGCGAGCGCGTTTCCAGCGCGCCCAAAGTTCCCGGGCCGTGGCGATCACGTCGATGTCCGTGAGATAGACCAGGCTCACCGCATAGAGGCACCCGAAGATAATCGTGCCGCCCAGATGTCCAAAGAAATTGCGGACCAACAACTTGTTCATGTGCTCGCCGATCAACCCGCCGGGGCTCGTAATGTTGAGCGTTGCCACATTAAACAAAGCGGCGTAGAGGTCGAACAAGCCCATGCAAGCGACGAGAAATCCAATCATCCACGGCCAGCGAGCCCGGACGTGCTCCAGCGCGCGCCAGAAATACGACGTTCCATAGAGGACCAGCACGCCCACAAAAATCAAGGCCGACAGACCGAACACCAGATAAAGCCCATTGGCCACTTTCGCTCCAACCGGTCCGATCCAATTGCTTTCCGTCTGGTTGGGGGGAAAATTGGAGAGGCTCGTATCAGCGGGGTCAAAGGTCAAAAGCGCGGCCAGCAGCATCACGGCGGCCGCAATCAAAACGACGCCGACGACCTCGCCGGAGCGTCGTGTAGGAACTGCGTTTGCCATGCTGTTTCGCGCCATCACCGGAGCATAAAGCGATTTCCCGACAGGTGAAGATCAAAGTTCTCAGCGGTCAAAAAACACCGATTGTTCCGACGCAAAAAGCGCCTTCGACGTTCCCTGTCAATACCGCCGTAAGGCTTGTCATCCGCCGCGCGATTGTGAGATAGCTAGCGACGGAAACCGACACCATGCCCTTGGAACCACTCGCCAGACTTAGAAAAATCCGAGACACCGCGCGCCTGTTCATGGACGACCGACGGATGGCGATCGAGTTTCGACGCCACCCCAACAAGTGGCTCAATTTCGTGCATTTCTGGGTCGTCGTCGGCCGAAACTTCGTTCGTAATCGCTGCATCCTTCGCGCCTCAGCCCTCGCCTACACCACCATTCTGGCGCTCATCCCGCTCCTGGCGGTCATGGTCATCGTCTCGACCAGCCTCCTCAAGAAAGACGGGGACAAGCACATGGATCAAATGATCGATCAGTTTATCGCATCGGTCGCGCCCCAACTGGATGCCGGCAAGAAGAAGGAGGCCGGCAACGCCCGCGAAAAGGCCGTGGCGGCGGCGGCCGACACATCGACAGCAACTCCCAACGAAGCGTCTGACACCACGGCCCCGACGATCCCGCCCGCGAACCAGGATGCGCCTCCAACGACCACGCCCCTCGCTGCGCCATCAACCGGGCAAACCGACGACACTGAGGGCGGACGAGACGCCGTCGCCGGCCACATCAAAGGATTCATCAAGAACGTGGACGGAGGAACCCTGGGAGCATTCGCGATTATCGCCATGATCCTCGTCGCAATCTCGCTGCTCAGCACGATCGAAAAAACCTTCAACGATATCTGGGGCGTCACTCGGGCTCGGAATTTCCCCACCGGTTTCATGCGCTATTGGTCGACGATCACTCTCGGCCCGCTTTGCCTGATGTTTGTCTTCGCCCTCACCTCGGGGGCGCGCTTCGCCGCCACCCGTCAGGCTCTTGAAGGCATGCCGCTGCTGGGCAGCCTGATCACGGGACTAATGCCATTCCTGATTCTCTCCCTGCTCTTCGCTCTCTTTTACATTGCCGTGCCCAACACCAAGGTCGAGTGGCCCGCAGCCCTGGTCGGCGGCGCGGTCGGCGGCTGCCTCTGGCAATTGAACCATCTGTGCAGCGTCCTCTACGCCTCCAAGGTCGTCACCACGAACAAGATCTACGGCAGCCTCAGCATGTTCCCGCTTCTGCTGATCGGCCTGTTCACTTCCTGGCTCATCCTGCTCTTCGGCGCCCAGGTCGCCTACAGCTTTCAAAACCGCCGGACCTATATGCAGGAAATCCAATCCGAGAATGTCGATCAGGAATCCAAGGAATTTATCGCCCTGCGCCTGATGACCTGGATTGGACAACTGTTCAAGGCTGCGGAAAAACCGCCCACCCTCCAGCAGATCGCTGATCGGCTCGATGTGCCTTCCCGCCTGACCGGACGCGTGCTGACCGCCCTTAAAGAGGCCGATCTCATCATGGAAGTCAACGGCCACGCCATCGGCCACGCGCCCACCCGGCCCATCGATCAAATCTCCGCGCTCGACATACTTCGCGCCCTGCGTTCTCAGGGCGGCGACGATATGGCCACACGTGATGAGCCCCAACGTGACGTCGTAAAATCGGAATTCGATCGGATTCACCAGGCCGAAATTGACGCCGCCAAAGACACCACCCTCGCACAGCTCGTGTCCCAGGCCGATCAGCGCGCCTTGGTCGTAAAACTGAAGTAATCCGCAAATCACCGCGTCCAACGCCCCGTCCTCGAAGACGATTGTTACGGAAATGCCCCAAACCCTGATTCTCGTTGACGAAGCAATTCGTTTTGAGTCAACTCCTCCCTTTTCCTAAAAAGCGATACTAGAACTGCCGATCGCCGCAGTTGCCAATTAACCATCGACGCAAACGCCATGTTCAAGAAAACCCTCCTCACTATCGCGGCGCTGACCTTCGCCGCCATCGCAAATCTTCAGGCCGACATACGAATGCCTGCCCTTTTCACGGACAACATGGTCCTGCAGCGCGGGGTTAGCGTTCCGATTTGGGGCTTCGCCAGCGAAGGCGAAAAAGTCACCGTCAAGTATCAGCGCCAGTCCGTCAGCGCGAAGACCAAGAACGGCCGGTGGATCGTAAACCTGAAACCCCTGCGCGTCGGCAAACCCGGCGATCTCGTCATCGACGGTCGCAACCGAATCCAACTCAAGAACGTCGTCGTCGGCGAAGTCTGGATCTGTAGCGGACAGTCCAACATGTTCTGGCCCATGAGCAAATGCGGCGAAGCTGGCGAAACAGATATCGCCAACTCCCGGAACTTCGATCTGCGACTTTTTCAGGTCGAAAAGAAAAAGAGCGACAAACCGCTGGCCGATCTCGACATGCCCTGGAATCAGGGCAAATACGGCTGGCAAGTCAGTGGAAATCAGGCGGCCTACGATTTTTCCGCCGTCGCCTATTACTTCGGCAAAAAACTCCAGGCCGATCTCAAGGTCCCTGTCGGCCTGATCCACACCTCCTGGGGCGGCTCTCCGATCGAGGTCTGGATGAGCGACACCTCCCTCAGATCCTATCAAGACATCAGCGACAACCATATCCTTTCGACCGGGAACTACCGCGCCGCGCAGGCCAAATACTTTGCGAATCTGAAGAAATACGAGGCCGATGTAAAAGAGGGCAAGAAGGGCAAAGACGACAAGCCCCTGAGAAAGCCCAACGCGCCCCGCGAGCCCTGGAAACCCAGCAGCCTCTACAATGCCATGATCCACCCCCTGTTGCCTTTCGCCTGCAAGGGAGCCATCTGGTATCAGGGCGAATCCAACGCCTCGCGCGCCTGGCAATATCGCTCCCTCCTGCCCGACATGATCAAGCAGTGGCGCCGCGAATTCGGCCAAAGCGATTTCACCTTCCTCACCGTTCAACTTGCCCCATATGATCGTGACCATCGCAGCGAAAATCGCACGATCGCGGAAATCACCGAAAGCCCCGAGGAAGGAACCTTCGCCGAACTGCGTGAAGCCCAGTTGATCACCGCCCAAAGAGACACACGCGGAGGCATCGCCGTCATCACTGACTACGGCGATCCGCATGACATCCACCCGATCGCCAAGAAGCCCGTCGGTGAACGTCTCGCCCTCGCCGCTCGCGGCATCGCCTACAAGGAAAAATCCCTGACCTACTCGGGCCCGATCTACAAAGCGATGAAGTACATCAAGAACAAGGACAGCATCGACAAGATCGCGCTGCGTTTCGATCACGTTGGCAAAGGCCTGACGGCCAAGGACGGCGACCTCAAAGGCTTCGCCATCTGCGGCTCCGACAAGATCTGGAAATGGGCCGACGTCGAAATCGTCGGCGACACCGTCGAAGTCAGCCACGCCGACATCGCAAAACCCGAATCCGTCCGTTACGGCTGGGCCGATTACCCCGTCTGCAACTTGTTCAACAAAGACGGCCTCCCCGCCTCCCCTTTCCGCACGGATCGCTACAAGCTGACCACGGAAAAGTAAGCCGCACAGCTACGATTCTTTCAAAGCCTCCGACGCAAGTCGGAGGCTTTTTTGTTGCGCCTGCCGCCTCCCCGCCCGGAACCTTGAAAATCCATGACACTCACGGCGGCGTCTGTTCGATAGATTCCTTTCGCACACGTTTCGAGACATGCAGCAGGAGACGATCCAGACATGAACGCCCTGCTGGACCGACTCGGAATTGAAGGTCCGAAATCTAGTTTTGAAGCCCGGCTCGCGGATCTCACAAAGGCGAGCGGAAGAAAGTTCCCACATACACAACCGGAGCCAAAAGTTGAAGCGGCCCGCTCAACCGAAGGAAACCAAAAACCGGTGGGGCGAGAGTCCCCGCGAGCCCACTTCAGAATCCCGAAGGGATGACAGCGCCTTTCGCATCCGACTGGTTTTCGATCCAAACCCGCAAGCCCCAGCCTCGCCCTCGACACTCGACACTCGAACGGAATTTATTCCGTAAACCGCGCGGCAAGCGCACCCCTGAAAGACAAACGGAATAAATTCCGTTCTACTCTCCTCGCCAATCTACATCATGCCCAGCTGCAGCTTCGCGGCGTCGGACATCATGTCCTGGTTCCACGGCGGATCCCAGACCAGCTCGACGTTCACGTCGTCGATGCCCTCGACATAGAGAATCTTATTCTGCACATCCTGTTGCAACGTCGGCCCCATGCCGCAGCCCGGCGCGGTGAGCGTCATCGCCACTTCGACCTGATTGCCTCCGCCGTCCGGCAGCTCCGCGAGCTCGCATTTGTAGATCAGACCCAGGTCCACGATATTCACCGGGATCTCCGGATCGTAGACCGTTTTCATCTGATCCCAGATTTGCTTCTCCAGTTCCTCCTGCGTCTCGGCCTTGCCCGCCTTTTCCGCGGGCGTCAGCTCAGGCTCCCTGCCCAGCGCGTCGGCGTCGCGGCCGGCGATGCTGAACATGTTGCCATTGACGATCACCGTGTAGGTCCCGCCCAGCGACTGCGTAATCGTCGCCTCTTCGTCCTTCAACAAGGTGACCTTGTCCCCGACCGGGACCATCGCGCCTTCCACGTCGCGCGTGAGATTGACTGTTTCGTGTCCGTTCATCAGCGAAGGTATAGATCTGGCATCCGCAGAAAGTAAATGGGAAACCGGGAGAATTACTTAAGTCGTCCTCGAACTCCTACTACTACTACTCGTCCTCCTACTCGAAACAGGAAACAGGAAACTCGAAACATTTCGAGGACGATGGGGAGAACGATTTTGGGCATTTCAGCGAGCGTCACATCGACGTTCCGCGTCTCGCCTTCGCGGAACGCGCAGAGGCTGCGACTGGTCCGTAGGACACAGGCGCGCTCCGCATGAAGAATGCCGCCACTCATTTCCTATCGCGCCCATCCCTCCGCCGATTGCGACTTTTGGCTTTTTCCAACCGGGCTTTGACCTAAAGTCTGCCGCCCATGAATCTGTTGCCGTTTGAAAACCTCCCGACGCATACCCCGCGTCAATTCGTGCCTGAAGCTTGCGACCTTGGCGATTGGCCGCAGGTCGAGCCGCTGTTCGATCGACTCGAAGCCGCCGCCGCCAAAGCCCAATCGGTCGAGGCGCTCACAAAATGGATCATCGACTGGGGCGAGCTCAGCGCCGCGCTGGATGAGGAGTCGAGCAAGCGCTACATCGCAATGACCTGCCACACAGACAGTGAAGAGGCGGAGAAGGCATACCTGCAATTTGTCGAAGACATTGAACCCGGGTGCAAGCCGAGGCAATTCAAGCTCTCCCAGTTGTTCCTCGATCACTCTCACCGTGGCGACCTTCCCAAAGACCGATTCGAGGTCTTTGATCGCGACACTGCCGTTCATGTGGAGCTTTTCCGCGAGGAGAATGTTCCGCTCGAAACCGAAGAAGCCCGGCTTTGCCAGCAATACCAGAAACTGGCCGGCTCCTTGACGGTCAAGTTCAAGGGCGAGGAAAAGACGCTCGTGCAGATGGGCCGCTACCTGGAGGAGAACGACCGCGCACTGCGCCAGGAGGCATGGGAGTCGGTCGCCCAACGTCGGCTGAAAGAAGCGGACAAGTTCGAGGAGCAATTCAGCGAGTTGCTGAAAATCCGCGAACAGATCGCGGAAAACGCGGGCTTCGAAAACTACCTCGAATATGCCTTCCGCGAGAAAGGCCGCTTCGACTACGGCCCCGAGGATTGCATCCAATTTCACCAAGCCATCGAAACTGCGGTCATGCCCGCCTTGACCGAGCTTCAGGCCGAACGACGCAAACAGCTGAAGCTGGACTCGCTCCGCCCCTGGGACCTCGCCGTCGATCCTCTCAATCGCGCTCCCCTGCGGCCTTTCGAAAAGGCGGAGCAAATGTCCGACAAGACTCAGCGGATCTTCGATTCGCTCGACGGACAATGCGCCGAGGATTTTCAGCTCATGCGCGATCTGAAATTGCTCGACCTCGCCAATCGCAAGGGCAAGGCGCCCGGCGGCTATCAGTGCACGTTGTCGGAATCGCGGCTCCCGTTCATTTTCATGAACGCCGTGGGCGTGCAGCGCGATGTGGAAACCATCCTCCACGAAGCCGGCCACGCCTTCCACGCCCTGGCCACGCGCGGCGAGGACATTTACGCCTACCGTCACGCGCCGATCGAATTCTGCGAAGTCGCCTCCATGAGCATGGAGCTGCTGGGCAATGAATTTCTCGAAGAGTTCTACCCGAACGACGAGGCGAATCGCGCGCGACGCACCCACCTTGAGGGCATCCTGTCGGTCTTTCCCTGGATCGCCATCGTGGACGCTTTTCAGCATTGGATCTACACCCATCCGGGCCACTCGCGCGAAGAGCGCACCGCCGCCTGGCTTCAGCTCATGGACCGCTTTGGCGGCGAGACCGACTGGTCCGGCCATGAAGACGCGCGCGCCAACCTCTGGCACCGGCAGTTGCACATTTTCCTGCACCCTTTCTACTACGTCGAATACGGCATTGCCCAACTCGGCGCCCTGCAGATCTGGGCCAATTCCAAAGCCGACAAAGCTAAAGCGATCGCCGACTACCACACCGCGTTGAAACTGGGAGGCTCACGCCCACTGCCCGAGCTGTTCGAAGCCGCCGGGTGCAAGTGGGACTTCAGCGCCGCGACCGTCAATCCGCTGACGGACCTCGTCAAAGAAGAGTTGGCCAAATTGAACTAGGCGACGCGTGCTGTCATCCGCTACAGCTCATTGGCGAATGTCATCCCCGATCGCCATTTGCCCCGTTGCGACCCACGACGAATAAAGCTAACCTCCGCCCAGAATGCTCGACAATCGCGACTACATGCGCCGGCCGTCCTACCGGCCGGAGTGGCCCTCCTGGGGCAAGGTGTTGTTTGCGAATGCGGTTATCTTTTTTTTCCAGACTCTCTTCGTCTACTACGCCGCCAGAAAGGACCCCGGCTGGGCGAAAGGCTATTTTGACATCTTCGGCTTGAGCATTTTGGGATTAAAGTCCGGCTGCGTGTGGCAATTATTCACCTTCCAGTTCATGCATGGAAGCGGCTGGCACCTGATCGGCAATTCCCTGATTATCTTTTTTTGCGGGCGCGAGATCGAGACGCGATTCGGCCGTGGAACATTCTTGCGACTGTATCTGATCAGTGGCTTTGTCGGAGGCGTCTTTTACGTGCTGCGGCAACTTCCCTTCCCCGAATTGCATGACAACGTTTGCATCGGGGCTTCCGCCGGCGCTTTTGGACTGCTCGCCGCCTTTTGCATGCTCGATCCACATCGAAAGATCACGCTCCTGCTGATGTTCTTTATTCCCATCGCCATTCCGGCCTGGGTGATCCTTGCCGCCGAGGGCGCGTTCACCGTTCTCTCCATTTTGGCGCCGGCCGAGGGTGACCATGTCGCGCATGCCGGGCATTTGGGCGGCCTGGTTGTCGGAATGATTTGGGTCAAATACTACGTCTTCGGCGCCGGCTGGGGATCCATTCCGCTGCTCGGTCGCATTTCATTGCCGAAGATTGTGATCCGGCGCAAATCAAAGCCGCAACGAACGACCAACGCCCCCCGCAGGGCCCCCAAGAGTCGCGGCATTGTCGTTCGACCGAACGAACCCGACACGTCTTCAGACGCCGAATTCATCAGCAAGAAGATCGATCCGATTCTGGATAAAATCCGCGAGAAAGGCATCCACAGCCTGACTGACAAGGAACGCGCGATTCTGGAAAAGGGCAAAGACCGCCTTTCAGGGAAATAGCGGCATTTCTCTTCTCCGCGCTTTTCCGGCTCTGCGTAAGGCAAAAAATCTTTCCCCGACCCGCGTTTTCCGGTTCTCTAACCCGCCATGATTCCACGTTACACAAGACCCGAGATGCGGGCCATCTGGACCGACGGCAACAAACTCACCATCTGGCTCCAGATTGAACTCCTCGCCTCCGAAGCTCTCGCTAAGCAAGGCGTCGTCCCTCAGAAGGATTTTGAGAAACTCAAGAAAGGCGCGTCCTACTACCTGACCCGCGGTGAAGAGCTCTTCACCCGGCAGAAGGAACTCGAACGCACGCTCAATCACGACGTCATTGCCTTCACCACGGCCATCGCCGAGAAGATCAATCACAAGGCCAGCCGCTGGCTGCACTTCGGCCTGACCAGCAGCGACATCGTCGACACCGCCTTCGCCGTGCAGATGAAGCAATCCGCCGACCTGCTCATCACGGACGTGAAAAACGTTCGCAAGGCGATCGCCAAGCAGGCGCGCAAACACAAGTTCACGGCCTGCATCGGACGCAGCCACGGCATCCATGGCGAGCCCACCACCTTCGGCATGAAGATGGCGCTGATGTATGACGAATTTGGCCGCGCCCTCAAACGCCTCGAAACGCAACGCAAGGCCGTCGCCGTCGGCAAGCTCTCGGGCGCGGTCGGCACCAGCGCGCATCTCTCGCCAAAAATTGAAACCTTCGTCTGCAAGAAACTTGGCATCACCCCCGCCCCAATGGCCACGCAGGTCATTCAGCGTGACATCCACGCCGACTTCATGAACACGATGGCGCTCACCGCCGCCAGCATCGAACGCTGGGCCGTGGAATTTCGACACCTGCAGCGCACCGAAGTCCTCGAAGCCGAGGAGCCCTTCACCAAAGGCCAGAAAGGCAGCAGCGCCATGCCGCACAAGCGCAACCCCATCACCTGGGAGCGTCTCACTGGACTCGCCCGAGTCATTCGAGGCAATTCCATCGCCGCCATGGAAAACGTCGCCCTCTGGCACGAGCGCGACATCAGCCACAGCAGCACGGAGCGCGTGATCTTCCCCGACTCCTGCTGCCTGTTGAACTACATGTTCCACCTCCTCACCCGCCTGATGAACGGCATCAATGTCTATCCCGAGAACATGAAGAAAAATCTCGGTCTCTCGCTCGGCATGTGGAATTCGCAGACCGTCCTGCTCGCGCTCATCCGCAAGGGCCTCACCCGCGAAGACGCCTACGACCTCGTCCAGACCGCCGCCATGGAAACCTGGGCCACCAAGCACAAGGGACGCGACGACGCCGACTTCCTCGAACAGCTCAAAGCCATTCCCGCCGTCGCAAAACATTTCAAGGAAGGCGAACTAGAGAAACTCTGCTCCATCGATTTCCACCTCAAAGAAGTGAACAATCGGTTCAAAGCGGTGGGATTGTAAGATTTCGATTCCCCCGACGCCTCTGGTTTCAATCTCAGATCTCCAATTTTAAATCTCAAATTGCGCGAAGCGCTCCATGAAACTCGATCTTAGCGGCAAAATCTTCGTCATCATCGGCGGCACCACCGGCATTGGCTGGTCGGCGGCGCAGGCGTTCGTCGAAGCTGGCGCGCAGGTAGTGGTGGTCGGACGCAACTCGCAAAGCGTGCACAAGGCAGCTGAAGATCTCGGCAAGAACGGCATCGCCCTGAGCGGTGACGCCGCGGACCCGGCCACCGCTGAAATGGCGATTCAGACTGCGCGCCGCGAACTCGGCGGATTCCATGGTCTATATCACGTCGCCGGCGGCAGCGGACGCTCGCAGGGCGACGGCCCCATGCACCTCGCCACCGACGAAGGCTGGCAATACACCATCCAGCAAAACCTCACCTCGGTGTTCAATTCCAACCGCGCCGCCATCCAGGCCTTTCTCGAAATGGAACGCGGCGGTGTCATTCTCAATATGAGCTCCGTGCTCGGATTCTCCCCCTCCCCGGTTTTTTTCAGCTCCCACGCCTACGCCGCCGCCAAGGCCGCGATCATCGGCCTCACCCGATCCGCTGCCGCCGCCTACGCCTGCGTCAACATTCGCCTCAACGTCATCGCGCCCGGCCTCGTCGAGACCCCCATGTCCGAACGCGCCCAGGAGAACGAAGAGATCATGAACTTCGTCAAATCCAAGCAACCGCTCGACGGCGGACGCATCGGTGTCCCCGAAGACCTCGACGCCGCGGCGGTGTTCCTGATGTCCGAGGAATCCAAATTCATCACCGGACAAACCCTGGCAGTCGACGGCGGCTGGTCCGTGACCGAAGGACAATGGAAAGACGAAGAGAATGGAAAATAAAAAACTCCAAATCAGTTCTCAAATCTCAGTTCTGAAATCTGAAATCTCAGATTCGAAATTCTAACCCTGGAGCTTTCCCAATGTCCTACTTCATCGGCATCGACCTCGGGGGCTCCAGCGTCAAGGCCATCGCCGTCACGCAAGACGGCGAAAAGCTCGCCCAGCAAAACCTCGATTTCGACGCCGCCGAAGGCATGCAATGGGCGGAGCACGTCGCGTCCATTGTCCGCGAATTGGAGCGCGAACAGGGCAGCCCCGCGGCCGAACTCGGCCTCTCCGCCCCCGGCCTCGCCGCGCGCGACGCGCAAGCCATCGCCTGCATGCCTGGACGCCTGGAGGGCCTCGTCGGTCTCGACTGGACAGATTTCCTCAAGCGCGAAAATCCCGTGCAGGTCTTGAATGACGGACACGCCGCCCTCATGGGAGAAGCCTGGCTCGGCGCCGGACAGGGCGGCAACGATGTCATCATGCTCACCCTTGGCACCGGCGTCGGCGGCGCCGCGCTGGTCGAGGGAAACCTGCTCCGCGGAAACATCGGTCGCGCCGGACACTTCGGACACATTTCGCTCAATCCCGAGGGCGAACCGGACATCTGCGGCACCCCAGCCAGCCTCGAGATGGCGATCGGAAACTGCACCATCGAAACCCGCAGCAAGGGCCGATTCAAGAGCACGCACGAACTCGTTTCCGCCCATCTCGTCGGCGACGAGGAAGCGAGCCGGATCTGGCTGAAATCAGTCAAGGCGCTGGCCGCGGGCGTCACTGGATTGATCAATGTCCTCGATCCGGAGATCGTCATCATCGGCGGCGGCATTGCCCGCGCCGGCGACGCGCTCTTCAAGCCGCTTGCAGAATTTCTCGACGCGATGGAATGGCGCCCCATGGGATCCGCCGTGCGCATCGCTCCCGCAGAACTCGGCGAACTCGCCGGAGCCTACGGCGCGGCAAGCAGCTCCATTCGTTTCGCCAAGAAAGACACGGCTTAACGCGCAACCAACGCCGCAAACAAACTTCACCGCCTGGCAGCTGCACTAAATGCACATCTCGAAAGTCGGTGTTCCGTTTATCCCAACGGGATTCAAGACTGCCTACATTGACATTTCGCGAGCGACGCACAGATTTGGGGAGCGAAACGACATCACTTTCTCAAATCGGAACTTGGGCGAAACGCAAAACGCGAAACTCCGACAACGTTCCGCTTCTCAACTCACGAGCGATCTCGTATCGTCATGCCCATGTCCGCTACGAACGATTACCTGGCCCGCTGCCGCGAATTGGCTTCGACCGTCGAAGCGCAGGAATCCGTGATCGGTCAGGCGGCCGACTGGTTCGCCGAATCCATCCTTGCCGGGCGGATGGTCCACCTCTTCGGCTCCGGGCACAGCCGGATCATGGTTGAAGAAATGTGGCCGCGTTATGGCTCCTTTCCCGGCTTCAATCCCATCGTCGAACTCTCCCTCACCTTCCACAATCAGGTCGTCGGAGCCAACGGCCAACGACAGGCGATGTTTCTTGAGAACGTCCCCGGCTTCGCTGAAAAGATTCTCCGCAACTTCGATCTGTCCGAAAAAGATTCCGCGCTCGTGGTCTCCTCCAGCGGCTGCAATATCGTGCCCATAGAAATCGCCGAACAATTTCAGAAGCGAAACGTGAAGGTCGTGGCGATTGTGAGTCGCAGGCATTCCGAAGCAAGCGCCAGCAAGCGCGAGGACGGCAGGAAGCTTCAGGACTTCGCTGACCTCGTGCTCGACACCGGCGCGCCGGTCGGCGACGCCATGGTGAAGGTGGACGGCCTCGACACCCCCGTAGCGCCCGGCTCAACCGTCGGCGGCTGCATGCTGATCAACGCCATCAAGGCCGAGGTCGCCGAACGTCTGACGAAGGCTGGTCAGCCTCCAAAAGTCCTCACGGCAGGCGTCATTTGCGGCGTCGACAAAGCAACCGAACTGTTCGAAGCCGCCTACGACGAGCACGGCCGCCGAGTGGCCGAACTTTACAAGAACCTGGGCAATCCAACGTGAGACGGAAGCCGTCCCCGGCGTCCCATTTCAAACCATGAAAGACCACCCCCTTCGCACGACCGTCATCGGCAGCTATCCCTTTCCCGGGTGGCTGGAATTCGCCACCTGGCATCTCCAGGAATTCGGAACCGCCGATCGCGAGGAGCTGATCGACGACGCCGTCACCGTCGCCATCCAGGATCAGCTCGACGCCGGCCTCGATGTCATCACCGACGGCGAACAGACCCGACTCGATTTTAATCTCTCCTTCTACGGATTTCTGGAGGGCATCGAAATGGAATCCGCCAGCCCACGCCACTTCGGCCCGCCGGCCCACGACCAACGAGGAAAGCACAAGATCGTCGGCGAGCTGTCCGCGCCCAAAGGCCTCGGCACGGTCGAAGATTTCAACCGCTTCAAGAGGCTCGCCTCACGGCAAATTTCAAATCTTAAATCTCAAATCTCAGATTCCCCCGCCGCCCAACTCTCAACTCAAAACAACTCTCAACCCTCAACTACATTAAAAGCCAGCGTCCCCGGCCCCTACAC
>JBLHKZ010000153.1:0-13482 GCA_047618185.1 Limisphaerales bacterium
CCCGGACTCTCGAATCTCTCAACGCCGTCATGCGCCATCATCCCTTTCGATGTCATCAAAGCTGTGCCATCGTCTCGGCTGTGGTTGAGGCGATCATAAAAAAACCGAAAGATGCGATCGCGTTATTCTTGCTGGGTGTCCCCCTTCTCATGACGGGAATCATGTGTCAGTTCGTCACCCTGGCGAACGGAAATTACGGCTCCGTTCTGCTCATCGGGCTGGGACTCACGATTCTTGCTGACGTTTGCTTCATCAAGGCCTTCCTGCATGGGGGAACAAAGCTTCGCTGGCTCAGCGGGATCGCGCTACTGCCCACCCTGCCCGCTCTCGGCGATTTCATAAATCGAGCTCCCTACTTCCTGTCGTGAGCGGCCCTGGAAATTCGCCGCGAAATCAATTCTCCCGTTCGCGATAAGCATCCCGCAGCTTCCGGCGCATGATCTTGTTCGAGGCCGTGCGCGGCAGGGTTTCAATGACGACCAAATCGTGGATCTTGAAGAGCGGGTTCAGGGATTTCGCGATCACGCCTTGAAGCTGCTTCTGGAGCTCGACCGGCGGCTCTTCGTCAGCCAACACGATGTAGACGACCAGCCGATCCGCGCCGCCGCTGGCCGGCGGGACCGCGACGGCCGCGGTCTGATACGCGGCGGGATGCCCGTCCATGGCCCGCTCCAGCTCCATGGAGCTGACCTTGATCCCGCCTAGATTCATGGTGTCGTCAGCGCGGCCTTCGGCCTTGTAGCAGCCCTTCGCCAGTCGAGTGATTTCGTCGCCGTGACGCCGGAGAATTTCGCCATTGGGCCCGGCCGGACAGCCTTCGTGGTAGATCGCGTCGTGGTCGCGGTTCAACAAGATCTGCGAAAGGCCGATCGCGGGCGGAGTCAAAAAGACTTCTCCCATTTCGCCTTCGGCTGCCGATTGCCCGTTTTCCTTGATGAGGAACATTCCCAATCCCAGACAGGGCGTCGTGAACACCGATGGTGAATTCGACTGCACGACCGTTGACGCGATGTAGCCGCCGCCCAGTTCCGTGCCGCCGCAATATTCGATGACCGGCGCGCGATAACCGGCGCGGCTCATCAGCCAGAAGTAGTCCTGTCGATTGGACGCCTCGCCCGTCGAACTGAACACCCGCACGTCAGACCACTCGTTCCAACCCACCGCGTCGGACGTCCGCCAACCGCGCACCAACGCCGGGACCAGGCCCAGCATGGAGACCTTGGCGTTTCGCACAAACCCAGTGAAGCCGTCGCCCACCGGAAGACCTTCATAAAGCGCGACGCTGGCGCCATTCATCAACGCGGCGAAGATCAGCCACGGCCCCATCATCCAGCCTATGTTCGTCGGCCAGGCGACCACATCGCCTTCGCGAATATCCTGATGAAAACAGCCGTCCATCGCGCATTTGATCGGCGTCAGGTGATTCCATGGAATCGCCTTGGGATCGCCGGTCGTGCCCGAGGAGAAAAGGATGTTAATCGGCGTTTGAGGATCGGCCGCCACGGAGTCGAACGAGTCGTCCGTACTGAGAAAATCGTCCCAAATAAAATCGCCTTCGCGGAGTTCCAGATCGGCATCCGCCAGACTCGGAATCACGATCGTTCGCGGCGCGCCCGCCTCGACCACCTTTGAATAAAGCGGAATCGCCTTGCCCCCGCGCGCAAATCCATCGACCGTCACGACGCCCTTCGCGCCGCCAATCTCCAACCGTTTTTTTACCTCTCCCGCCGCAAAACTGTCCGCAATGGAGATCACGCAGCAACCGGCCTTGACGACGCCAAGATAGGCGGCGACGCATTCCGGCGTCATCGGCATGTAGAGCGCGATTCCGTCGCCGGATTCAAAGCCGCATTCGCGCAAGCCGTTCGCCACGCGATTCGCGAGCCGCTCCAACTCGCCGAGTGAAATCCTCTCCAAGACATCCGAGTCCTCCCTGCCAGCGACGATCGCGACGCGATCAGGGTCTCCCGAAAAGCAGCTGTCGACGCAGTTCAACCGTGCGCCCGGCAGCCAGCTGGGATTCGTGACTCCGCCTGATAGGTCCAGAGTCGCGTCAGGCTTCCGTTGGAAAACAACTCCGAGCCGTTCGATGAACTTCGCCCAGAATTGATCGCGATGCTCGATCGACCACTGATAGAACGCGTCGTAGCCGTCCAACCCGAGCTCGGCGATCAGGCGACCGAGATTGGAATCGGCGATCGCGGCATCATCGGGCGTCCAGACGGGCGCCGGGCCATCTTCAGCGGCGCGATTGGCGCAGATGGTTTCAAACGCGTCCCATTGTTCATCGAATGCACGCTCCGGACCGGCGGCCAGCGACTCGACAAATTCCCGCCAAAGTCGCTCCTGTTCCGCGGGCTGGGTTGGGCTGGCGTGGCTCATAGATATCCCTTTCTCCGCTCGGTTACACCGCGAGATTCTTCGCAAGCCATACACACATCAATCGGACCGCCTCAATCGGCTCGAAGCAATACTCCTCAAGAAAGGCGGCGTCCAACGGCTGATCGTCTTCGAATTCAATCGCCGCGTCCAGGGCGGCCCTGCCATCGAAATTCACGTAGGCGAGGCGGGCCGTCAATTCCTCGGCGGGCCTGCCAAAATCTCCGCCCGGCAACACCGCGACTCCGGAGTCGTTCAGCAAGCGTTCGCAAAATTCCGCGCTGGTTGTGATTCCGATTTTTGCAAGCGTCGCCGCGTGTTTCGAAAAATCTGGAAACAGATAAAACCCGCCCTCGGGAGAAAGCACATCAACGTCCGCCGCCCGCAGGTCATCCGCCAACCGATTCCCCAGAGCCTTCAAGACGCGCCGACAATGTTTCAGATAGGCGCGAATCTCCATCGACTTCTTAAAGGCCGTAACCGCGGCGTACTGGATCGGCGCGCAAGTGGAGGTGAACGTCTCGCTGGCAACCGCCGCCATCGCGTCCAAAAGCCAGGTCATGCAGTCAGGCACGACAAAGACGCCCAGCCGCCAACCGCCCGCGCCGCACCACTTGCTCAGGCCGCCGCTAAAAATCGTCCCCTCAGGATACATCGGCACGATCGAGACATGCTCTCCCTCGTGATGCAGCTTTCCATAGATCTCATCCGACAACACGACCACCCGATACTTGTGGGCGACGTCAGCGATCGCCTGAAGTTCGGCTTTGGAATAGGTCCGGCCGGTCGGATTCGATGGATCGTTCAGCACGAGGATGCGCGGTCGATTCGGATCCTCGGCGCAGATTCCCTCCAGTTGCGCGGCGGTGATCTGATAGCCCGCCTCCATGGTTGTCTGAACCAGCCGCACCTCCCGGCCGATGATCCGGGCCTGAGGTTCATACGAAACCCACGCCGGCGTCGGAATGATGAGCTCTCCATTGTAAACCAGCTGCAGCAAAAACATCAGCTCCTTGGAGCCCGGTCCGACGATCACGTTTCGGGCGGAACATTCGATGCCGTAGAATCTCCGATGATGATCGGCCACGGCCTCGCGCAACGCGGGCAATCCGCGCACCGGCAGATAATCCTTTTGATGGGCCTGTCGCTGCAGCTCCGCGACCACGCAGTCCGGCACTGGAAAGGGTGACTGCCCCAGACCCAGCTTGTAGATCTTTCGACCCTCGGCGATGAGCTGATTGCTCCGCTCATTGATGGCAACCGTCGCCGAGGGTTTCAGGCCCCGAACGTTGGGATTTAGTTCCGCCGCAGGCGAATGGTCGCATTGGTTATTCATCTCTGTCTTGCTTCTATCAGGAATTCGCCGACGACGGGACTTGAGTCGGATTCGCGGTTGTTTTAATCGGACTCGCCGCGCCTCCACGTGCAGCCCCGCCGCTTCGCCACGCGTAATATCGATACGCTCCGATCACGACCGAGAAACCAATCGCGCACTCGTAAAACCCGTAGCCCGTATGACTGGGGAAAAGCAGTCCTTCCAGCAGCACATCAACCGCCACCGCCAGGTGCGTAAAACAGTCGAGCCGATTGACGAAATAGCTCCGGCGATTCCATGCGACAACGCCAACGGCCATGCCAATCGCAACGAACACACCTAGAGCGGCCGTCCCCAATTCGGGGAAGGCGGTCCAAACATGAAACACCGCCAGGTAGGCCAACAACATCGAGACGCTGAATCCCCAGCGAAGCTTCGAGGTTGAACGGGTGCACGACATATCGGAAACGCGTATCCTTCGGAAAGGTTAATCGATCAAATCCCCGATCGACTCACCGGCGGCGTGGATCAGCCTAATCTCCGCGGCGCTCAGCTCCCGATCGAACACCGCCAAATCATCGATGCCGCCAATGTAATTCAGGCCAAGATTGATCGCCATGGGTTCGGGCGCCCAATCCAGCGAGCTTTCAAATCCCGCGATGGCTCCCTGATATTCGCCGTTCAGATACAGCTTACCCACCCCGTCTTTCTGGCCGGTGTTCGCATGAACAAAGGTGAAAACCACATGCGTCCATTCGCTGGAGCCGAATGGCGGATTCTCTACCTGGACCAGCGGGCGTTGTCCGAGGGGGATTTCTTCATACTTCGCGCCGGTCGGATTCCAGATCTTCGTGATCGCCATTTGCACGAAACGGAAATGGCGCGGGTTCTCCTTCGTGAACTCGATGAAGAATGATCCGCCGCCCCAGGCCTTCCCGACCAGTTGCAGCGGATCGCAATAGCCGGACTCCAGATCCTTGTCCGGATTCAGACGCATCCAGAGGGACACCGATGCGGACCAGTCATTCGTGCGATGCGCCATGTTCTCCCCGCCGCGATAGAAGACAACCGGCTTGGCCTTCTTCGTCCAAAGCAGAGAACTGCCAAAGCGCCCTTCCCCAACGCGATGCTCCACAAATCCCTCTTCCGGCAATCCGGGAACAGCGGCGCCGCCGTTGCGTTCGCCGCTCGACGGCGCGGTGTAAAGCGTGGGGTCGCCGGCCGCGAACTCGGCGTCCACTCCATAATCGAAGCTCGCGTAGAGGCTCAACGATCGACGCAACGCGATGCCGGGATCTTCGTCCGCGTACGAACACTCTTTCCAACCATCCAAAGTGCCGCACCCGGCGGCCCCAATCAGAGCCGCGCACAACAACAAAGTTTTCATCATCGGTATTTTCATCTGGTCATTCTATTTCTTCGAAGGCGTCACGCCCGGGAGCGGAAGCCCTTTCGCCGCGTCCTCGACAATCAGCATCCAGTCATTGCCCCGGCCGTGCGAAAAGAACTCGAACGTGCGCTTCTTCTCGCCCTCATACTCGCCCAGGACGCCCGCCTTCCCCTCGCGCGGATTGAACCACATGGCTCGAATCTTTTTTGCTTTTATTTTCTCCAGGTTGACGGTGACCGAACGCCCGGTCGGCGAATAGATCAGGGCAAAGCTGCCATCCTCCGCCCGCGCCGCGCGCACGTGATCCGCGCCCCGTCGGGGATCCCCCGCGATGACATCCTGATCCGGGACCAACTGATGCCAGGGCCGCGCTTCGAACAGGGCCCGAACGTGTTTCATCTGCCCGCCCCCCGGAGCGCTCAACGCGTCGATCCACGGTGTGCGAACAAACGAGATCGGCGGTTTATCGGCCTCCCACATCTGCCAGGCGCCGTGATGCCCGTAGGCGTGCCCACAGGCGCCGGAGAGCAGGGCCCAGTAGGCCGCCTGGCGCGCGTCGTATTCGTCGAACCAACCGTTCTCCGGATTCCAGCCAATCGGGTGCCCCTCCATCCGCGCTCCCCCGTCCAACGTGGGCTTGGGCGACTTGCGCGCATGATTCTCCGCGATCGGCGCGTAGTTCGCCAGATCCGCCGCGCGATTGCCGGAGTTAATCATGTGCAGATCAAGCCACTTGGCGTCGTGAAACCATTTCGCGGAGTTGCCGCCGTCCATCGGCAAATAGGCGATCAACTGTTTTCCCTCGCTGCCCTTGCGCAGCCCTTCGGCCATGGCGCGAATGATTTCAAAATGTTTCTTCGTGTCCGGATTTCGATCCGCGCCGAGAATCCAGATCACCGGGCTCTCCTGGTAACGATCCCCAAGAAACTCCCCGTATTCTCGCGCGTTCTCGGGAGTGAACACTTCCGGCCCCAATCCCCAACGCTTATTCCACTTGTCGCCCCAGGTCGGAGCCAGGCCCATGAACAGGCCCAGGTCCTCCGCGCGACCAACCAAATAATCGACGTCGCGGAAATAAACGCGATTGGGAGTCGCCGGATTGTCATCCTTCAAGGGCATGGCCTCCGTTTTGCGAGGCGTTCCAAATGCGTCCAACTCGGCGATCAACGACGCGTGAATCACGGTGAAGCCATTGCGAGCGCGATGTTTCATATAGAGCTCGGCCTTGTCCGGCTCCATCCGGTGAAACAGCTCCCACGCAGAATCCGCGAGGTAGAAAAAAGGCGTCCCGTCATCCTTCACAAGGTGGCGGCCGTTCTCGCTGACTTTCAGTCGCGGCGCGGCGTCGACGCGATCGGGCGCGGCAAAGAATTGGAGAAACAGGACGACGAAAAGACAGATTGCGCGGCGAGCATAGGACGAAGCCTTTTTGCTTGCTGGAGGCAGGTCAGGGCGAGAATCTTGCATCATTGAACCCGGATAAACTTCGATCCTCTATAAGCGGAAAATCAGTCTCATGAAAGCCCAACCTTCTCCCTCAGATTCTTCAGGCCCTTCCAAAATGTCCCGCCGCTCCGCCATCAGCGCGGGGCTTGCCGCCGCAGGCGGGGCAGCCGCCTTCGGCCAGAGCGTCGCCGCCGCTCAGCAGCGCAGCCAAAGCCAGCCCGACGATCGCCAGCGTTCACCCAAACGCTACGACATGAAGAAGTCGATCAACCAGTGGGCGTTTCCCTACCCCGATCGGATGGATCTGGAGAAATGCCTGCGCCTCGCCAAGGACGCCGGCTTCGACGGGATCGAGCTGAACTACGATCTCGATAACGATCTCTCACCCAAACATGGCACGAAGGACTACGAGAAGATTCGCAAACTGGCGGACAAGATCGGCATCGAGATCAGCGGGGTTTGCTCCTTTCTTTTCTGGCCCTACCCGCTAACCAGCAACGACGCCGCCGAACGCGCCAAAGGCATGGAACTCGCCGCAAAAATGACCCAATGCGCGCACGACCTCGGCACGGAGAATCTCCTCGTCGTGCCCGGCGCCGTGCACATGCCCTGGCGCGAAGACCACGATCCCACCCCCAACGATGTCTGCGATCAGCGCGCACGCGCGGCCATCGGAAAACTCCTGCCCAACGCCGAGAAGCTCAACGTTCACCTCAACATCGAGAACATCTTCTTCAACGGCTACCTGATGACGCCCGACGAGATGAATCGCTTTGTCGACAGCTTCGACAGCGAGCACGTCCAGGTGCATTTCGACACCGGCAATATCATGATGTTTCAGTTCCCCGAGCACTGGATCAAGATCCTCGGCAAACGCATCAAGAACGTTCACTTCAAGGAGTTCACCAAGAAGGGAACGGATTTCTCATTGGAAACCTTCCGCCCCCTGCTCGACGGCACGACCAATTGGCCCGCCGTCATGGAGTCGCTCGACCAGAACGGCTACCGAGGCTTCCTTACCTTCGAGTATTTCCATCCCTACGCCCACTACCCCGAGGCTCTGATCTACCAGACCTCCGATTCACTTGATCGGATGCTGGGGAAAATGGCGTAACCCAAAGCCGGGACATCAGATTGCGCTTTTTTTTGCGGGCATTGTCGTAATGATCGCCATCATGAAAGGAATCTCTCGCCTCTACCGCAATCTCACAATCTGCCTGACGCTCGCCGCGCTGCCGACGATCACTCTGGCCGACGACGCCCCCACCCTTGAAAGCAGCAAGAACCGCGAGGCCATCGACGGCATGCACGGCAAGCCCGCGCCGGAACTCAAGCTCAAGGACTGGATCAATTCCAAGGCTCTCACCAACGCCGACCTGAAGGGCAAGATCGTGCTCCTCGATTTCTGGGCGACCTGGTGCGGCCCCTGTATTCGCGCTGTTCCTCATACCAATGAAATGGCGGAGAAATACGCAAAAAAGGGCGTCGTCATCATCGGCGTTTGCGCGCCCAGAGGCGGCGAGAAAATGGCCGCCACCGCCAAGCAGCACAACATCAAATACGCCATTGCCCTGGACATCGACGGCGCGACCATGAAAGCCTTCAAGGCAAACAGCTATCCCGACTACTTCATCATCGACCGAAAAGGCAATCTTCGCTGGGGCGACATCGCCAATCGCGACGCCGAAAAAGCCATCGAGCTGTTGCTCAAGGAAGACGATTGATCCGGGGAAATCCCGCTTTCGAACGGCTGTTAAAACATCGCTCCCTACGAAACGCCGCGACCGCATAAGGTTGCGGCGTTTTGTTTGTTTCGCCTTGCCCCGCGTTCGCCCGACGGCAAACAATCCTCGTGTGCTTCTGTTTCACGAAAAAGTCCCGGCCGACTGGCTGCCGAAGGTGCTGAACAACCTGCCTGCCGTCCTGCTCGACCACGCTCATCTCGAACGCAAGGCGGCCACAACGGCGCTGACGCTTGAGCGTTACCCCCAACTCTACGAGCGCGCCAGCGAGCTCAACGCCATCGCCATCGAAGAGCTCGAGCATTTCGAACTGGTCCTCGGACACATGAGAAAGCGCGGCGTTTCCTTCGGCCCCGCAGTGGCCAGCCAATGGATCTCGGGAATCATGAAAGGCATGCGCAAGGGCCGCGACGGACAGCTCATCGATCACCTGATTTGTTGCGCTCTGGTGGAAGGCCGCAGCTGTGAAAAGTTTCAGATGCTGGCGCAGTCCGATGCGCTGCGGGAACAAGACTCCGAGCTGGCCGATTTCTACGCCAGCCTCGTCGAATCCGAAGGCAACCATTACGCGGCCTATTTACTGATGGGACGCGCGATCGATGAGGCCGAAACGAACCGTCGCCTTCAGGATTTCCTCAAAATCGACGCCGAATTGATGCGGCAGCCCAACCCGCTGCCGATGCTGCATTGAGGGCCTGGACGCCGTCCTCGGCGTCCCTGGCGTCCCTGGCTTGCTCCCCGCCTCAAGGCGCGCTCTCGACCCGATAAAACTTCATCGCGCCCGTCGCGCCTGCGTCGAGGATCTGCGTCGTCGCGTCCGAAGCCGTGACCGGCCCGCCGACGTTCGCCCACGCGCCAGAGCTAAATTCGTCGCGGCCGGCCAGCTGATAGCGAAGACCGGCCGCGCTTTGAAAAGTCACCGTCGTGCCCGTCATGTCCTGCGCGACGCTTTGGATCTTCCACCTCGAATTCGAATCGTTCGGATCGGTCCCCGCCGCAGCTTCCGATGCGTTCGGGAAATGATCATTGTCGGGATCGGAGCTTGGCGCGGCTTCCGACGCGGTCCACCGAGAAAAGTTCGCGCGCTGAAAACTGTCGTCCAGTCCGTCGAAATTGTGGTCCGTCACGGCCGGGAGAATCTCCGCGAAGCCATTGGCGTGGACCGCCTCCGGACCCTGACTAATTCGAATGCTGCGCAGACCGGGCGTCGCATTCGCCGCAACAGAGACGGTCGTTTCAACAAGGGTGAACCCCGCGAATGTTGCGGTGTCAATCGTCGTCGCGCCGAAGGTCAAGCCGCTGCCGGTAATTTGAAAAAACGTTCCGGCGACAACCGCGCCCTGCGAGGGAATCAGGACACCGACGACCACGTTCTCAGCGCCCAAGGCCAGTCGCACGGGCGCGGGAAAGGCCAAGGGCGCGTCATCTTGACTGCGAGTGTGACTGATGTGATACCCGACGTTCGGACCTGACACGGCAAGGTTGATTGGGCTCATCTGCCCGGCGGATACGTTGACCGCCTGATTGGCTGAGGAGGCAAAATCAGTGTGCGCTCCCGCGAACTCCGACCCGATGTCGATTCCCCGCGCAAGGAATTCCTGGCTGCCGGCCGGATCGAGCGGCGTCGCCCGCACGAGATACGCGCCCGGTTCCAGCGCGGGCAACTGATAGTCGCCATTGGAGTCCGTCACAGTTCCCGAAACGATATTCCCGCTCGCGTTCTCCGCCACGACTATGGCTCCGAAAACCGCCGCCGCGTTCTTCGTGACTCGTCCTTGAACGACGCCCAGTTGCGCGATCTGCGCCGGGACCGGATAAAGAAAACGAGCCGCCGCGAGTTCGTCGCTGGACAAACCGATCTGGTGATCCTTCAAGCCCGCCCGCGCATGCGCCAACATCGTCGCGCCCCCGACCGGCGAGTGCAGCAGTCCGATCAGGTGCCCGATCTCGTGCGTCGTCGTGCCTTCGATAAAATAGTCATTGTTGCCCGTCGTCGTGAGCGTGTGATCGGTGAACCAGTTCCATTGGGCGCCATTGAGCACGATGTCCGCCTCCTCAATCACGCCGCCGCTGGAGCCAATGCAGGTGATGCCCAGCGTTCCAGCAATGCTGACCGTTCCGCCGCCAACGAGTGTGCTCTTCGCGAAAAACACCACGTTCGTGTTGTCGGAAGCGTTGAGATCGACGCCTGCCCCCATTAATCCGCCCTCTTCAAATTTCAGATGCGTTCCTGAAACCGCCTCCCACTGATCGAAGCTCGCGCGAATCGCGTTGAGTTCGTTCTCAACATTGCCCGGTGAAAATCCATCGGCCCCCAGAAAATATCGCACCGCCTTCGTGTTCGGATTGACGGTGTTGGTGGAAACGCCGGCATCGGGAATTTCCAAATGCCAGCGCAATGCTGGATCCGGCGATTGGATATCCAGCACGAAGCCCGACAACGAAAAGGGAGCCACGCCAACGACGAGCGCCGCGCACCACCACAGGCATGTTCGCGTGCCCTTCATTGGTTACGCGCGGCAACGCTCCGCTTCAGGTCCGCGAGCGTTAATCGGCGGTTGCCGAGTTTGTTCTGCAACGCCTGGGTCGAACTGCTCCCGGCAGTCGCGCCGCCATGGAAAATATTGCGAACCTGTTTTCTGCCCGTGACGTCCTGATAAACCTCGAACTTGCCCTGGCAGACGCCGAGCACGACACCCTCGCCGCGCGCGTTCAACTCCAGAAATGCCACGACCTCCTCACCGATCGTGAAATCCGGCTGCCCGATGACCCTCACCCGCCGGTCGCCCAGCGTCCCGCCCGCCTGCACGATCGTGAATTCACCGACGACCTCCTGGCCTTTCCACACCTCGACAACGCTCAAGCGAATTCGAGTGACCAACCGCCCGCGTTCATCCTCCAGGCAGGTCTTGCTGGACACGGTTCCGCGAACGATCGCCTGCGATTGCTCGGTCAGTTGCGCGAGCGAAAGCGGGACCATCTGAGCGCCAGAAGCGCCCGGGCGCACGCCCGGCAACGCCAGCGAGATGAACAACGCAAGACCAACCAGCCTAAGGATCGAAGCGGAAATCATGTCGCGGGCAACATACGTCCTTTCGCCGGTTTTTCGAATCGATTTCGAACCTACCGCGCCGGAAAAGCGTGAATGACGAAACATCTTTGGCCCCGACCTACTTGCGCAGAAGCGATGTATTCCCATCGACAATGCGCTGAAAATAGCCACCGGAAACCGCCAGCTTCTCAGGACTGCCCGATTCGACCAACCGCCCCTCGCCCAACACCAGAACCTTGTCCACCGATTTCACGGTTTCCATTCGATGCGCGACGATCACGGTTGTCCGGCCCTTTCGCAGGCGAGCCAGGCTTTCCATCACCTGGGCTTCACTCTCCGCGTCCAGCGCGCTGGTCGGCTCATCCAGCAACAGAATCGGCGCGTCCTTCAGGAAGGCGCGCGCGATGTTGATCCGTTGCTTCTCCCCAGAACTCAGGCGAATGGCGCCATCGCCGACCACAGTGTCATACTTGTCCGGCAGTTTCTCGATAAACCCATCGGCGCAGGCCGCGATCGCGGCGGCGCGAATTTCATCAAACGAGGCGCCCGGTTTGCCGTAGCCGATGTTCTCGGCCAGCGTGGTCGGCATCAACAAGGGCTCCTGCAGGACCAGCGCGATCTGCCGCCGCAGATCTTTGAGTTTATATTTTCGCACATCGACGCCATCCAGTTTCACACAGCCGCTGAACGGATCGAAGAACCGCGGGAGAAGATTAATCAGGGTCGTCTTGCCAACGCCGCTGGGGCCGATCAACGCGGCCGACTCGCCGTCGGCCAGTTCAAAGCTCAGTTCGCTCAGCACGGGCCTCCCCTCGGCGTAGCCAAACGAAATATTCTCAAAGGTGATTTCGCCCCTGATCGCGGCCGCTTTGTCCCCTTCACCATTCGACGCGGCGCCGCCGATCGGGAGGGCATCAGGCGATTCCGCCACTTCGTCTTTCGATTCCAGGAGCTCGAAGACGCGACGCGTGCCGGCGCTGGCCGTGGCCACGGTGGCGCCCACGTGGGAAAGCTGATTCAAGGGCTCATACAATTGCCCCAGATAAACCACGAAAATCAAAAGCGTGCCGATCGTCAGCTCTCCGGCGATCACCTCCTGACTCCCGACCCAGACAATCGCCGCCATCCCGACGCCAAACACGATCGAGATCGCCAGCCAGTAGATCAACTCCCAACCATGCTGCGTCAGACGCCGCTGCTGGGATCTCAGTGTGTGGGCCGTGAACTTGCGGCTCTCCCGCGCCTCGAGCGTGTAGCTCTGGATCAACGGCATGCCGGTGATATTTCGCTCTACCGCCGAAGTGACCGCGGCGTCGGCCTGCTCCGCCAATGCGCCGCTCTCTCGCATGCGTCCGCCAAACACCCGGATCGCCAGCAGCAGCAACGGCACGAGCCCCATGGCCACCATCGTCAGCTTCACGCTCATCTGCCACATCACCACCAGCATCAACAGCAACGACAGCGCGGCCGTCGCGAAAATCACCAGCCCCTGTTGGAACATTTTTTGAAATGCATAGGTGTCCCAAGCCGCGCGATGCACCGTGTCGCCAGTCGCCGCCGTCTGATGAAACCGCATTGACAGCCGCTGAAGCCGATCGAAGACGCTGTTGCGGACGCGCTGCAATCCACGCAATCCGACCTGGATTGAAAGGTAATTCTGCAACGCCGAAAGGGCGCCGTGGCCCACGTAGATGATTAGAATCAGAAGGCAGAGCAACAGCAGCAGAAAGGACTTGTCCGACGTTTCCAGCCATCGGGGCGCGGGCTCCTTGCCGATCACAGAATCGACGATAATGGCAAGCGGCCAAGGTTTGAGCAAACTCGTGCCGATGCTCAAAAACAACAAACCCAACACGGCGCCAATCCGAGCGCGATCCGGACGAAAAAATGTCAGAGTATGTCGAAGTTTATCCATCAGCGAAGGGACTCTAGCGGGCGGCGCGACCCAAGTCAGGTCAATCCCGCAACTCGCGCCATCCGCGGGAACTCAGACGGACATTGTCTTTTGTTATTCGATTGAGTAGGTCTATCTAAACCAGCAATAAGGACGTCAGCGGCGGATTCAATTACTCAGGCAAACCCATTCCTCGAGTAGCTATCCACCCGGCCCCGTTCGCATTGCCTCTGTGCCATGACCAACCAGGAAGCTCTTATCGCG
>JBLHKZ010000154.1:0-13455 GCA_047618185.1 Limisphaerales bacterium
GGGGTTGAGTGGAGCGACACCCCCCGGGGTTGCAAACCGATAACGAACCGACCCCGAAGGGTGTCGCAGCAAGTCACGACGAGAGTCCGTAATTTCAACCGCTGCCATCCCTTCGCGATGCCGGGGTGAGGGCCTTTAAAAAACAATATGAAAAAGAAGCTGACTGCCATCCTGGCCCTTGCCGCCGCGCTCGCGTTCAATGCGCAGGCTGCGGAGCGTCCAAACATCATCTTCATCATGTCCGACGATCATACCGCACAGGCGGTGGGCGCCTATGCGACTTTGTTGAAGGACCTCAACCCCACGCCGACCATCGACACCCTGGCGAAGGAGGGCATCACTTTTGACAACGCCTTCAATGGGAATGCGATCTGCACGCCCTCGCGCGCCAGCATCATCACCGGACTGTACAACCACAAGAACGGCGTCTTCGATCTGGGCGGCCGCATCAAACCGGCGGATCAGACCCTTCCCCTCGCGATGCGCAAGGCGGGCTATCAGACGGCGATGATCGGCAAGTGGCACCTCAAGGAAGAGCCGAACTACGACTACTACAAGGTCCTGCCCGGCCAGGGGAAATATTTCAACACCGAGTTTCGCGTGCAGGGCGACAAGCCGTGGCCGAAGAACGTGGTCACTCACAAGGGGCAGCATTCCTCCGACGCGATCACCGACTCCACGCTCGAGTGGTTCAGGACGAAGCGCGACAAAACCAAACCGTTCTTCATCAGTCATCATTACAAGGCGCCGCACGACTACTTTGAAAACGCCGAGCGTTATCAGTCCTACCTCAAGGACGTGACCATCCCCGAGCCGGCCACGCTTTACGACACGCCCAAAACCTGGGGCTCCATCGCCACCCGCGGCCACAACGACGAGCTCACGCCGCACATTGGCACCTCCATCGGATCGCGCAATCCGCGCCGCTCCTACGCCGTCGATCTGTTCAATCGATTCCCCGAGGAATTTCCCGCCGACTACGATCCCGCGAAGTTTTCTGAAGTCGAAACCACGCGGCTCGCGTATCAGGCTTACTTGAAGAAATACCTCCGCTGCGTCAAAGGTGTGGACGACAATCTCAAGCGGCTCTTCGATTACCTCAAGGCCGAAGGCCTCTACGACAACACACTGATTGTCTACACCGGCGACCAGGGCTTTTGGCTCGGCGAGAAGGACTTTCAGGACAAGCGTTGGGCCTACGACGAATCGCAACGCATGCCCTTTATCGTGCGTTATCCGAAGAGCATCCCCGCCGGCGTTCGCAGCGACGCGATCATTGAAAACGTTGACTATCCGGCCATGCTGCTCGATTTCGCCGGCGCCGAGATCCCGGCCGGCATGCAGGGCAAATCCTTTCGCTCCATCTGCGAAACCGGCAAGGAGCCCGAGGGCTGGAAGAAAGCCGCCTACTACCGCTACTGGATGCACATGGCCCATCACGACAATCCCGGCGAGATGGCCATCCGCACCAAGACCCACAAGCTGATCTATTTCTACGGTTGCGACTACAAAGGCCAGAACCAGACACCGCCCGCTTGGGAGCTCTACGACCTTCGCAAGGACAAGGCCGAGCTCAACAACGTCTACGACGATCCGAAATACGCGAAGGTTCGCGATCGCCTGAAGAAGCGGTTTGCGAAGCTGCGCAAGAGCATTGGCGACGACGGCTCCCACTATCCCGAGTGCGAAAAGGTGGTTCAGGAATTCTGGGATTACGACGAGGCCGACCGGAAGAAGGCCATCCAGATCTCCCACGATTTTAAGAAGACCCGCGAAGACATGCTCGCCAACGTCGCGAAGAAAAAGGCCAAGGGAAAAGGCGGAAAGAAGTAGGGTGGGCTTCAGATGCTGGCGCTGGTTCGGCTAACAGCGGCAGCGATTCAAACGATTCGTAGCAGCCGAGGTGACGAGGCTCATATCGAACCAATACGAAAGACCGACACGTGAGCCTCGTCACTTCGTCTGCTACAAGAATTTGAGACTTCCTTCGGATGACCGGGCTCGTCTATTTGCAGCCGCTGCGACTGGTCGGGACGACACAGTCGCGCCCCGATCGCGAACGTTGTGAGGCAGCCAGATCCCGCTTCAGTGACCTCACCCCATTGACCTTCCCCGAAATTCGTCCATCAGGCTCAAGATGCCCTCGCGGATTTCGAAGAGTTCTTTTCGCACTCGATCGATGGTGTCGGATGGCAGCGTCTTGACCTTGTCCGCCTGGACTTCGGCCAAGCCTTCCTGAGCCGCATGCAAGTGGCTGAGCGCGCGCTTGAGGCAGGCCACCACAAAAGCGGAATCCCTGAGGTCGCGGCCATACGCGAGGCCGTTTAGCGCGCCGGCGAGCTTGGCGCCGATGATCTGATATTCGACCAGCAATTTTGCCAAAGGATCGTCGTTCTCCTTGAGCCCGAGCGCGTCAATCTCGCGCCAGAGAGCGATCGCGCCTTCCGCGCATTTTTCCTGAAGCGGATGCCCGATGCTCCCGTCCTCGCATCGAATCCAGTCGCGCCCCTCGGTGGCGGGCTCGGGAATCAGCTCGGGCGCTTTGCTCGAGTCGGCATCTCGCCACGCAAAATCTTCATCATCTTCTGATTCCGCTTCCTTCCCTCCGTCGTCGCCCCCGATCCAGCCCATTTCGCGGTCAATTTTCTCCCGGCTTTCCTTGTCGTGTCCGTGCTTGTCGAGCAGTTCGCCATATTTGTCTGTGCGGGCGTCCGATTCCCGCAGGAATTTCTCATAGTCGAATTCGTCCCAATCTTCCTTCTCGTAGTCGACTTTCGTTTTGGCGTTCTCGACGGCGTCGCTCAGTTTCTCGATGAACCCTCCGAAACCCCGGGCCGCCGTCCGCGCTCGTTCAGCCTCGTTCTCGTCGGTCAATTCCCAATGAGGCTCGGAGAGGGTGAGTTTGAAATCGGCGGTTTCGATGACGACGCGTCCGTTGCGGTCGCTGAACCATTCGAGGTAAAGGCAGTTGGCCATATGCTCGGGCGGCTTTTCGCCGTTCTTGATCATGGCGTGGGCCTCGTCGAACGGGATGTCGAAGACGCGCACTTTGCGCGACGCGGTGAGATCGCCGATGGAGCCCTTCTGATCTGCGAACAAATTAGCGTCCGCAGGAAGGGGAAACGTCTCGCCGGGATTGTGAAACGTGAGCAGGCAGCCAGCGAGATCGCGTTGGCCGTTGCCGGTTAATTCGAGCTGGAGGGGCTTCTCTCGACCCGCCAGCCAGATCTTCCCGCGCACGAATCCCTTGACTCGATTGTCGATCTCACCGCGCTCCACATGCTCATCGATCCGCCATGCCATTCCGCACGATTTACCACGGCGAGCCCGCCGGGGCAAGCGAGGCGACGTGCGGGAGAACTGTAAAGGCCGTGATTGCTTTTAACGCATTTACCATGATTAGCGGCGGCGAGGAGGGTTAATGCTAATTTGGATCCGGGCGCGATTTGTGGTAACCGCTCGAAGTAGGGCGCGTCATCAGGAAAAGACGACAAGACACAAGCCGCGAGAGCGCGGCCGCATAAAACCTTTTAAAATCCTGAACTGATGCCCCACTTTTTTTCCATGCCTCGGCTTCTTTCTCCTCTGTTCGCAATCCTCCTCGCGCTGGTTCTTTCAGGCGGCGACGCCAGGGCGGCAAAAGTCGCGAGGACGGGGGCGGATCTCTTTCCCTCGACCACTGTCATCTACGCCGAGCTCGGTCAATCGGCGGACGTGATTCGTTTTGTCATGGACAGCCCGCTGCGAAAGAATCTCGAAGCGACTGAGATCTATCCGTATTTGGTCGGCAATGAGGAATATCAGGGATTTCTGACGATTCTCGGCGCCATTGAGACGCAGGCCGGCATGAAGTGGCGTTCGACGCTCGAAGCGATCACCGCGGGCGGCGTTTATCTGGGGGTCGACAGCGAGACCGAAGGACTGGCCGTGTTGCTCAAGGCGGACGACGCCGGGACGTTGGACAAGGCCGTGCAAACGCTCATCGGACTCACGCGCGACGACGCGAAAAGCAAAGGCAATCCCGATCCGCTGCCCAGCCAGCTCTACCGCGAAGTGGAAGTCTACAAAGCTGGCGAGGGAGGCTTCGCCGTCGTCGATCAGTGGCTGATTTTTGTCAACAAGGGCGATCTCGGCAAAGCCATTCTCGATAATTTGCTGGATGCGAACGAACAGACGCTCTCGGCCAACAAGGATTTTCGGACCGCCCGCAAAAGCGCGGCCAAAGGGAAATCGCTTTGGGCCTACACGGACTTGAACGCGATTCGCTCGGCTGGCATCGCCGAGGCGCTTTTCACGGGCAAGACTGAAAATCCCGGCGCGGAACTGTTATTTGGCGGCATTGCCGAGGCGCTGAAAGACACGCCCCACGTCACGGGCACGTTGGACTTCGCGGATGAGGGCGCGGTCCTCACGCTGGCCGTGCCGATGGATTCGGCCGCCGCTTCCGAAAGCCGCTCCTTCTTCTTTGGCCCGAAAGGCAAGGGCGCCGCCGAGAAGCCGATTTTGCCCAGGGGAACGTTGCTCTCCATCTCGACCTATCGCGATCTCAGCGCGATGTGGCTGGCGGCCGACGACTTGTTCAATGAAAATCAGGCGGCGAAACTGGCTCAATCGGAAACCACGCTGGGGCTGTTCTTCAACGGAAAGGACTTCGGCAAGGAAGTGCTGGGGCAATTGGCGCCTCAGGTGCAGTTGGTTGTGGCGCGGCAGGATTTCAAGGCTGCGGGCGGCCCGATTCCTGCGGTCAAATATCCGGCGGGCGCCCTTGTGTTTCACACGAAGGAGCCCGAGACCATGCAGCGTTACCTGCGGCTGGCCTTTCAGACCGTCGTCGGCTTCATCAACATTCAGGGCACGCAGCAGGGACGATCTCCCTTTGAGCTGAACAACTCCAAACAGGGTGACGCGACTGTGATTTCCGCGGACTATTTCCTGAGCGATGAGGAGAAGAAAGAAACGGACGCCGCGGTTCATCACAATTTCTCGCCGGCCATCGCCCAGGTGGGGGATTATTTTGTGCTTAGCAGCGCCCGGCAGCTCGCCGGCAGTCTCATCGAAGCCCTCGCCAAACGGCCGAAGCCCGAATCGCTCGACGTCAATACCCGCTTTCATCTGGACGCGAAGGAGCTGGCCGTCATCCTTGACGACAACAAGGGTCAGTTGATCGCCAGCAACCAGCTCAAGAAAGGCCAGACCGAAGACGAGGCCGCCGGGGAGATCACCGTTCTTCTCACCTTGGTGGACATGTTTCGTGACGCCTCCCTCGAGCTGAAGACCGGCGGGGGCGAGCTGGGTCTGAGCCTCAGCATTGGCGTCGCGGCCGCGACTTCGAAATAGCCTGCAGGCAGCTCACCCACGAACCACTTGCCATGAACGATCTCGGCGCCGTCAAACCAGATTGGGCCTGGGCGCCATTCGAGCCCAGCGCCAGTCAGCCCTGGAATCGCCGCGCCGCCGCGCACTTGTATCGCCGCGCCGGCTTCGGAGCCGATTCCAGACAACTCGACGCCGCGGTCAAGCAGGGAGCCGAAGGGGCGATCAAGAAACTGCTTTACGCCGGTTCCTCCACGCTTGAAGACGCTCCCGCGAAGCCGCTGGCGAAGGGCGGTTTCACCATGAAGGCCGACATGATGGGCAGCATGGTCATGTCCGGCGGGAAGCCCCAGGCTTTGGGCGCTTGGTGGCTTTATCGCATGTTGCACACGCCCGATCAGTCGCTCGAGAAGCTCACGCTATTCTGGCACGGGCACTTTGCGACCAGCGCCGCGAAGGTCACCGACGCCCGCATGATCAAGGATCATGACACTCTCCTGCGGCGGCATGCGCGCGGCAACTTCGGCCAGCTGACCCACGGCATGGCCAAGGATCCCGCCATGCTGGTCTGGCTGGATTCCACGACCAATCGCAAACGCCGGCCCAATGAAAACTTCTCGCGCGAACTGATGGAGCTGTTTTGTCTCCGTGTTGGCAACTACACCGAGGAGGACATTCGCGAAATGGCCCGCGCATTCACGGGCTGGGAGATTCGCAAGGGGAAGTTCCTCGTGAACGACCGTCAGCACGACAAGGGCAGCAAGACTTTTCTCGGCAAGACAGGCGCGTTCAAAGGCGAGGACGCCGTGCGCATCGTGCTGGAACAGCCCGCCACTGCGCGCTTCATCGCCCGCAAATTGACGCGTTACTTCGTCTGTGATGAGCCTGAAATGCCCGACGCGCTGATCGAGCCGCTGGCAATACTCTTTCGCGAAAACGATCTGCAAGTGGCGCCGCTCGTCGAACGTATCCTACGCAGCAATCTCTTTTACTCGAAACACGCGATCGCGCAGAAAGTTCGCTCCCCGGTTGAGCTGGGCATCGGGCTGCTGCGCTCGTTGGAGGCCACCGCTAATCTGCAACAGCTCAATCAGTCACTCGGCCAGCTGGGGCAGGCGCTTTACTACCCGCCCAATGTGAAGGGTTGGGACGGCGGTCGGGCCTGGATCAATTCCTCCACGATGCTCGGTCGTAACAATCTCGTGCGGCGTCTGCTCAGCGACAAGGAGACCCGCTTCAAAGGCGGCGACCTGGCCGCGGTCGTAAAATCCGCCGGCGTCGATGGCTCCGAGGCGACCGTCGACTGGCTGCTCGAGTTGCTCGTCGCGTCCGAGACCCCGCGGAGCGTTCGCGCTTCGCTGGTCAGTCTCGCGAAGACCTCGAAGGGCGAACCGCATCGCCGCATCGCCGCCGTGATTCACGCCATCGGCGCCTTGCCTGAATTTCAATTGAGTTGAGTTGAACCCCAATCTTCCGCCATGAACCCCAATCGCCGCCAGTTCCTCAAAACGACGCTCGGCTCCTCGACGCTGTTGTCGATGTCCGCCGCCGCGCCGCAGTTTCTGCTCCAGACTTCCGCTGCCGCCGCGACCGCCAAATCGTCGAGCGAGAACGTCCTCGTCGTCATTCAGCTGTCCGGAGGCAATGACGGAATCAACACCGTCATTCCCTACGCGGACGACGCCTACAACGCCAACCGCTTCACCCTGCGAATCGGATCCGGCCAGGTGAAGAAGATCGACGACCAGCTCGGTTTCCATCCCGCGATGGGCGGATTTTCTGATTTGCTGGAAGACGGTAAACTCTCGGTGATTCAGGGCGTCGGCTACCCCAATCCAAATCGCTCCCATTTTTCGTCGATGGACATTTGGCACACCTGTCATCGCAATGAAAAGAACCGTTCCAGTGGCTGGCTCGGGCGCTATCTCGACCGCTCAACGGTCGCGGGAAGCGATGTGCCGGCGTTGCATCTGGGCGCGGATCGTCAGCCGCTGGCGCTGGTCGGAGAAAACATCCAGACGCCGACAGTCAGCTCGCTGGAGGATTTCAAGCTCGATGTGGGCGGCGATGCGCGGCTGCGGGAATCCATTCAGAAGCGCGCTGAGATCGAACGCGCGGGCGACCATAGCCTGGTGAGTTTCATGCGGCAAAGCTCGCTCAATGCGTTGTCGTCCAGCGAGCGCGTGCAGGAGGCGCTCAAGGGTTACAAGACCTCCGTCGATTACCCGACTTCCGGCCTGGCGAAGCGGCTGCGCACGATCGCTCAGTTGATCGACGCCGGCATGAACACGCGCATTTACTATCTCACGCTCGGAGGATTCGACACCCACGCGAATCAGGGCAACGCCCATCGCGCGCTGCTCACGGAACTGAGCGACGCGGTCTCTGCCTTCGTCCGGGACCTGGGTGAACACGGCCACGACAAGCGCGCGCTAGTGATGACCTTCAGCGAATTCGGCAGACGGGTGAAAGAGAACGCCAGCGCCGGCACCGATCATGGCGCGGCCGCGCCGATGTTCCTCGCTGGAGGCAAGATCAAGCCTGGCCTGATCGGTAAGACGCCGAGCCTGACTGACCTCGACAAAGGCGACCTGAAGCACCACACCGATTTCCGCCAGGTCTACGCGGCCGTCCTCGAGCAATGGCTGAAATTCGACAGCGCCAAGATCCTGGGCAAGGCCTACGAGCCGGCGGATGTGTTGGCGTAGGGATGTCGAAGCGATGAGGAGCAGTTGGTCGTCCGGCGACTGTTGGCTGGCATCCCTCCGGGATGCGGATCTTCTGGGGGATGAGCGAGGCACGAGCGACACCACCGGAAAACGTCCAGAAAGACCCTGCATCCCGAAGGGATCCCAACAATGGCCCCAACAAGAGCTCCCACTCTTTGAGCGTCGTTCAGGAACACGTTCACAATTTGAGAACGGCGCCAGTTCCGGATTGTCGCGGTGGAATCCGTTCCCTGCCGGCGCGGCTGGACAACAGAGGCGGCGATTGCCCATGATCTTCGCAATGATCCGTCGAGTCTCCTTTTGTATTCTTTGCGCCTTTTTGTGGCTGAATGTCCTGGCGGCGTTGGCCTCCGCCGCTGCTCCTCGCCCGAATGTCATTCTGATCATCTCGGACGATCAGACTTATCGGGACTTTGGGTTCATGGGGAACGATCTGGTTCAGACGCCGAATCTGGATCGGCTGGCGACGGCTTCGGCGCGGTACGTAAACGGCTATGTTCCCACGAGTGTTTGCAGCCCTTCACTGGCGACCTTGCTGACCGGGCTTTATCCGCACCAGAATGGCATTCACTACAACCATCCGCCGCCGGGGAATTCGGGCTTCAACAAGATGAAGTCTCGCGCGGAATACGAACGTGTGCGGAATGAGTCGTTCTATCTGATCAAATCCCAGCCGACTTTGCCGCGGGTTCTCGCGAAGGCGGGTTATCGTTGTTTGCAGACGGGCAAATTCTGGGAGGGGCATTTCCGCAATGCGGGATTTACCGATGGCATGACGATCTTTGAACCGCCGCCCGGGCAGACCTTTGGGGGTGTGCGCACGCTGGCCGGCGGGGTGAAGGCCGCGCATGGCAATGGCGACTGGGGCTTGAAGATTGGGCGCGAGACGATGAAGCCGATCTACGATTTCATTGACGATTGCGATCGGAAGGAAACGCCGTTCTTTGTCTGGTACGCGCCCTATCTGCCGCACCAGCCGCATGACTCGCCGAAGAAATATTTCGATCTCTATCGCGGCAATCCGAAGATCGCGGAGCATGAGATTCCCTACCTGGCTTCCATCTCGCAGTTCGACGACACCGTGGGTGCGTTGATGGACCACGTGGAGAAGAAGGGCCTGACCGAGGAGACGCTGTTCGTCTTCGTGACCGATAATGGCTGGACGCCGGGGAAGCGTCGGCATAAGACGCAAGAGGACTTTTTCTTTCACACCAAAGAGAGTAAACGTTCGCCGTTTGAGGACGGGCTGCGGACGCCGATCTTGCTGAGCTGGAAGGGCGTCACGAAACCGGGGACGCATGAGGAGCTGGTCAGCTCGGTGGATTTGGTCCCGACGATACTTTCGGCGGTCGGCGGGGAGGCCGCCATTCCTGATTTACCGGGCGTGGACCTGATGTCGTCCGCAAAAGGCGACGCAAAGCTCGATGCGAAGCGTCCGGTTTACGGGGGGATTTATCCGGGCGACGCGACCTCGCTGGGGCATCCTTCGCGCGACCTTGCCTATCGCTGGATTCGCGACGGCGATTTCAAGCTGATCGTTCCAAGCTCGCAAGATGGAAAGAAACCCTGGGGCGGCTATCTACAGGGAGCTGCTTTGTTCGATGTGGTTGGCGATCCGCGCGAGACGAAAAACCTTGTCGCCGATCCAAAGCAGGCGCCCCGCCTCGCGCGCATGAAAGACTTGCTGGATGAATGGTGGACGCCGGGTGACGACAGTCGCGTTCTGAAACCGGAGGCGAAGAAGCCGGTTGCGACAGTCAAGCGGGAGATCTACATCAAGAACACCGTCCCGCATAAAGCGCCGTGGGTCTGGGTTTACTCCGGCAAGCCCGGCTATCGTGAGGAGATTCAAACTGTGTGGTCGCACGACGATCAGGTGCGCGGTTATGGCGACACGCCGACCGAGCCGCGTCGCCGAGTTTCGCATGACGATGGCCAGACCTGGTCGCCGTTGACGCCGCTGCCGTCGCTCGTGACCTTCCCGGACAAGGCGTCGATCATCGATTGGAAATTCTGCGGCATTTACGACCCCGCGTCCGAGCGGCATGTGTCGCTGGCGATCCATCACGTTCGCGATATGCGGCAGGGCCCGCCGCGGCGGATCTATAATCACAGTCTGATTCGGCTTTCGTACGATGACGGGAAAACCTTTGGTCCGCCGCACATGCTGAGGAATGAGGGCGGCGCCGATTTTGATCCGGAAGACCTGTTGAATCCAGACTATCTGGAGAACAATAACGGCTATCCGGGGCAGTCCATTTTCCGGCACAGCAATGGCAGCCTGATCATCCCGGTCACCAATTCGCGCATCCCCGCCGATGTCGAGGACGCGCCGCTTGGGAGAACGGTCTGGCCGACGAAGGGGACCATCGGCAGTCATTGTTTCGTCGGTCGTTGGAACAAGGACAAGCAGGCTTATGATTGGCAGGCAGGCAAGACCGCCTGGCTTCCGCGCGAGACGGCATACAACGGCTTGCTGGAGGCGGATGTCGCGGAGCTGACCGACGGCCGCGTGCTGATTGTCTGGCGCGTGACCCGGTACAAGGACAGCCCCGCCTGCAAGTATTATGGCGTGTCCAGCGACGGGGGGCTGACCTTCACCAAGCCCAGGCCGTTCACCTACAGCAACGGCGCCAACTTCTTTTCCACCAGCACGTTTCATCGCCTGTTCCGCAGTTCGAAGACGAAGAAACTTTATTGGATCGGCAACATCGCGCCGGAGAAGCCGACCAACGCCGGCCACCCGCGTTATCCGCTGATCATTGGCGAGATCGATGAGGAAACGCTGGGCTTGAAGAAAGAAACAGTGACCGAGATCGACACGCGCCACGAAGGAGAAGGGAAGATGCTTCAGCTTTCGAATTTCTGGATCATCGAGCACAGTAAGACCCATGAACTGGAAGTTTATCTGACCCGGCTTTACGAGAATCCCGATGAGCTCTTCACCGCCAACTGCTACAAATACACCGTGACGTTTAATGAGTGATCCTTCCGAGCCAACCGATAACGCTTCGTGTCTTTGTGGGTCCGGCGAACAGCTCGTCGCCTGCTGCGGTCGTTTTCTGGATCAAGGCACACCCGCTGAAACCGCCGAGCAGTTGATGCGCTCCCGCTTCAGCGCCTACTCGCTCAAGCGCGTTGACTACCTGATCGAAACCACGCATCCGGATTCACGCACGCCAGGAACACGAAGGGTAATCGAGACCAACATCGAGCGCGTGACCTGGACATCCCTGAAGATCCTGTCCGCGCGCCAGGGCTTGGCTCGCGATAAAATCGGCAAGGTGGAATTCGCTGCGGAGTATCAGACTCAGGGAGAATCGCACAGCCACCATGAGCATTCCCGCTTTCGCCGTTTTGAAGGGAAGTGGAAATACTTCGACGATCAGGGGTAGGCGCTGGCGCGCCTCAGCCCGTTTCAGCCGTCCCTTCGGGACTTCGTCCACTTTCGCCCTGCCCGGCGTTGAAACGCCGGGCTATTCTCGAACCGTCCCTCCGGGACTGGCGCGCGTTCGCTTCCCGGATTCAGGCGAAGCCTTTTTGCGTGAATCGCTTGCGGTATTTTCCTGGCGTCTCGTTGTGCCGTTGTTTGAAGGCGGCTTGCAGATAGTGGCTGTGCACGAAACCGGTCTGTTCGGCGACGACGTCGATGGGCAGGTCCGTCTCTCGGAGAAGCCGCTCCACCTCGCGGAAGCGAATCCGCAGAATTTCTTCCTTGGGCGTGCGTTTGACCGCGGCTTTCATCCTGCGTTCCAGCGTGCTGCGGGACGCGTTGAGCCGTCGGCACAGATCGTCCACATTCAGGCCTGCGACGGCGTCTTCGCGAATGATTTGCGCGGCGCGGGCGACGAGGTGGTCGCTGACCGCGAGTTCGTCCGAGGATTCCCGGACGACGATGTGTTTCGGGGGCGCGAGCGTGCGGCGTTTCCGGGGCCGGCGTCCGCGCATCATCAGGTCGAGGTTCTCGGCCGCCAGATAGCCGACGGCGTCGCCATCAAACTGGACGCTGGTGAGTGTTGGCGACGCAAATGCGCAGAGCGTTTCCTCATTCTCGCAGCCGACAATCGCCACTTGCTCGGGGACCGCGATTTCCGCGCGGCGGCAGGCTTCGAGCAGACGCACGCCGAGTTGGTCGTTGGCGGCAAAGATGCCAATGGGCTTGGGCAGACTTTGGAGCCATGCCACGAGACGTTTCTGACTCTTTTCCCAATCGCGCGCCTTGTCCGAACCGCGCTCCGGCAGTTCGGAACAGTCGTGGCCGGCGTCGCTCACGGCGTTCATGAAGTTTTGCGTTCTTTCCACAAAAAAGCTTTCGGTGTGGAGACTGTAGGCGGCGAATCGGGTGTAGCCGCGCTCAAGAAAATGTTCGGCGACCATGGCGCCAACCCGGCTGTTGTCGACGCCCACGAAGGGGCAATCATGATTCAGGCTGGTCGAGCGTAGTTCGACGACGGGCAGGCCGGTCGCCGCGATGGCGTCGGCCGTTTTTTGGGTAAACGTGCGGGAAAGGATGCCGTCGCCATCCCAGCCCGCGAGCCACGGAGGCGGCGAGGAATCCAGCGCGCGCAGCTCCAGTATCGCCGACCAGGGACCGTGCCGGTCAACGTAGCGCCGCACGCCGGCGAGAAGCTCTCGTGTGTAGGTGCGCGTCGTTTCGACCAGGATGGCCACGCGAGGCATGCGTTTGCGTCGATTTTTCATATGACGGAAAACCTGATGTGTTGTGCGTCATTTATGCAGTGACGTTTCGGCGTTTCGCAAACATAGAATCAGACTTTCAACGCGCCGACGTCTTTCGGCGATTTATTGAACCGCGAAATCCGCACAATATGAAACGAAGCACGGACCGCATCCTCACCACTCATGTCGGCAGTCTTGCCCGGCCTCGCAATGTTCTCGATCTTCTTTGGGCCAAGGAGCGCGGCGAGGACTACGACAAAGGTATTTTCGAATCTTCGGTCCAGGGCGCGGTTTCCGAGATCGTCAAGGGCCAGGTCGAGGCGGGCATCGATATCGTTTGCGATGGCGAGCAGAGTAAGTCGAGTTTTTTGACCTACATCGCCGAGCGGCTGAAAGGCTTTTCGCCGAGTGAAAAGCAGGGCGAAGATTTATGGGTGGAATCGCGGGAGACAATCGCTTTTCCAGAATTCTACGACGCGCATCGCAAGGCGCGCGAAGGCTTGGTCGCCAAACCGGTAAAGCTCGTTTGCTCCGGGCCGGTGGAATACTGCGGACAGGAGTCGCTGAAGCGCGACATTGCCAACGTCAAGGCGGCGGCCGAGGCGCGCGGGGCGGAGGAAGTGTTCATGACTGCGGTGTCGCCCTCGGATGTCGAGGGCCAGCAGCCGAATGAGCATTATGAATCCGACGAGGCCTATCTCTACGCGATTGCCGATGCGATGCATGAGGAATA
>JBLHKZ010000155.1:0-13399 GCA_047618185.1 Limisphaerales bacterium
CAGTCGGGGTTTCCTCAGTCGGGGTTTCCTCAGTCGGGGTTTCAGCTGCCGCTTCTTCTTCTTCGGCCTTTTTCTTCGCCGCGTATTTTGCCTCGTATTCGGCGCGTGCCTGAGTGACCGCTTCCGTGATTACTGAGAGAAGGAGTCGAATGGAGCGGATTGCGTCGTCATTGCCGGCGATCGGCATGTCGACGTAGTCCGGGTTGCAGTTGGTGTCGGCAATGGCGATCAACGGAATTTTCAGACGGCGCGCTTCAGCGACGGCGTTGTGTTCGCGTTTGACGTCGACGATGAAGATGGCCTCGGGGAACTTCGTCATTTCCCGGATGCCGCCAAGGTTGCGCACCAGGCGCTCGCGTTGGCGATTGAGCGAGGACTGCTCCTTCTTACCAAATTGATTGATGCTCCCGTCTTCGAACATCTTCTCGATTTCATTCATTCGGCCGATGGACCGGCGAACGGTTTTCATGTTGGTCAGCGTGCCGCCGAGCCAACGCTCGGTGACGTAGGGCTGTCCACAGGAAATCGCGGCGTCTTTGATGGCCTGCTGGGCCTGTTTCTTGGTGCCGACGAAGAGCACGTTGCCGCCATTGCGGACGATGTTGCCCAGATGTTCGCAGACTTCGGTCAGTTGCTGCAGCGTCTGGGTGAGATCGATGATGTGAATGCCGTTGCGAGAGTCAAAGATGAAGCGCTTCATCTTCGGGTTCCAACGACGAGTCTGATGTCCAAAATGGACTCCGGCTTCCAGCAGTTCTTTTATTCCTATGTTCAATGTGTTTCCTTTGGTGTCAGTTCCTCGCGATGAAGCGGAAGAACCATCCCCGGAACAGGGGATTCTAGTTAGGTGTTATTGTGGCCGCCAGCCTCACATGAAGCCGGACGATTAATGGCCGTTTTCCCAGATTCGGCGAATCCACCGAAAAAGGGCGAGCAAAGTATCAATGTGATCCGGCCGTCGCAACCCAAATTTGGAACTATTTTCAAGTGTTTCAGGCGATTTTTAAAAGGGCGCGAAGGGTTCGCGTCGTTCAATGACTCCATGACAGGCGACGAACGATTCTCGCGGCTTCCTCCGGCGATGGGCGATTTTGAAATTGCCATTCTGGCGGGCGGGTTGAGCGAGCGCATGGGGCGGGACAAGCTGGCCCTGCGCATCGGGCGGCGCACGTCGCTGGGTCACGTGCGGGCTTTGGCGGCGTCTTTGGGGGTTCCGACGCGGGTGATCCGGCGCGATCTTGTTCCCCGTTGCGGGCCGATCGGCGGGATTTATACGGCTTTGAAACGAGCCCGAAAGAAGACGCTCCTGATTTTGTCGGGCGACATGCCGTTCGTTTCAGGTGAATTTGTGGGGGAGCTGCTCGCGAGCCTGCGGGAAGGCGATCGAGCGGCCTTTGCTCGGAGCGACTCGGGCTATGGTTTTCCGGCGGTGTTGCGGGTTGAAGCGCTGGCGACGGTCGAATCGCAGATGGCTGCGGGAAAGCGGTCCATCCAGGCGCTGGCAGGCGCGCTTGCAGCGCGGGGATATCGGCCGCCGGCCAGATTGGACGAAGATCTTTTCAACCTGAACACCCCGGCCGATTGGGAGGCAGCGCGAGCGATTTGGAGCCGTCGGAAATAGTCTTTCAAATCGCTTGCCAGACTCCCTGAGCGCCTGTATCACACATTAAAAGTTTTTAATTGACATCAATCAGAAAAGCGTGATTTGGCAGTCGTCATTGAGCGACCCGTCGAAGGCGGTGAATTCGCGTGGCGACGGCATACAAACAAGGATCATATCGGAGTGGATTCGACGGGTTGGGGATGGACGAGAAGCAACAGAGCCAAAATGGACACACTTAGCAGAATCTATCGGGAGAATCTGGGCCTGGCCACGGACTTGTATCAGTTGACCATGTCCTACGGCTACTGGAAGACCGGCGCGCATACAAAAGACGCTGTCTTTAATCTCTTCTTTCGGCGGAATCCATTCAAGGGCGGCTACTCGATCTCCTGCGGGTTGACCTATGTGATCGACTACCTTCGCCACTTCAAGTTTGACGCCAGCGATCTTGACTATCTTTCAGGTCTGACGGGAAACGACGATAAGCCGTTGTTCAACCCCGGTTTTCTCACCTATCTGGGAGAAATGGAATTCAGCTGCGATGTGGACGCAATTCCCGAAGGCACGGTGGTTTTTCCGCACGAGCCTCTGCTGCGAATCACCGGGCCGATCGTCCAGTGTCAGATTCTGGAGACGGCGTTGTTGTGCGTGATGAATTTTCAGACGCTGATCGCGACCAAAGCGTCGCGCATCGCCGGCGCGGCGGGAGACGATCCCGTGCTGGAATTTGGCCTGAGGCGCGCGCAGGGATTGGATGGCGCCTTGTCGGCGAGTTGGGCGGCGCACGTCGGCGGGTGTGCGGCGACATCCAATGTGCTGGCAGGAAAGTTGTTTGGCATTCCGGTGAAAGGGACCCACGCGCACAGCTGGATCATGTCCTTTGATGAGGAGCTGGAGGCCTTTCAACGCTACGCCGAGGCGATGCCCAATAATTGTGTCTTTCTCGTCGACACCTACGACACGATCGAAGGCGTGAAACAGGCGGTTAAGGTCGGAGAATGGCTGCGAGAGAATGGCCACAAGATGGTCGGGATCCGACTGGATTCCGGAGATTTGGCGAAGCTCAGCATCGAGGCGCGGACGTTGCTGGACGCCGCAGGTTTTGACGATGCGGTGATCGTGGCCAGCAACGATCTGGATGAGCGACTGGTGCGGACGCTCAAAGGGCAGGGGTGCCGGGTGAACGTGTGGGGGATTGGCACAAAACTGGTCACGGCCGACGAGCAACCGGCGTTGGGAGGTGTCTACAAACTTTCCGCCGTTCGCAAGGAGGGCGAAGAAAACTGGAGTTACCGGGTGAAGCTGTCGGAGCAGACCATCAAGGTGTCCAATCCCGGGGTGCAGCAGGTGCGGCGATTCTTCCGGGATGGCCGGGCGATTGGCGATGTGATCTACGATGGGGACCTGGGAATTGCCGAGGACGCCTCGTTGGTGGATCCGGCAGATGAGGACGCGCGGAAGAACATCGGGGACGGCGTTACGCACGAGGATTTACTGACGCCGATTTTCCGCGCCGGAAAGTTGATTTACGAAGAGCCGTCGTTGGAGGAGATCCGGGGGCGCGCACGCGACCAGCGGGCGCTCTTTCAACCCGCGATGTTGGAGTTGGACGATCCGAGTCCTTACCTGGTAGGGCTGGAGGAAAAACTCTTTGAACTCAAAACGCGTCTGATCGCCGAGGCCCGCGCGAAGAAATGAGGAGCAGGGCGTTCAACTTGAGGAGGAACTTGTGAAACTGATCAAAGTCGGAACGGCGGTGTTGAATCAAACCGCTCTCGATTGGGAGCGGAATAAGACCAACATCATCGGCGCGATCAAAGAGGCGCGAGCCCGGAAGGTCTCGATTCTTTGTCTGCCGGAGTTGTGCATCAGCGGCTATGGCTGCGAGGACGCCTTTCATTCACCTAGCGTTCACCGGACGGCGTGGGCGATTCTTCACGAGATCGCCCCGACTACGAAAGGGATGATCGTCGCCGTCGGGCTGCCCGTGTTTTTTCAAAATGCGGTGTTCAATGCGGCGTGTTTGCTGGTGGATGGCAAGGTCGTCGGATTCACGGCGAAGCAAAATCTGGCGGGTGAGGGGATTCACTATGAACCGCGCTTCTTCAAGCCCTGGCCGAGCGGTGTGCAGGGCCGCATCCGGCGCGACGGCAAGGAGTATCCGATCGGGGATCTTTATTACGACTGCGGCGGCGTGAAGATCGGCTTTGAGATTTGCGAGGACGCCTGGGTTTCGTCGCGGCCGGGATCGCAACTGGCGCTCAAGGGAGTCGACGTGATTCTCAATCCGAGCGCGTCGCATTTCGCGTTTGGCAAACACGAGATCAGGAAGCGCTTCGTCGCGGAGGGCTCGCGCGCCTTTGGCGTCAGTTACATCTACTCAAATCTTCTGGGCAACGAGGCCGGTCGAGTGATTTACGACGGCGGCGCGATCGTGGCGTCGCTCGGGGACATCGTCGCTTCGGGCTCCCGTTTTTCCTTTGCCGACCGTGAAGTGACCGCCGCGATCATCGATGTCGAGATGACGCGGATGAATCAGGCGCGCACGTCGAGCTTCAAGCCGAACCTCAAGGACACGGCCGAGAGTTGCGTTCGGGTTGATTTCAAGTTTCGCGCGCAGCGGCTTGAAACAGGCGAGGCGGTCGACACGGTTTCATCCGAATGGGAGGCCAGCGATCATTTCAAGGAGGAGGAGTTTACCCGGGCAGTCTCACTCGCGCTTTACGACTACATGCGCAAGAGCAGTTCACGCGGTTTTATCGTCTCGCTCAGCGGGGGGGTGGATTCAGCCGCAGTGGCGATGCTCATTCACCTGACGGCGACCCTCGGCGCCGGGCAGCTTGGGGTGGATGGTTTTTACAAGAAACTGGACTATCTGAAGAAGCCGAAGGGAATTAATCGCAAGTCGGCGGCGCGCGACATCACCCGGCAATTGCTGACCTGCGCCTACCAGGCGACGCGCAACAGCTCGGCGACCACGCGCAACGCCGCGCAAACCCTGGCCGAGAGCATCGGCGCTGAGTTTCACTGTTTCGACGTGGATCCGCTCGTGCGGGAGTATCGCTCGATGATCGAGAAATCGATCGATCGTAAACTGTCCTGGGAGACGGACGACATAGCCCTGCAAAACATCCAGGCGCGGGTGCGCGCGCCGGGCGTGTGGCTGTTGGCAAATTTGAAGGGCGCCCTGTTGGTGTCGACGAGCAATCGTTCAGAGGCCGCGGTGGGCTACGCGACGATGGACGGCGACACCTGCGGCGGGTTGTCGCCGGTCGCGGGCATCGACAAGGCTTTCTTGCGGGAATGGCTCTGCTGGATGGAGAAAACGGGGCCGGTTGGAGCCGAGAAATATCCCTTCCTTTCCATGGTCAATGTCCAGGCGCCGACCGCAGAGCTGCGCCCCAGGAAAGAGAAGCAGACGGATGAGGAAGACTTGATGCCGTATGAGATATTGGATGAGATCGAGCGGGCGGCGATTCGGGACAAGCAGGATCCGTCGGAGATCATGGAGTTGCTGCGGGCGACCTACCCGAATTACGGGGACGATCAATTGCGGTTTTGGATAGAGCGGTTCTTTCGCCTTTGGTGCCGAAATCAGTGGAAACGAGAGCGATACGCCCCCTCATTTCATGTTGACGACGAAAACCTGGACCCCAAGACTTGGTGCCGATTTCCGATATTGTCGGGGGGCTTTGAACGGGAATTGGCGGTCCTGCGTGATTCTAAGAAAAAATAAGGGATTTAATGCCTTATAAATACGAATATCCACATCCGTCGGTAACGGCGGATATCGTCATCTTCGCGATGCACGAAAATGATCTGAAAGCGCTGTTGGTGCAGCGCAAGAATCCGCCGTACAAGGGCAGCTGGGCCATTCCGGGCGGGTTTGTGGAGATCGATGAGGACATCGAAACCGGGGCGCGTCGGGAGTTGGAGGAAGAAACCGGAGTCAAAAACGTTTTCCTCGAGCAGCTTTACACCTTTGGCGCGCCCAAACGAGATCCTCGGGAGCGGGTGATCACGGTGGCGTACTACTCGCTGGTGAATCTCGCCGAACATCCCGTCACCGCCGGTTCGGACGCGGTGCGTGCTGAATGGTTCCCGATTCACAATCTGCCGAAGCTCGCGTTCGATCACCGGAAGATTATGGACATGGCCGTCAAGCGCCTGGAGAGCAAGGCTCTTTACGCACCGATCATTTTCGAATTATTGCCCAAAAAGTTCAAGTTGCCTCAGCTGCAGCACGTATTCGAACTCATCCTGCAGCGGCCGCTCGACAAGCGCAACTTTCGCAAGAAAATCCTCAGCACGGGACTGCTGACCGAGGCGTCGGGATTGGACAAGAGCGAGCAGCGCCGTCCGGCAAAACTCTACCGATTCGACAGAGCGAAGTTTAAGAAGCTGGACCGCGAAGGCGCGGGATTCGAGTTTCGGCCGGGCGCTCCAAGGAAAAGCAAACCAAGCAAGCAATCATGAGCAAAAAAGCCCTCATCATCGTCGATGTTCAGAACGACTTTTGCCCCGGCGGAGCGCTGGCCGTGCCGGACGGGCATCTTATCGTGCCGATCATCAACGATCTCCAGGCGAACGGCAAATTCGATGTCATCGTCGCGACCCAGGACTGGCATCCGAAGAACCACGGAAGCTTTGCTTCGACGCACCCAGGCAAATCGCCCGGGGACATTGTTCGCCTGGGAACCTTGCCGCAGATCTTGTGGCCCGATCACTGCGTGCAATTCACGCCCGGCGCTGAATTCGTCTCGACATTGAACACCGACAAGATTGAGAAAATTGTTCAAAAAGGCACGGATACGGAAATCGACAGTTATAGCGGGCTGAATGACAACGGTCACCAGACGAGCACGGGATTGGGAGAGTTTTTGAAAGAGAAGGGCGTCACCGACGTTCATATCGCGGGCCTGGCGACCGATTACTGCGTCAAATTTACCGCGCTCGATTCGGCCGCATTTGGCTTCAAGACCTCCGTAGTGGTGGGAGCCTGCCGCGGCGTGAATCTGATTCCGTCGGATGTCGACGACGCGCTTCGCGACATGCGTCTGGCCGGCGTCAGTCTGCTCTAGTCAAAGAGATCGCGACGCCGGAGCCGGCGTTTCTCATAAGTTGGTTTGGCTCGAATGAACCATGAGACCGGTCACTCACTTTTTTGTTGGATGGGCGGTCGCTTGCGCCGGAAAGCTGGAAAGGCGCGAACGAGCGATGGTCGCCGTCGCGGGCATCGCTCCCGATGTCGACGGGCTCGGAATCGTTGCGGAACTGCTCACCAAGGACTCGGAACGACCGCTGCTCTGGTGGTCTGAGTATCATCATGTCCTCGGCCATAATCTGGGGTTGTGCCTGCTTTGCGCCGGCCTGGGATTTACCTTTGCCCGGCAGCGCTGGAAGACGGCGGCGTTGATCGCCCTGAGTTTTCATCTCCACCTGCTGGGGGACATTGTTGGGGCGCGCGGGCCCGATGGCGACCAGTGGCCGATTCCCTACCTGCTGCCATTCTCAAACGCCTGGCATCTCGCCTGGGAGCATCAATGGGCGTTGAACGCCTGGCCCAATGTGATCATCACCGCGGTCATGATCGGCGTTGCGCTCTACTGGTCGTGGAGGCATGGGTATTCGCCCCTGGAAATTGTGTCCGTCCGCGCAAACGAAATCTTTGTTGAAACGATTCGCAAACGGTTTCCGGTGGAGCGGTCGGAAACGCGAAAGACCTAACGCTCGAGTATCATGCCGGCGCCGACGGTGTTGTTGGTCATCTCGTCCACGAGGATGAAACTGCCGGTGAGCCGATTGCGGGTGTAGGGATCGAAGAACAGCGGGTTTGACGCGCGCAGCACGACGCGGCCGATGTCGTTGAGCCGCATCTCACGGTCGTCCTCGATCTTGTGCAGCGTGTTGACGTCCACCTTGTAGCGGACCTCTTTCACGATCGCTTTGACTTCCCGCGACGTGTGCCGAAGTCCGATTTTTGATCCGGGTTTGAGAGTCGCGGATTCGGAAAACCAGCAGACCATCGCCTCGACATCCTGACCGACGGTCGGCTGGTTGTTGGGCTTGACGATCATGTCGCCTCGGCTGATGTCAATCTCGTCTTCCAGGGTCAACGCGACCGACATGGGGGAAAAGGCTTCGTCGAGTTCGTTCTCAAATTCGTGAATGCCCTTGATCCGCGTGGTGAAGCCAGAGGGAAGCACCATGACTTCGTCGCCTTTCTTGAAAACGCCGCCGACGACGCGGCCGCCAAAACCGCGAAAATCGTGGTGCTCCTTCGACTGAGGGCGAATCACCCATTGCACCGAGAAACGGGGATCGACGTGGTTGAACTCGTCGCCGATGTAGACCGTTTCCAACGTGTAGAGCAGGGCGCTGCCCTGATACCAGGGCATGTTCTCAGACTTGTCGACGACGTTGTCCCCATTGAGCGCGCTGATCGGAATGAAGTCGATATGCGGCACGTTCAGACGTGAGGCGAAGTCCTTGAAATCGGCGACGATGCCGTCGAAGACCTCCTCCTTGTAGTCGACCAGATCCATCTTGTTTACGCAGATGATGACGTGCTGAATCTGTAGCAGGGATGCGATAAACGAGTGTCGGCAGGTTTGCTCGATGACGCCCTTGCGCGCGTCGATGAGGACGATCGCGAGGTTGGCGGTCGAGGCGCCGGTGACCATGTTTCGCGTGTATTGAATGTGGCCGGGCGTGTCGGCGATGATGAACTTGCGCCGAGGCGTCGCGAAGTAGCGGTAAGCGACATCGATGGTGATGCCCTGTTCGCGTTCGGCGCGCAGTCCGTCGGTCAATAGGGCAAGGTTGACGATCTCGTCGCCGCGCTGCCTGCTGCTTTGCTCGACCGCCTCCATCTGATCTTCAAAGATCGCCTTGCTGTCGTAGAGCAGTCTCCCGATGAGCGTGCTCTTGCCGTCGTCCACACTGCCCGCCGTGGTAAAGCGGAGCAGGTCCATATCCAAATAGCCTTTTTCCTGAGTCATTTTCTTAAGTTCCAAATCTCAAATTCTGAATTGTTTGCAACCACGAATGGACACAAATCCACACGAATAGGATGCGGATGTTGGACATCGTGATTCTTACGGTTCACTGATTTGCGGTTGCGGATTCGTTGACCCAATCGAGCAAGCCCTGTTTTGACTGCATGCCTGATTTTTGTCCGACGGGGCCGCCGTTGTGAAACACGATAAAAGTTGGCACGGCGGATATTCCGAACGCGCTGGCGAGCTGCATGTTCTCCGCCGCATTGATCTTCACCACTTTCATGTGTTCAGATTCCTCGGCGGAGAGTTCCTCCAAAACCGGCGCCATCATCCGGCACGGCCCGCATTGATCCGTGTAAAAATCAACCAGGACCGGAAGGTCGCACTTGGAGACCTCGGCTTCGAACTCACTGGCGGTGATCTGTTTCATGATTCGTGTTTATTAGTGTCCATTCGTGGTTGAACCGGATCAGAAGTAGCCTTCCTTCTTGCGGTCCTCCATGGCGGTCTCCGAACGTTTGTCGTCGGTCCGTCCGCCGCGTTCGGTTTGCCGGGCGGCCGCGACTTCCTCGATGATTTCGTCGACTGTCGCGGCGGCGGATTCACAGCAGCCGGTGCAAGTCGCGTCGCCGACCGTGCGGAAGCGGATGGTGCGTTTCTCCGGCTTTTCGCCGTCGAGCAGAGTGATGAACTCGGTGAGGGCGAGCAGGACTCCGTCACGTTCGATGACGTCGCGTTCGTGGCTGAAATAGATTGAAGGGAGGGGGAGGCTCTCCAGCTTGATGTATTGCCAGATGTCCATCTCGGTCCAGTTGCTGAGTGGAAAAATTCGGAAGTGTTCACCCATGGCCTTGCGGCCGTTAAAGAGATTCCAAAGCTCGGGCCGTTGATTCTTCGGATCCCATTGACCGAACTCGTCCCGATGCGAGAAGAAGCGCTCTTTGGCGCGGGCCTTTTCCTCATCGCGTCGCGCGCCGCCCATGGCGGCGTCGTACTGGCCCTCTTCGAGACCGTCGAGCAGGGTGACGGTCTGCAGTTTGTTGCGGCTGGCGCGGGGGCCTTTCTCCTCGGCGACGCGGCCGTTGTCGATGGAGTCCTGCACGTATTTGACGATCAGCTTCGCGTCGATGTCGGTCATGAACTGGTCGCGGTAGGCGATCGTTTCCGGGAAGTTGTGGCCGGTGTCGATGTGCATCATGGGAAAGGGCGTGCGCGCGGGCCAGAATGCCTTGCGGGCGATGTGCGCCATGACGATCGAATCTTTGCCGCCGGAGAAAAGCAGGACGGGCTTCTCGAATTGCGCGGCCACTTCGCGAATGACGAAGATGGCTTCGGCTTCGAGGTGCTTCAGATGGGTCAGTCGATATCCGTGGTGTTGTTCCATAACGTTCAGAAGGGGAGAAGCGGCGCGGGTCAGTCCGCGCTCGGCTGGATGAGCGGTTTGACGGCGGCGTAAAGTCGGTCGAGCGAGGCGTTCAGATCTTCGGTGTCGGTGTCGATCACGAGGTCGGCCCGGTCGGGCTCTTCGAAGGAGGAGTCGCGGCCGGTGAAATGCTTGATCTCTCCGGCTTTGGCTTTGGCATAAAGGCCTTTGACATCGCGTTGTTCGCAGGTCTCGAAGGAGCATTTGACGAACACTTCGAGGAAATCATCCGCGCCAACGATTTCGCGTGCCTGGGCGCGCAACTCGTTTTTCGGCGTGATAAAGGAAGCGATGGTCACGACGCCTGCGTGGCAGAGGAGTTTGGCGACCTCCGCGATGCGCCGGATGTTTTCTTTGCGGTCGTCGTCGGTGAAACCGAGATTGTTGTTGAGGCCCGTGCGAATGTTGTCGCCGTCGAGGATCTGGGTGAATCGGCCCTCTTCGTGCAGGCGACGTTCCAGGGCATGGGCAAGCGTGCTCTTGCCGGAGCCGGAGAGGCCATAGAGCCAGATGACTTTTCCGCGTTGGCGCAGCAAAGTTTCCTTGGTGTCCCGATCGAGCATCCTGTCGAACTCGGGGTGTATATTGGCCGGCGCGCTCCCCATCAGATGACGTAATCCGTGTTGTCGTTTTCGTGGAGGCCACACTCGCGCTTGAGGCCGAAGAAACGCGTTTGTTCGGCGGTCATGTCGCCGGTCGGCTTCTGGGTCGTGTGGGTGTCGCCGATGGAGAGATAGCCTTCATCCCAGAGCGGATGGTAGGGGAGGCCGTGCTTGCCCAGATACCGGTAAACGTCCTTGTCCGTCCAATCGATGATCGGATGAATCTTGAGTCGCTTATTGCTGACGGCGAGGACGGGCAGTTTGCTGCGGCCATTGCTCTGCTGACGGCGCAGGCCGGCGAGTAACGCCTGCGCCCCCAAATCTTCGAGCGCGCGATTCATGGGCTCGACCTTGTTCGCCAGGTTGTATTTCCCGATGCCCTCGACGCCTTGCTCCCAAAGTCTGCCGTCGCGCGCTTCCTGCCAAGCCGGGCTGAGATCGGCGCGATAGACCTTGAGGTTGAGTTTGAATCGCTCGGTGAGCTTGTCGATGAACGTGTAGGTCTCGGGAAAGAGATAGCCGGTGTCGACCAGCACGACGGGGATGTCCGGCCATTGCTGGGACGCCAGATGAAGCGACACGGCGGCCTGCGCGCCAAAACTGGACGACAGCACGATCCGCGGCATGAAGGTCTCCAACGCCCATGCCACGCGCTTCTCCGCCCCCGTTTCCTCCAGGCGGGCGTTGGTCTCCCGGAGGTCGAGATCGAGGTGGCTGAAGAGCGTCTTCTCGCCTGCTTCCGTTTTCTGTTCTGCTACGGATTCAGACATGGCAGCTTACTTTCTTAACCACAGATGAACACAGATAAACACAGATGAATTCTGAACAGGAGGGAACAGAGAAAACGGAGGAATACGACCCGAAGCGTCAGCCCCGTGAGTAAGCTTGCTTCCTTTCAACGTCGCCAGGCGTTGTCCGAAATATCTGTGTCCATCTGTGTTCATCTGTGGTCGTTCGCCTTGATAAATTAATTGGATTCCGCGATGGCTGCCGCGTGTTCGGGCAAAATGACCCTCGCGCAATAGTCGCCGAAACGTTCGCCATTTTCGCGCTCAGCTTTGAAGCGCACAAAGAGCGGCGTGAGCTCGGCGATGATCTCGTCCTCAAGCACGGTGTCCTTCCAAAGGGTGTTCAATCGCGTGCTGGTCTCGTTTCCTCCGAGGTAGATCTGGTACTTCTTCGGCGACTTACCGACGAATCCCAGCTCGGCCATGTAGGGGCGGGCGCAGCCATTAGGGCAGCCAGTCATGCGGATGACAATCTCTTCGTCGGGTAGTCCGGCGTCGCTTAGCGCCGCGCCGATCTGGTCGATCAGGTCCGGCAGGTAACGCTCGGATTCGGCCAGAGCCAGACCGCAAGTGGGCAGGGCGGGGCAGGCCATCGACGCGCGTTGCAGCGCCGTGCTTTGATTTTCGACCGGCACGCCGTGGTCGGCGAGGATCTGTGTAATGGCGTCTTTGTTCGCCGGATCGATGCCGGTCAGGACAATATTTTGCGAAGGCGTTAAACGCGCCTCGGGGCGGAACTGATCGACGATCTTTCGCAGCGCCGCCTTGAGTTGATAACCTTCAACATTCTTGATCCGACCTGAGGACACGTGCAGTCCCAGGAAAAGCTTGTCGCCCAGTTGTTCGTGCCAGCCGAACAGATCGCCCTGACTCTCGAAGGTGTAGTCCCGCGCCGGGTCGAGTTTGACGCCGGTGCGGGTCTCCAGCTCACCGCGAAACCAGTCGGCGCCTTTTTCTTCGAGCACATATTTTAGGCGCGCGTGTTTGCGGTCGCAGCGATCGCCGAAGTCGCGATGCACGGTCAGCACAGCCTTGGAGACTTCCACGATCTTTTCCGGCGTGAAGAAGCCGATCACGTCGCCCGTGCGGGGATAGGTCTTAATGTTGTTATGTGTGCGGCCCTGACCGCCGCCAACCACCAGGTTGTATCCGACCAGTTCTCCATTTTCCTCAATCGCGATAAAGCCGAGGCAATTGGTGAACACATCCGTGTCGTTCAACGGAGGAATCGCGAAGGCCGTTTTAAATTTCCGCGGCAGGTAGGTCTTGCCGTAAAGGGGATCCACAAAGCCTTCATGCTTCTCATTCAGATCCAGCTTCACGCCTTCCACCCAGATATCCACGTAGGAGGGCGTGATGGGAAGCAGCGCGGCAGCGACCTTGCGACAATCCTCCAGCGCCGCTTCGCGCAGGGAGTTCGTCGCTGGTGTGGGGGGAGACATGACGTTGCGATTCACGTCGCCGCAGGCGGCCAGGGTGTCGGCCATGGCGTCGTTGATGCCCTTGATGACCTTGCCGAGGCCTTTCTTGATGATGCCATGAAACTGAAAGCTCTGGCGTGAGGTGATCCGGAGCGTCTGGTTGCCGTATTTGTCAGCGAGTTCGTCGTAGGCCAGATAGAGGTCCGGCGAGAGAATGCCCCCTGGAATGCGGCCCCGAACCATGAACATGAACTTCTTGCCGCCCTTGCGATTGTCCCGGTCGTCCTGCTGGTAAATCCCGTGAAACTTGATGAACTGCTGGTCGTCCTTGTCAAACCGGTCCGCCTCGGGGTCGGCCATAGTCTGCGCGATTGATCCGGCCAAGGTCGGGCTGTTGTCCTTGATGATCTCGTTGTGCGTGCGTTTTGCTTCAGTGGCCATGGTTAATGATTAGTGTTTTAGTAATGATGCTTATGTAAACAGTTTATTCCAGACGGTCAACCCGTTTTTCAAGTCAAATGGCGAAATTCTTCAAAAAACGGTTGAGCCGAGGAATCTCTG
>JBLHKZ010000156.1:0-13394 GCA_047618185.1 Limisphaerales bacterium
CTCGTCGCCAGCTACCGAAAGGTTCATCTGCCCTCGCTCGGCGTGGACCGGTTCACCACGCCGGGAGATCGCCCCTTCGCCGTTCATGAAATCGCCGGGCTCCGCGTCGGCATGAACATCTGCTACGACTACTCCTTTCCCGAGGCTTCGAGGGTCCTGATGCTCCAGGGCGCCGACCTGATCGCGCTGCCCACCAATTGGCCCGAAGGCTCCCGCCGAGGCGCGATGTATCTCATCAACGCCCGCGCGCATGAGAACCATCTGTACTACTTCGCCGTGAATCGCATCGGAACCGAGCGCGGCTTTGATTTCATCGGCCTGAGCAAATGCGCCGAACCCACCGGCGACCTCATCGCCGAGGCCGACCACACCGACGAAGCCATTATTTACGCGGACATCGACCCCGCCTTCGCCCGTCAGAAACGACTTGTCCGCATCCCCGGCAAACACGAAGTCCATCGCATCAACGACCGCCGACCTGAGATGTATGGAACCCCGGATGAACCGCCGGCCTGATTGAACCGCGGACTACGCGAATAACACGGACAAGCAACCTCAATATCGGAGACGGACGCCGTCCTCGGTGTCCCACACTTCGTTTTCATTATCAAGATTGTGAACGGCGCCGAACCCGCTTACGATCACCCGAACCACCAACGCCATGTTCGCCGGACGATTCACCCAATATCTGCTCAAGCGAAACCTGCAGCACCTGATTGCGCATGTGACCAATCACTGCAACTTTCGCTGCGAGCATTGCTTCATCGATTTTTCGCCCAAGCGCGACCTCAAGCTCGAACACTACGAGAAACTCGGGCGGCAAGCCGGCAAGCTCTTCTGGCTCGATATCGCGGGCGGCGAGCCCTTTCTCCGCACGGACATCGTCGACATCGTCGCCAGCTTCGACGCCCGCGTCGTGCAGATTCCGACCAACGGCTCGCTTCAACCCCGCATCATCGAGCGCGTCAAGGAGATGCAGGATCGCATCGATGGCGAGGTCGCGATCTCATTCAGCCTCGACGGACTTGAGACCACGCATGAAAGAATCCGCAAGGCGCCCGGCAATTGGAATCAGGTCTGGGACACCTTTGAGAAACTGCGCGAACTGGGCGGAGTAAATCTCAAAATCAACACCTGCCTGCACAAGGGCAACGTCGATGAGATCCTGCCCATGATGGAAGAAGTCCGCGCCCGCAAGCCGGACTTCCATTCGATCATTCTCCTCCGCGGCGAGCCCATGAACCCCGAGATCGGACTGCCGTCCTTCGACGTCTTGAACGAGATCGCGCCAAAGGTTTTCGAAATCCTCGAAACCTACGACTATGGCAAAGGCGGACTGACGGCGCGCATCCTTCGCAACTACCATCGCTACCTGTGGAACGTCTCGCTTCAGACGATCAAACAGAAGACCCAGGTCATCCCCTGCCTCGCCGGCAGCGCGCACATGGTCGTCATGGGCAACGGCGACGTCTCCTCCTGCGAAATGCTCCCGCCCGTCGGCAACGTCAAAGAAACCAGCTACGCCGAAGTCGTCGGCGGCCAGGCCATGCGCGATCAGGTCCAGGACATCAAGGACAAGAAATGCTTCTGCACGCACAACTGCGCCATGCTCGACAGCATCCTCTTCCGCCCCGCCAGCATCCCGCACCTGTTGCACGAGAAGATCAAACCAGCTTGATTGATTGAAATGCCGTCGCGGCCTGTGACCGCACGATCCCGCGCCTCCATGACCCCGCCCGAACTGACCGTCGTCATCCCCTGCTTCAATGCGGGCAAGCTCATCACGCGCCTTCTCGAACAGCTTTCGCAACAGACTCTCTCTCCCGACCAATACGAAATCATCGTGATCGACGACGGCTCGACCGACGACACGACCCAACGCGTCGCCGCCTTCAATCACGTCACCCTCCTCACGCAAGATCGCGGCGGCCCCGGCACGGCCCGCAACTTCGGCGTGGAACGCGCCCGCGGCAAACTCGTCCTCTTCGTCGACTCCGATCTCGAAGTCGCCGAGGACCTGCTCGAAAGACACCTGAAGTTTCACAACGCCAATCCCGACATCGCCGCGACCGGAGGCAGCGTCGAACCGCCGCGCAAGCTCCCTATATTCTCCTGGGTCCTGGCCGATCACTTCTCCAGCTGGTTCAACGTCCATCCTGGAACGGTTTACAAAGACGAACCCGAATACCTCCCCAGCCTGAATCTCTGCATCAAAAAGGATCTCGTCGTCGTTAAACACGAAATCCATTTCCCTGCCGGCCTGAAGCACACGGGCGAGGACGTGCTCTACTGCCACGAGATGCGGAACAAGGGATTGAAACTGACATTCCTCCCGGAAGCCATCGTCCGCCACCACGACCGCGAAACGATGAAAGGCCACCTCCATCACATGTATCGCTGGGGCCACCACGCGCCCTTCGTTCGCGGCTCGCTTCCCAATCTGAAATACGGATTCCTCTTTCCCAAAAGCCCGTTCCTGATTCTCTTCACCACGCCGCTGATCGTCGCGGGCTACACCTGGTTGATCTGGAAAAGCTGGCTAGGGTCCCGCCCCTTCGCGGTGACGCTGTCACTCCCCCAAATTCTACTGGGCCGCCTCGCCTACGCCTGGGGAGCAGTGAAGGGGACGGTGGCGCGAAAGCGTGACGCCGATTAATCCATTACAAGATCCACACATTGACTCACACAAAGACTTGTGTAGATTTTCGGTGTGCCCACAAATCTTCAAATCGATGATTCGCTGCTCACCGAAGCGCTCGCTTTAGGCGGTGAGAAAACGAAACGCGCCACGGTGAACGCCGCGCTCAAGGAATTTGTCGACCGCCGAAAACGCCGGCGTATTTGGGAACTCGAAGGCGAGGTCGAATATCATCCCGACTACGATCACAAGCGCCAGCGACGCGCGCGATGAACGTCATCGCCGACACCTCCATCTGGTCGCTATTTCTCCGCCGACGAACAGGGCGGGAAAGCCGACCGCTCACCCGTTTCAAGGAACTGCTTGAACGGGATGAAATCGAACTGGTGGGCATCGTCAAGCAGGAGATTCTATCTGGACTGAAGGAACCCGCGCAATTCCAGCGAATCGCCGAAATCCTTTCTGGATTCAGCCTCACACTGGCGGACGCGGACGACCACATCGTCGCCGCCGAATTCTACAACACCTGCCGCAAGCACGGCGTCCAGGGATCATCCATCGACTTCCTCATCTGCGCCATGGCCAGCCGAAGAGGCTTGAGCATTCTGACGACCGATGAGGATTTCAAACGCTACGTCAAGAGACTGCCGATATCGTTGTACTGAACCTGGGCCGATCACATTCCGTCCACATCACGGCGCCTCTATCCGGCACATCTGTATCTTCGCAATCCTATTCAGCGGTCCCCTGATCGTGGCGGGCGGCATTTTCATCGGACTCAAGGAGCTCCAAGCCGGCCATCGTTTTCTCGACCAGGTCCTGAGGCCCGATAAAGTAGATCTCCCGCCTGGGAGCATTTGTATGAGGGGAATACGAAAAGGCTAAGAGTCGCTGTTCCTTTTCGTCATCACTCATGTTGATGAAGAACCCACGGAATCTGTTTGTCGAAATCATCCCGATTCTTTTCACGAAGCCGTGATCGGTCATCAACTCATCAAGGACGCGATCACGTTCCTGTTGCCAATCATCGTTCAGAGGCCTCCGAAAGAGATCCACAACACGACGGGCAGTTCCAGGATCGAAATTGGAATACATGCGCCGCCCCGCGTAGTGACCGCGTTCCAACAATATCTCCACCTCGAAAACGCTGCGGTAAATCAAGCTTGAAAGGATCAGGCAGGCAACAATGCCGAGAGCAATAAAACTACGCCTAAGTCTCATTCCTCATCTTCAAGCTTCAGGGAATCACCGCGCCTTCGCTGACCGCTTCGGCGGGGTTCGGGTCATGATGTAGGCGAAAAGATCCACGATCATTTCATCGGGCAACGCCTCGGTCAGCCCTTCGGGCATCAGGGAGATGTGGGACGCCTGGAGTTTCTTGATCTTGTCGCGGGGGATCAGGACGGGCTGATTGTCGAGCCCTCGCATCGTGACGGTGCGCGTGTCCTGATTCTCAATCAACCCGACAAGCTGGCGGTTGTCCTTGGTCTCAATCGTGAAGCTCGTGAATTCTTCGCGAATCGCCGCGCTGGGATCGACGATCGCCAGCAGCAGAAAATCCAGATTGTCGCGCTCGTATCCGGTAAGCTCGGGCCCCAGCTTCGCGCCTTCTTCGAAGAGCGTGTGGCAGTTCGCGCAGGCGACCGTGAACAGCTCCTTGCCCTTCTTCAGATCGCCCTTGCCGCGATTGGCTTTGATCAATTTCTCAATGCGCGCCATCTGCCTGATCTTTTCCTCCGGCGTCGCGCGACCCAACTTGCCCCAGTGCTTTTCAATCAACGCGTTGATCTTCTCGTCCTTGTGCAGCGCCATTTGCTGCACGACGTCGATAGCGACCTTGTCCGACTTGATCCGCCATTGATCGATTTCGCCAAGGAACTGCAACGCCCATTCCTTGCGGCTCGCAAGGACGCGATTGGCCGTGGCGCGCACGCCGTGCTCCTCCAACAACGCGCTGTGATAAGCGCCAAGAATGGATTTCCCGATCGACGCGTCGCTATAGTTTTGCAGGGCTTTCAGCGCGGCGAGATTGATTGATGTCGCCCCGGTCGTGCGCAGAAGTCTCGCCAGGGTGGAAATCGCTTTGGGCTGATTGATCTCGCCGAGAATTTGGATGTAGGCCAGCCGCGTCGCCATGTCCGCCTTTGAACTGCCCACCGTGCTGAGCGCGGTTTTGAGCGCGTCCTGGTCGCCGCGGCGAAGCCCGATAACAACGCCGGACTTGCCGAGGCCGCTCTGGTGTTCGTCCAGCGCCTTGGCCAACGCGGACGGCAGGCTTCCGATTTGGCGTCCCTGGAATGCCTGCATCAAACCGGCCATGAGCTTGGCGCTGTGTTCCTTGCTCGGCGAGAGCGCGAGCAGGTCGGCGCAGGTCTGTAGATCCTGCGGACTTCCGGCCATCGCGTAGCGGCGCATCAGGCGCTCCAGCAAATGCTCCTCAACCATCGGCAACTCCCAGACGTTTGCGTCTTTGAACATGGTTAAGACAGCGTCGCGGTCGTTGCCGCATTTGGCCTCCACCGCCCACCAAAGCAGGAGCGGAATGTGAAGGTCGTTCACATCCGATCCACGCGCGGCCAATTCGCGCACGATCGGCAGCCCCTGATCGGCGGGCAAACGCTTCGCCGAGCTGGCCAGCTGCGAGCGCACTTCGACCTCGGGTTCGCGTACGGCCAGGTCCTTCAGTTCCGCCGCGACCTTCGGCGTTGTCTTCTTCGCGTCGCCGACCAGTCTCACCGCCCAGCGGCGCATGTGCGGGTTCTCCGACTCCAACGCACGGAGCGCGACCTCGTTGTCAAAGCCACCCGACAGATTCAGAGCCCACAAGGCATCCAGCGCCCGGGGCGAATCGTCGGCCATCACGATGCGGCGCAATTGCGGAATGATCGACTTGTCCTTGCGGTCGCCCAGCACGCGCACGGCCTCATGGCGAAACCACTTATTCTTGTGCGTGGTCAGGACCTTCACCAGCTCGGCATTCGACTGCTTCGAAAGATCGAACGGTTTAAGCGGCTTGGCGCCCTTGGCCTTCAGACGATAGATGCGTCCGCTGGACTTGTGCCAGTTGTCGCGAGGGTCGACGTGCGTCAGGCGACTGTCATACCAGTCGGCGACATAGACCGCTCCATCCGGGCCCACCTTGATATCGACGGGGCGAAACCAACGATCCTTGGCCAGCACCAGCGGGGGATAGTCCTTGGTCCGAAAGGTGGAGGTGTCCGGGATCAGCTTGCTGGCGACGACGCGATTATGCAGGGAATTTCCGGCGACCACGGCGTGATGGTATTTCTCAGGAAAAGCGCCGCCCTCGTAGATGCAAAACGTCTGGCTGAAGCGCTCGGGAAATCCCTCGTGCTTCATGTGCTCGAAGAATCCAAAGGCGTAGGGATTCGTTAGCGGGCCATGTTTGCCCCAGTTCTTGGACGCATAGCCGCCCTGCGCGTAGTGCATGCCGTGCGTCCGACCGTGATTGGTCCCGGAAAAGACGCGACCCTCGCCGTCGACCTCGGTGCTCCAGGTGTTGCCGCCGCCTTCGGCGTAGATTTCGAACACTTTGCTCTCTGGATGATAACGCCAAATGTTCTGACCCTTGAAGTGTACTCCTTTGGTGACCTCAGAATCGATCGTCGCCGTCGTCGTGCTGCCATTGGCGCCGTAAAGCCAACCATCCGGCGCCCACATCAGGCTGTTGGCGACCGAGTGTGTGTCCTCCAGACCAAAGCCGCGCAAATGCACCTCGGGATCGCCGTCCGGAATGTCGTCGCCATCGGCGTCCGGATAGAACATCAGATAGGGCGGGTTCAACACCCAGATGCCGCCACGCCCGATGGCCAGAGAACTGACGATATTCAAACCAGTGATAACGTCCTTCGCCTTGTCGTAGTTTCCGTCGCCGTTCGTGTCTTCCAGAACGGTGATCTTGTCCGCGCCCTTGAAATGATTCGGCGGCGGCGGGGGAACCTTGTCGAAGACCGCGCGCAAGTATTGATCGTATTTGATGACCTTCAATCCCGCCGGAAAGGGATACTGCAAATACTGCACGACCCACATGCGCCCGCGATGATCGAAGGTCATGAACAGCGGCTGCTTAATCGTCGGCTCGTGCGCCACCAACTCCATTTCGAAATCGCTGTGAACCTGGAACAACTTCACCGCCGCGTCCGGCGCCGTTGGCGTCGAGTGATCGCCAATCTCGCCGCGGCCCGCGAAGGTCTTGATGATCTCAGCGACCTTTTCATTTCCCGCGATCGACATGTCAAACTTGTCGCGTTCTTTAGAATGTTGCAGCGAAGCCTGCGCGCCCGAGCCGGGAATCGGACGATGCGCCGCCCAGTAAACGGCATTCACCAACATGCGATTGAACGGCACGTGTTTAAAATCGTCGATGTGCCCGAGTGACGTGTAGAAGACCTTACTCTTGCCGTAGGTGCGATACAGCGCGACCGGCTCCAACTGCGGCTCGCCCTTGTCCATCGTCACCCCGCGGAGCAGCACACGGCTATTGCCCGCGAGATTCCGAGCCTTGTAAAGCGTGCTACTGCTGTGAAATGAGGTGATCTTCACGCCGGTCATTAGTGGATCGCGAATCGAGTGCGGAATCGTCGCGATGTCCGTGCCGCTCTTGTTCCCAAAGTGGTTCTCGTAATCGTGGCCCAGGACTTCCTTGTCGAATTCCTTCCATTCGACGTGCCCCGCTGGCGGCTCGCCCTTGCGCAGTCCAAAGGCGTGGCTCGACGTGCGAATCGCAATCACCGCCTTGCCCGCCTTGAAGTGCGCCTTGATCATTTCCATCTGTTCGCCCGACAACGTGCGTCGGCGAACACTCAGGAACAGCACGTTGGCGTCCTTCAGTTGTTCCAGACCCGGGAAATGATTCGGATCGTCCTTTGATGCATGCACAAAGATCGACTCGAAACCAAGGGGCTCGAGCTGCTCCTTCGCAAACTTCGGCAGGGATTCATCGGTGCGATATTCATTCTCGCCGATCATGAACAGTATGCGCGTCTTCTTCGCGTCGGCGGCGCCGAGCGAGAGGGCGAAGAGGAGACTCAGTGAAACAAGAATCAGTCGGAAAGGATATCGGGCTTTCATAAGAGTCGCGGATAGTGAACGAACGATCCGACGAAGGGAATGAGAAGTTATTCGCCGGCGGAAGGATGAGAGAACCCCAAGTTCCTCGATTCACTTGGATACAGCGCAGCAAACCCAAGAACCATGGAAAACGGAGCGCGGGTCTGTGACCCGCAGCCACGGAATCCAACGCGGCACATTCGCCTTGTAGCGGCGGCAGTCGTCCCCATGCCGCGCGAACAAGGCGACCAATCCCATGCGCGTGTCGCTGATTGAAATCGATTCGGCCGCGAAAGCCTAACCGTTCGAAAGCCAGAGGATCAGACCGGGAATCACGATCAACACGTTGACCGGCAAAGCAGGACCGCTTTGGCAAATCGCCACTTCATTCTCTGGCTCCAATCTGGCCGGCCAGCAACAACGCGCCCACGGTCACCGCGTCTTCGCCCAGCGCCGCAATGCGCAATTCCGGCCCTGGCGCAAAGGCCTCCATCACATATTTCTCCAGAGCCTCTTTGACCGCCGCTCGAAGTGGCTCGCCGATCAACGACAGCCCTCCGCCCATGACGATCGCCTCCGGGTGAAACAGTTGAACTGCGTGGGACAGGCCAAACGCCAGATCATCGGCGGTTTCGTTCAGAATTCGTGTCGCGGCGAGATCGCCCGCCGCTAGCGCGGCCGGGAGATGCCTGGCCTCCCCTCCCTCGCTCTCGACCATCAATTGGCACAGAACGCTTTCAGGCTGCGTCTTCCTGAGTTCACGAATCTTTGCGTCCACCGCCCAGCCGGAACAACGGGACTCAACCGTGTCGCCTTCCCGATTCAAGCGCAGGTGACCGATCTCCGCCTCGCCGGGTTTGGCGCCGTGATAGATCGCGCCATCGACGACGAGACCTCCGCCGACGCCGCTGCCCATGTTGACCCAGCACATCGGATTGAACCCCTTGCCAGCGCCGACATTCGCCTCGGCCAGCGCGGCGGTGTTGGCGTCATTTTCTACCGCGACCGGCAATCCCGAAAGCTCACGCAACCAAGCGCCCAAGGGAAATTCCGACCAGCCTTCGATCTGGTGCGAACAACAAATTGAGCCCGTCGCACAGTCGACCGGTCCGCCAAATCCAACGCCGATGGCTTTAGGATTTGCGCGCTCAATGAGATCCGGCAGCGCGGCTTCAATCTGTCGCCGAATGCCCTCGCCGCCTTCCTCGGGCGCAACGATTAATCGTTCCCGCGCGGCAATTCGCCCCGACGCATCCCCGCAAACCAGCTGCAGTTTCGTTCCGCCGATTTCGATGCCGAGAAAATGTGATTCGCCATCATGCATGACAGAGGCAGGATGCCGGTGGATGCCGGGGAATTGCAACCGCAAGCCGCATGCTCGGGCGCCGCGCTCCAGTAGCGGACCTTGCGAGGGTTACCAAGCCCCGATTCCGGTCATTTTCATGAAGGTGCGGACAACGAATTTGTAACGCAGACATCTTGTCTGCTTTGGCGCCGCCGACAGGCAGTCGGCTTCGTGGAAGGCATTCCCCTCACAGCCGGCGAGGCAGACAGGATGTCTGCGCTCCGGGGATGCGCGGCCGGCGCCTCCGGCCGCACGGTATAACGAACAATCGCCTTGAAGGCCGGCTGGCGCGTTCCCATGATCCGACTTGAATGAGAACATCAAACTCCCGACCGCGCTCCCTCCGATTCTTCCTCGCCGCCCTCTCACTCTTGGCCGCCTGGACCGCGACCGCCGCCCCCCCGCCCGAATGGCGTTCGCTCGGCGACAGGAATCTCGAAGCCTACTTCGCCGCGGAAACTGCAAAGCTCGAAGGCCAGACCCTGACCGACATTAATTCGCTGAAAGATTGGGAAGCGAAAAAGGACCTCTACCGAAAGCAACTCTTCGAAATGCTCGGCATTTCGCCCGACAAGGAGCGCAGCCCGCTGAACGCGAAGGTCACGGGTCGAATTAAAACCAAACTGTTCACTGTCGAAAACGTCCATTTTCAGTCTTCGCCCGGGTTTTACGTCACCGGCAACCTCTACGTTCCGAGCGGCCTGACCAAGCCTGTTCCCGCGATTCTCTACGTCTGCGGACACGGCCGCGTGAAGGAGAACGGCGTCAGCTACGGCAACAAGACCTACTACCAGCATCACGGCGCCTGGTTTGCTCAGAATGGCTACGTCTGTCTGACCATCGACACCATTCAACTCGGCGAGATCGAGGGCATTCACCACGGCACCTATCACGAGGGCATGTGGTGGTGGAATTCACGCGGCTACACCTCCGCCGGCGCCGAAGCCTGGAACTGCATCCGCGCGCTCGACTACCTGCAATCCCGACCCGAGGTCGACGGCGAGAAACTCGGCGTCACCGGACGCTCCGGCGGCGGCGCCTACAGCTGGTGGATCGCCGCATTGGACGAACGCATCAAGGCGGCCGTGCCCGTCGCGGGAACCACCGATTTGCGTAATCACGTGATCGACGGCTGCGTGGAGGGACACTGCGACTGCATGTTCATGGTCAACACCTACCGCTGGGATTACGCGAAGGTCGCCGCCTTGGTCGCGCCACGCCCGCTGCTGATCGCCAACACGGACAAGGACCGCATCTTCCCGCTCGATGGCGTCGTGCGACTGCATGAGAAAGTCGCCAGGATCTATGACCTCCACAAGGCCTCGGACAAGCTCGGCCTGCTGATCACCGAGGGCCCGCACAAGGACACGCAACAGCTTCGCGTGCCTGCGTTCCATTGGTTCAATCGCTGGCTCAAGGGCGAAGAGCCGCCCATCACCCTGCCAGCTGAGAAGCTGTTCAAGCCTCAGCAATTGCAAGTATTCAAAGCGGCGCCCAAGGACGAAATCACTTCACGAATTCATGACTTTTTTACCCCGGCAGCAGCGAGGCCGTCCGCGCCAAAGGACGGCGACGACTGGGCGAAGCAACGGCAGGGCGCCCTAGTCCAGCTCAAGGAAAAGACATTTCGCGGATGGCCGGACAGCGGCGAGGATCTCAACCTGAAGTTGGCGTTCAAAGGCGTCGAGAAAGGCGTGAGCCTCACGGCCTATGACTTCGACAGTCAGGCTCATGTGCGACTGCGGATCTACGTGATCAAGGCCAGGGGCCTCGAAGCCCCGGAGAAAGTTCTGTTCAATATTCTCGGAGAGGACGACTGGTCGCGCTGGCTGGCGGCAATGGGATTCGCGTTTTCCGAGCAATTCAGCGAGGAGCTCAAGAGCGGAACCAAGGCCGACGGCCCTTCCTTCGAACAACTTCAGAAATCCCTGCTGGCACGCAACAACGTCTGGGTCTTTCTGGCGCCGCGCGGAATCGGCCTGACCGACTGGCGCGCAGGGTTCAGCGATCCGAAGACGATCGCAAAGAAGGAGACCCAAATCCGCCGCCGCTACATGCTGGTAGGGCAAACCCTCGACGGCATGCGCGTCTGGGACATCCGTCGAGGCATCCAGGCTTGCGGGCGCGTCGCTGGGATAGAATCTCTTCCCCTCTGGATGCAGGCCAAACGCGACATGGCCGTAAACGCGCTCTACGCCGCCGTCTTCGAGCAAAAGATCGAACGCGCGGATCTCTGGCGACTGCCCCAATCGCACCGAAACGGGCCCGACTACCTGAACGTGCTGCGCATCCTCGACATCCCCCAAGCGGTCGCGATCGCCTCCGAACATTCCAAGGTGCGCCTGTATCAGGAGGACCTGGCCGGCTGGGAATACCCGACAACCGTTGCCGCGGGTCTCAGATGGCCCGCCGACCAATTCACGGTCAGCGCCGTGAAGTAGGCGGCGCTGTTATTCATTGGCAAAATCCGCCAGCCGGTTTATCTCTGGCCGCCTTATGCGACGCCGTTGTTTCTTGATCGCCCTTGCCGCCAGTCTGCTTGCCAGCCTTGAGCCTGCCCGCGCCGCCGAGCCGTTCGTGGGCGTTCCCGAGGGCATTGAAATAAGATCCTTTCACGGCAATCCCGGCGCGCTCCAACTGATCTCCGAAGACACCGGAATCAGCGCCTTTGTCACGCCTTCGTTCGGCGGCCGCGTGATGTTCTATGGAATCGAGGCCCAAAATCTCCTGTGGTTTCCCAGACAACGAGGAAACACCAGCGCGCTGGAAGCCGGAGGATATCAGCTGGATATCGGCCCCGAATCACGCGGTATCCCGCCCCGCCCCATTCTCTGGGCAGGTCAGTACCGATCCGAATTTCTCCGTAAATTCACGGTCTCGGTCAAAAGCCTGCCTGATCCCCTCCTGGGCGTGCAACTCATCAAGGAGATTGTCATCGATCCCGAATCAGGCGATCTCGGCGTCACGCAAATCATCACCAATGTTTCCACGCGAGAGGTCTCTTTCTGTCACTGGGATCGAACGCTCGTCCAGCCCGACGGTTATGTGATTGTGCCGTTGAACAAGAAAAGCCGCTTCAAAAAGAAGTGGGCCATTCGCCGCGGCGACGTGGGCAATTACGTCTACGACGGAGACTCGCCGGAATCAGATCGGGTGCAAATCAAGGGCGGGATCCTCTACGCCAAGGCCTCGGGAAAACCCACCAAGATCGGCGTCGACAGCGACGCTGGCTGGGTCGCCTACGCCTGGCGGCATTATCTGTTCGTCAAATATTTCCCTTACTACAAGACCGGCGACTACACCGACGGAGGCTGCACCGTGGAGATTTTCTGGAACGAACGCTTCGCCGAATTGGAGCCGCTGAGCCCCGAGGTGAAACTCAAACCGGGCGATGGCTATCGGTTTCCCGAGATGTGGAAAATCATCGAACTCAAGGACGAGGTCACAAGCTTGAAGGACGCGCGCAAAGCGGCAAAGAAAGTCCCCCGCTCACCGTTCGATCGATAGAGTTCGCCACGCGAAGCGCGGCCGTTCAGAAGTCTCCCGCTGTCTCCAACAGAAGCTTCATCGCCTCTTCCGCCGCGCCGCGCGCCACCCGCTCGATCACGTCGCGATCCGTTTCGTCGCCCAGCTCGTAGGTGATCGCGGGCACGCCGAGGTTTTCATAGGCCCACCACTTGGACGTCGCCTGCGTGACGTTGTGCGAGCCGTCGCGCCGGATCCTGTAATCCGGAAACCGCTCACCGATCGCCGCCAGCCAACGCTTCGTAAAATCCTTCGGAACGGTCTCATGTTTGTCCAGCTGCGTGTAGAACACGTCGCGATAGGTCGAGTGGAAATCGAGGAACAAAACCGGACGTGTATTCGGCGCCGAGACAATCCGGGATATCAGGTCCCGAACCGCCCGCGTCTCCGGCTGGAAAAACACCTTCCAATCGCGATTCAAATCAACGCCGCCCAGGTTGTGACGCCAGTGCCCCTCGTTGACCCCGTCCGGGTTCATCAACGGCACGACCCAGGTCTTGAATTTGGCGCGGAATCGCCGGGACAACTTCGACCCATCCGCCAGTTTCTCCACGAACGCCATCATGCCAATCGTGCCGGTGATCTCCGGCGGATGCTGCCGGCTGATGATGATGACATGATTGCGCGCGCCTTTATCGCCAATCCGTAACCGTCGCAACGGATAACCCCGCATTGATTTCCCGAACTCCGCCTGCGACACGAACGATTTCTTCGCCAGCTTTTCGCTCCAGGCCTCAATCTCTTTCACGCCGATCAGCGGCTGCCCGGCGACCCACAGGGGCCGCCTGTCCACGGCCAATGTCAGCGTGGCCGTTT
>JBLHKZ010000157.1:0-13186 GCA_047618185.1 Limisphaerales bacterium
AATGACCAGACGCAGATCAGATTTTGGGAATCGATATTTGCATCGAAGCGGAACCCAGGCTCGCTTTTCTCGCGTTCTAAATCTTGAACTGCGCCCCCAATAACCTCATTCGTCACTCGCGGCTTCCACCCCGGCCCGTCGATTGTTAGGCTCCGCCCATGGAAAAGGTTCTCACGTTTCTTCAGGTAAACGAATCGCGCTTTGTCGACCAACTGACGGAGTATTTGCGATTCCCCAGCGTGTCCGCGCAGCCCGATCATTCCGCCGACATGCTCCGATGCGCAGGTTGGCTGGTTGACCGGTGTAAGGACATCGGCCTGAAAACCAAATTGCACAAGACATCCGGCCATCCCATTGTCATCGCCAGCACACCGCGAAGAAAGAATTCCAAAAAGCCGCGTTATCTTGTCTACGGCCATTACGATGTTCAGCCGCCCGAGCCGTTTGAACTTTGGAAAACCCCTCCCTTCGAGCCGACCGTGAAAAACGGCGCGATCTACGCCCGCGGCTCCACGGACAACAAAGGCCAGCATCTCGCCCACCTCAATGCCGTCGAAGCTTTCCTCAAAACCGGAACGGAACTTCCCTGCGACATCACCTTTGTCGTCGAGGGCGAAGAAGAAGTCGGCAGCGAACACCTCGCGCCTTTCCTGAAAGCCAACAAGGACGATTTGAAATGCGACGGCGTGGTGATCTCCGACAGCGGCATGCCCAGCAAGAAACATCCGGCGCTCACCTATGGCTTGCGCGGCGTCACCGCTCTCGAAATCAAGCTGACCGGCCCGGCTCAGGATCTGCACTCGGGAATCTATGGCGGCGCCGTGGACAATCCCGCCATGGTTCTCGCCCAGGTGTTGGCGCAACTCCGGGACAAGAAGGGCCGCGTCGCCGTGCCCGGCTTCTACGACGATGTCAAGCCCCTCACCGCCTACGAACGCAAGATGTTTAAGCTCCTGCCCATCAACGCGGACCAGTTCCGTAAACTGGTGGGCTCCCCTGAACTCTACGGCGAGAAAGGCTACACTCATCACGAACAACGCAGCGCCCGACCGACACTCGAGATCAACGGCCTCACCAGTGGCTATCAGGGCGAAGGCAGCAAGACCATCGTCCCGTCCTGGGCCAGAGCCAAACTCACCATGCGCCTCGTGCCCGATCAAAACCCGAAGAAGATTCTCAAGCTGGTCAAGGAACGGATTCGCGCGCTTTGCCCCCCGACCGTCCGCCTCAAGATGGTGGACGGCCACGCCGGCGGCGCCTACGTGATCGACCCGACCTGCGACCTGGCCCAGGCCGGCCTGCGCGCGCTCAAAAGCGCCTTTGGCTACGAGCCTGTGCTGCTCCGGGAAGGCGGCTCCATCCCCATCGTTTCGGACTTTAAGCAGATCCTCAAAGCCGATTCACTCCTGCTGGGCCTCGCGTTGCCGGATGACAACTTGCATTCGCCCAATGAGAAATTTGATCTCGGCAATTATGCGAAAGGCGCCAGAATGAGCGCAATTCTCTGGCAGGAATTGGGGAAATAGTGGAGAGTCAATCAGGCTGAACAACGTCAATTTAGGAGAGCCAGTATGCACGAAGAAGACTCCGAAGAAAACAACGCGTCCAACGAGGAGGAACACGAGCACAACCTCGCGCCGCTCGATCCCGTCTTTCACTCCTTCCTGCTCGACGGACCTTTCGAGGAATGCCTCGCCTGCTCCTGCAAGCTCGAAGACACCACCTACCTTATCCATAAAAACTGGGTCGGCACGGAGGTCGTTTTCGAATACGCGATGTGCTACAAATGCGGCGAAAAGCTGCACAGCGAAATGTCGAAGGAATCCATGATCCAGGTCACCGAATTCCTCGAGGACAATCGGAATCTGGAGGGAACCTACGACGGATGCAATTGCTGCGAACGACCGCTCAGCGAGTGCAAGGAATACTCCCTCAACGCCGTCTGCGTCGGCCTCAAGATGGATTCGATGCATTACCCCGCGATGATTTGTGGGGACTGCAACATGCAGATCCAGGAAATGCTGTCGCAACAAACTCGTGATCGGCGTGACCGCTTTGTCGGCGAACACTTCGACTGCCCTCCCTCGATTGAGATCCCCCTGCCCACGGAATTCGTCACGCAGCACTGAGGGGCGCTTGGTAACGCGATAGTCCCGCATGCGCATGCGGGATGGAGAGCCACAGTCCTCTGCCGCTTTTCATGAGGAGCCAAGGTCACTATTGGAAATAGGAGCTTCCTCTCCTAACCCGTTCCCCCAGCCCACTTCGGCTGTTCCTTCAGGTGAAACAGCATCTCGCCCGCCTTGGGCACGTAAAACACACCCTCGTCCTCCCGATTGGCGTAGTCTTGGGGATTAATCGTGTCCGGATCGATGTAGCCGAGATTTACCTGTTTGCAGACGTCCTCCGGGATCCGAGTGGCCAGGCTCACCTTCACGCGCGGCGTCTCGACGCCGTCCTCGTAAGTCCCGATGCCATAGACGTGCGTCGAATGGCCAAGCACGCCCCAGGGGCAGTCCTTGAACTTATCCCACTGCTTCAGAAAGTAATCCCGGCAGTGATAGCCGACTTTGAGGATCGCGTCGTTGTGCGTGAAGCAGAGTTCTTCGACGTGCGGCGCGTAGATGATCAAGTGACCGCCATCCGCAACGACCGGCTCGAGCTTGTACATGCATTTGCCTGCCGTCCAAATCTCGTCATACATCGTCGGCGCGCAGGAGAGCACGGTGTGAAAGGGTTTGTCCTTGTAGGTGATGTGCACCTGACGCGACACCTCGCTGGCGGCGTCCCAGGCGGATTCCGGTGTGCCCGCAAACAGGCCGCACATCTCGCCTTTTTCCACCACCATGCAAAAGCACAGCTTGTCGACGCTAACCATGGAACCGGCCTTGTCGACGACCTTGCGGACCGGCGTCCACTTGTTGCCGATGATCATCGGGTTGGTCACCACCGCGCCCAGCCAATGGAAAAAATTCAAAATCTCCGGCCCCGCAACGCCGGGAAACAAGTACTTGTTGCCGCCGGAAAAACCGACTACCTCGTGAGGAAACACCGGCCCCACAATCACGATCTGATCGTAATCAAAGAGCATCTTGTTAATCTCGACCGGAACCTCCATCGAAAACAAGCCGTCCGACAACTCACTGATCTCCTCCTTCGTAATCACGCCGAGCTTCCGCAGCTGATCGGGATTGTCCCAGGCGTGATTGTGAAACTGAACCTTGCCGTAGGTCTCCGCGCGCTCGGCCTCGGTGATCTCCAACCGCTCGCAAATCGCAGCCTCGCTCATCGGCTGATGCGTGCCCAACGCGATCAGGACATCCAACGCCGCCGCAGCTTCGCCAAGCTGCTCAAAGATTGCCTTGAACATCGTGCCGACCGGCGCGGTGCGCGTGCTGTCCGGAACGATCAACAGGATCTTCTTGCCGCGATATTCGCCGAGGGGCAGCGCCTGCGAAACGACTTCAACGACTTCGGAGTCGGATACGATATAGCCGGGGCCGGATTTTGAGGAGATGACATTCATGAACACTAAATCGTCGTCGAAAGGAATCCGCCATCGACGCGCAGATCCGTGCCGGTGACAAAGCTGCTGGCCTTCTGACTGGCCAGGAAAACCGCCGCGCCGATCAACTCCTCGGAGCTGCCGAAGCGCGCCATCGGCGTGTGTCCCAGAATGGACGCCGCACGTTCAGTCGGCGTGCCATCCTCGTTGAACAACAACTTGCGATTCTGCTCGGCAGGGAAAAAGCCCGGGGTGATGGAATTGACGCGAACGCCAGTCGTCGCCCACTCGCGGCCAAGAAATTGCGTCAAATTCAGCACCGCTGCTTTGGCCGCCGAATACGAGATGACGCGCGACAGCGGAATGTGCGCCGCGATGCTCGCGATATTAATGATGCTGCCCTTGCCTGCCGCCACCATCGCCGGGCCAAACACCTGGCAAGGCAACAGCACGCCGCCGACGAGATTCATATCGAAATTCCAATGCCAGTCCTCCAGCGCCACATCCTCGACCTTACGGTCGCCGTGCACGACGACTTTCGGATCGTTGCCGCCCGCGGCGTTGACCAGGATGGTCGGAACGCCATAGGTCTTCTTGATGCGGCCCAGGACGCCCTTCAGACTTTTCGCGCTCACCGCGTCGGCCTTGAAGAATTTCGCCTCGCCCTTCGCGTCCTTGATCGCCTTCACGCGCGCGTTGCCGCGCTTCGCGTTGCGGCCCAGCACGCAGACTTTCGCCCCGGCCGCGGCCAATCCATCGGCGATCGCGCCGCCCAACACACCCGTCGCGCCGATTACAACCGCAACTTCGCCTTTTAAACTAAACAGGTTCTTTGCCATAAATTTCGTCGAATTCTTCCGAAAGCGACGCTTCTCCACAAGAACCGAATCCCTGCTCGCCTCGGTTTTCCACATCCGCTAACTTGTCGCTATGCGCCCCGAGCTACTCAAACCCGACGTCATCATCACCCACGAAGCCGATCTCGACGGTCTGACCTCCGGTCTGTTGCTGCGCCGCCTCGCCAAGAAACTCCACAACGTCGACGTCAAGCTCCAGGCCTGGAATTATGATGCGCTCAAGCGCCGTCCCATGGGCGAAAACATCGGCTGGGTCTGCGATCTGAATTTCGATCCGCGCATGGACAAGCCGGGCTGGTTGATTGTCGACCACCACGATACGCCCAGCGTTCCCGAGCAGGCGGGCTTCATCCACGACCTCACAAAATCGGCGGGCGCTCTTTGTTACGAACTCTGCCAGGAGCACGGCCTCGGCAGCCCCGAGCTCGACCGCCTGATGCACCTGAACAACGTCGCCGACCTCTACCTGCAGGACGATCCAGACTTCCTCTTGGCGACGGACTACGCGAATTTGGTCAAGTCCTACGGTTTCTGGAATCTCAAGAAGCTGATTGAGGACAACCTCGAAAGCCTGCTCGACCATCCTCTGCTGGAAGTGATTTCCATCAAGCGACGCGTGGAAGACCCGCTCGGCGTCGCCTGGAGCAAGGCAAACCTCGAAGCCATTTCCCCCACAATCGGCTATGTCCCCACAACCGTCGGAAACAACAACGCGATCGTTCATGAATTGCTGCTGGACGAGTCGCTCCCCTACACGGTCCTGATCACGATATTCCGCAAGGCGAATGGTCTCGTGCTGGCAAGTATGCGCAGCCGAGGAAACGAAGCTCTTCCGATTGCCCAGAAACTCCAGGGCGGCGGCCATCCCAACGCCTGCGGCGCCACGATGCCCCGATCGGTGAAAAATGTTTGGGAAGGCATCGAGTATCTGAAGCTGACCCTGAATCCCCCGGCGAAAAGTTCAACGCCCCTAAACAACCTCGACACCCTCTTCGACGGCATCGATGTGAAGTAGGGCTTCCTGAAAAAGCCAGTCATCCAAACCCGAAATAGAGGAGGAGCTGTTGGAGCGGCACGGCGTGGAATACGATCCAGAACATTATCTGGATTGATCGGGATCGATGCCGCCGCCCTGCGGGGGCTCGATTCGTTTTTCCCGACGATCCACGGGCTGACTCCCGAGGCTACTTCACGCCGCCCTTCGGGCTCGGAATTGATGCCGTCTTCAGAACACGTATCTTCCCATCGCTTTGCATTTCCCCGAGAAGATCGTGCGCGCTCATCTTGGCGCAATATTTGACGTCCGACGCCAGGACATCAATGTCAAGCAACCGTCGGCCATTTGCGCCGCCTGAGAGATCAAACTTGCCGCGCCCGGTCGGACCACATCCGCTCGAGTAATAGGCATCGGCAATGCACGCGGAGTCAGTCATGTCCACCCCGGAAAGCCCGGATTCCAAATCCTGCAACATCGCGCCCGCGCACAACGTGTCCTCGGTCGCGCACTCGGAGCCGGTTCCGGCGCAAACCAACAGGATGTGATTCGGAGCCATCTTGATCAGTTCGTCCACGACCGCTCCATAATTCAGAAACGATCCAATTAACACTCGCCTGGCCCCGACGCAGGCCTTCAACGCGCCGGTGCCATTAGTTGTCGTCATGACGATGGTCTTGCCGGCAACGACGTTCCGCGTGACTTCGCGCGGCGAGTTGCCCAGATCAAAATCCATCGCGCCGGAAATCTCGGCCGTGATCCGCAGTCCGTCACGTTCACCCGCCAGCAGCCAATCTGGATTTGCGCGCTTCAGTTCGACCGCTTCGGCAATCTCGCGCACCGGCACGATCGCCTCTGCGCCATTCGCAAGGGCCTCGGCCATCGTGCTGGTAGCGCGTAGGACATCGAACACCACGCATACAGTGTCGCTCAAGTCGCGGTCTTTCAGCGCCACTTGCTCCGCGGGCGCAAACAGGACTTCAATTCTGGTTGGATCCATTTTCGTATTCGTCATATGCGTCCTATTAGCCTCATCCAACTCAGGCCCTCCCCGCCGTCTTTCTCATGTAGTGAAACAAATACTGCTGGGCATAGCCGCCGTTCGGCCCAAAGTATTTATCGGAGAATTCTCGAATCCGCTTCGGCGTGACGTTTCGCTTCTTTGCAAAATAGAGTTCCTTCAACGCCTTCAGAATCCAGACATCAATCGGAAAGGCCTCCTGAAAACCGCCGGCGAACAGCAGCGCGCAATCCGCGATCTTTGGGCCGACTCCCGGCAGCTTGATCAGTTCCGCTCGCGCTTCGTCGCAGGTCAACCGCGGCAATTCATCCAGGACCACATCCCCCTCCGCGATCATCCGAGCCGAGTCCCGAAGATACGGCGCTCGGTAACCGAGTTTGCACTCGCGCAACTCCGCCTCCGAACATTGCGCTAAACGCTCAGGCGCCGGAAACGCGAACGCCGCCTCCCCCGCTTTCCCGCTCGGGACACGTTCGCCAAATCGCTTACAGATCACGGCGACCATTTGCCTGATCTGAAGAATCTGCTTGTTGGAGGACAGGATGAACGAGGCCAGGCACTCCCAGAAATCCTGGCGAAGCAAACGCAGCCCTCGACAGGCCTCCACCGCCGCGCTCATGGGCTCATCATCGGGAAAGCTGGCAGTGATCTCATCGACCCGCACATCGGTTTGGAGATAAGTTCTCAGCCAATTCCAATCCTCCACCGAGTCCCCCGCCTCTGCGGCGATGCCTCGCGGGGTCTCTCTAAGGCGAACCCACCTTCCGGCGATCACGGCTTCCCAGCCGCCATCGACCTCATTCCAGCGAAAGGCCTGGCCGGAATTGAGCGTGGCCGCGAGATCGTATTCGCGAACCGAAATCGTCGTTTTAGTTGACGCTCGGCTCATGCGCTTTGACGCCCCGGCATTCGAAGATCTGTATCGTGCGGAAGACGCGCCCCCGGTAGAGAATGTTTGTGAGCCCCAAACTCGTAACGCTCTCAAACTCGCTCAGAAGTCTCTCAGGAGCAGCCTCGTCGCCCTTGCTGCGCCGCGCGTAGATCGCGTTGTCGCCAATCCGATTCGTATAGCTCGGCCAGAAGAAAAACTGATTCTCCGGAATTACGGAGCTCTGGTAATAGACCAACGGATTATCCTTCGGATCCTCCCGCGCCTCAGGAATATAGAACGACAATTCGCCCGCGATCCCGTAGTGCCCGCCAATGATAAAGGTCGGCTTGCCCTCCTCCGCAAGCTTGAGCCGATGAGCCTCCACGATTTGCGCCGTCGTCGTCCATGCACGGACCCGCCGCAGCGGATCCGCCTTGGCCGGCAGCCGATGCCCGCTCGCTTGCTGAATCAGGTTCGTGTCGTGCAGCACGATCGCCGGCACGGCGCCGAACAGCCACCCAGCAAGCAGCCACTTGCCCACGACCTTCAAACCTTCGCGTTGGCGGCGCTCCCAATAGATCGCCGCGAGGCAGAACATTGGAATGACGCTGGGCGCGATCCAGTTGGGCTGCACCCGCGAGCGCAAGGTGTAGAAAAAGAAGAATAGAAACAGAGGCACGCTCATGCTGAACAGGAACATGAGTAACTCGTCCTTCCGATGCTTGCGCCACACCGCGACGGCCGCCCAGATCGTCGCCAGGAAAAATACAGGATTGAGCAGGCCCAATTCCTGAACCGAGAAATCGATGATGAAATTCTCATTGAACTTCCACGCCCGATCTAGACCGCCCCGTTCCCCAAGATGCGTCAAGGTGATCCAGTCATTCTGCCAGTTCCAGAGTATCACCGGCAGCATGCACAAGGCCGCGATGCCCAGAGCCAGATAGGGGCCGCGTTTGCACAAGTGCGCTCTCGCCGGTTGCCAAAGCACGAAGAACGTCGCCCAGCACAGCAGATTGAACGGCGTTTGATATTTACTCAGAAACCCGCAGCCAATCCAAAGCCCCGTCCAGGCCCAATGCTTCATTGAGTCCTCCTTCATCGCCCTCCATCCCGTCAGGATGGACGCCGTCCAAAAGAGCACGTTCAACGGATCGATCGTCATCAGGATCGTGCCCACGGCCAGCAGCGGCGTCGCCAGCGGAACCAGCAGCATCCACACCCCGACCCGCAAGTTCGTTTCGCGAATGAGAAATCGAAACACCAACAGCGACAAGATCGCCCCGATCAACGGCGAAAGGAACCTCACTCCAAACGCTGTGTCTCCCCAGATCGACGTGCCGATCCACTGCGCATAAGCGACAAAAGGCGGCTTGCTGTAGAACGACAGCGCCGGGTGTTTCGCCCACAGCCACTGATAGGCCTCGTCCTCGCTCAGCTCAATCTTGTCCGCCGCCAAATAGCCCCAGCGCGCCAACAACATGACCGCGATCAGCAGGTATCCCAGGCGGATCCAATGCTGCTCCATCGTCGCCGTCGATTTCGGATCCGCTGCCGCCCCCTTCGTTTCAGAGTCCTCGTCCCTCGCCGACATCGAACCCTTCCGATCGGGGATCAATCGCGGCCACCGCGCATACCAGATCGGAAACCACTTCGTTCCAACGAATAACCAAAGTCGATTCACCCCAAAGCAAATCGTCGTCGCGTAGCCAACGCCGAGAGCCGCGCCCGCCATTACATCCGCCGGATAATGCACACCCAGATAGACCCGCGAAAATCCGATGAGACAGGCCATCGGCGCCATGAACAGGATCGATCGACGATGAAAAATGAACGCGACTGCCATCGCTGAAAACCAATTAGCGGTGTGGGAGGAAGGCATGCTGCCGCTGCCCCCCTTGCCGACCAGCACGATGGCGTCTGGAATATCGTTGAACGGTCGCAGCCGCCCAATGCCGTCCTTCAGGCCGTTGCAGATAAAGCCATCGCCGATCGCCACGGTGGCCAGCATCAGAATGACAAAAAGCCTCCCCTTGGCGCCGCCTTTCCAGACCAGCCCGATGGCCAGCAGGATGACTGCGGGGATGAATAGCTTGTTCCAGCTCAGGAAGGGCATCGCCCAATCAAAGAGCGGATTGCTGAGCGTGGAATTGAAGAAGCGAAATCCCGCGACATCCAATGAGTGCAGCCAGTCCATAGTCGGCGTCAGGGATTCATCGGGGCGGATTCGAATGGGATTGCGAACGGGACTTCACGCAGCCCGCAAGTCGGGAAACCCGAAGTCCGAAATCCGAAACAAATTCGAATGACCGAATCGTCACCCCCGCGCCGACATGCTGTTGCGACGCCGCAGGTTGGGTTTGAAGCCTTTTGAGCATTGATCGTTTGGGATTTGTTTCGGATTCCGAAATTCGGATTCCGAATTTGCGACGTTTCCGACTCTAGTAGGTGATCAACGAGAAGACGTTGGCGTCGCCGAGTTTGGCGCGACCTTCCAGGAATCCCAGTTCGATCAGGAAGCTCACTTCCACGATCTCGGCGCCCAGTTTCTCCAACAGGGTAATCGCCGCGGCCGCCGTGCCTCCGGTCGCCAGCAAATCGTCCATCAACAACACGCGTGAGCCTTTCGACACCGCGTCCGTATGGATCGCGACCGTGTTCGAACCGTATTCCAGATCGTAGCTCTCCTCGTGCGTGTCGAAAGGCAGCTTCCCTTTCTTCCGGACGGGCACGAATCCCACGCCCAGACGCACCGCGACCGCCGCCGCAAAAATAAAACCCCGCGCGTCGATGCCGACCACGCTGTCGATCGATCCGGACGCATGTCGCTGGGCCAGGAGTTCGATCGTTCCGGCAAAAAGCCGGCCATGGGCCAGAACCGGCGTGATGTCCTTGAATTGAATGCCCAGCTCGGGAAAATCCGGGACGTTCCGAATCGCCTGTTTGATGTCGTCTGCGGTGACGTTGTTTTCGCTCATGAACGGGGATGGAAGATGATGGACCCGGATGCTGTCCAGCTATTTTCCGGTATCTTCCAATTTCTCGATCATGCGGCGAAGCTTATGGAGCGCGATATTCTGAATCTGCCGCACCCGCTCGCGCGTCACGCCAAACTTCACGCCGACCTCCTCCAGCGTCTTTTCGTCCTCGCCGTCCAAACCGAAGCGGTATCGCAAGATGGTGGCCTCGCGGTCATTGAGCGTCTTGAGCATCTCCACCAGCATGCTCTTGACCGTCTTGTCCTCCAATTGCGCGTAAGGCGATTCAGCCTTCTCGTCCTCGACTACCTCGGAAAAATTGCTCGAATCAGCGCTGTCCCCGATCGGCGCGTCCAGCGACGCCGGATTGATGGCCGCCGCTCGCATCTGCGCGACCTTCACCGGCGAGATATCCATCTCTTCGCCAAGCTCCTCGTCGGTCGGCTCGCGGCCCAGGACTTCGTGAAGCTTCATCGCCAGGCGCCGCATCTTGGAAACCTTGTCGACCATGTGCACCGGCAGGCGAATCGTCTTCGACTGGTTGGCCAAGGCGCGCTTGATGCTCTGCTTGATCCACCAGGAACCATAGGTCGAAAGCTTGGCTCCCTTGGCCGGATCGAAACGTTCGACCGCCTTCATCAGGCCAAGGTTACCCTCGTTGATCAGGTCCAACAGCGGCAGACCAAGGCCGTCGTAGTCATGCGCGATCTTCACCACCAGGCGCAGGTTGGCCTTGATCATCAACTCGCGCGCCTCCTCGTCGCCCTGTTTGATCAGCGCCGCCAGGTCGATCTCTTCCTGAACGGTCAACAAATCGACTTTGCCGATCTCGCGAAGATAGAGTTTCAGCGCGGTCGGGCTTTCCCGCGATGCGCTCGGCTTGGGCTCCGCGTCGGAATCTCCCGCTGCCGCTTTTCGTTTCGCCACGGGCGACGCATCGGTTTCCGTCATTTCGTCCGACGCGTCGTCGTTCGACGGCTGGGCATCCTTGGTGGTGGTTTCGCTTGGCATGAGCTTGTGCCAGGATTACATCAGCGCCCTTCCCGAGAAGTCAATTCTTTGCGCGAAGGGACGGGTTCAAGAATGTTGAACACCGCCGGCCTGGCTTCGTTTCGGACCGAGGAAACGGAGTCCGGTTTCCCTATCCGTTGAACTGCCGATCGCCGGCGTCGCCCAAGCCGGGAAAGATGTAGCCAATCTCGTTCAACCGCTTGTCGATCGCCGCCGTGAAGACTGGCAGGTCCGGATAATGTTTGCGCAATTTCCGAATGCCTTCGGGCGCGGCCAGGAGATTGATCATGCGGACCCGCTTCGCACGTCGCGCAATGAGCAAGTCCAGCGCGGCAATCGCGCTTCCGCCGGTCGCGAGCATCGGGTCCATCAGGATCACATCGAAACTCCGCAAATCATCGGGGACATTCGAGTAATAGGAAATCGGCTCCAGCGTGGATTCATCACGTTTGAGCCCAATGAAACCCGTCTGCGCCTCGGGGATGATCCGCAACGCCGCGTCCAGCATCCCCAGCCCCGCGCGCAAGATCGGAACCAGCAGGATCTTGTGCTTCAGCGCCCTCCCCTTGCACTGCGCCAGGGGCGTCTCGACGACAGTCGGTTTCGTGGCCAGATCTCGGGTGGCTTCGTAGGCCAAAAACAGGGCAACATCGCCTAGCAGCCGACGAAAATCAGCCTGGTCGGTGGCGCAATCACGCAGCCGCGCGAGTTTCTGTTGCGCCAGTGGATGATTGATGACGTTGACGTTTTTCACGATTCAATAGCCCAGGATTGCAGGCAGGAAATACAGTTGCCCGACGCGCAGCTTCGGGAAGTCCAGCCCCACATCAATTTTAACGGTCTTCTCTTCCGATTCGCCCAGCAGACCTACAATGCCGCCCAGTTTCGCGGGGCGATGGTAAACCACCAGATTCGCGTCGGAGATGCCGGCCAGTTTTAAAGCGCGTTTCTCTGCGGTGTCCCGATTACCCAGCTCATCCACAAACCCCAACCCGTGCGCCTTCTTGCCGCTGAGCAACCGCCCGTCCGCGTAGTCCTCCCAATCCTCGGCCAACGGATTGGCATCGTCGCCATTCATTTCCTCCGCAAACGTCCGCCCCTCCTGAACGGCCGCTTTAAAACGAACAAAAACCTCATCGAGCGAAGCCTGCACGATCGCGCGCTCTTCCTTGGTGATCTCCGACATTGGCTTCGTCGAGCTAAGCATGTCCTTCATATCGCCGCTCTTGAATGTCAGCGGCTCGACGCCGAGCTTGTCCATCAGACCCCGGTAGTTGTAGGTGCGCATGATGACGCCGATGCTGCCGGTCTCGGTCATTTCATTGGCGACAATCCAACGGCAGGGCGCGCTGACATAATACCCACCGGAAGCGGCCAGTCCCATCATAACTGCGACCACCGGTTTCGACTGTTCCTTCTGAAAATCCTTAATCAGACGGTAAATATCGTCCGATGCGAGCGCCTCTCCGCCGGGGGAATCCACCTTCAACAGGACCGCCTTCACACTGGCGTCCTGAGCCGCGCGCTCGAGCATCAACTCAATATAGTCGACCATGGATTTACCCGAGCCCTGGCCGCCGGAACTCGTGATGATCCCGTCGATTTCAATCATGGCGATCTTGTTCTCGGATTGATTGTCCTTGAGCACAACCTCCCTGACCTTGCCTCCGCCGCCGCCCAAAGTGGCCGTCGCCAAAACCAGGTTGAGCAGCACGCTGGCGCCCAGCGCCATCAGCAGAAAGAACGCAAACCACATCCAACCTCGGCCGCGCGACTTCGGCGCGGCCATTCGGACCGTCGACGCAATCGGCGGTTTGGCCGAGCCCGGCCTAGCGGGTGAAACGTTCGCTGGCGGACGCCCCGAATCCCCTTTCTCGCTTCGGGGGAATTCATAATTTTCCATAAGCGAGCAAACTACCGTATGCCCCATCAGGCGGCAAGTCCGCGGG
>JBLHKZ010000158.1:0-13168 GCA_047618185.1 Limisphaerales bacterium
AGACCAGCATGCAAAACCCTCAGTGGCCCGGTAACAAACCCGTCGTCGTGCCCACCGACAAGCCAATCATCCTGCGGCATCGACTCGTCCTTCACCGCGGCAACGCCGACAACGCGAAGATCGATCAGCTTCAGAGAGAATACGAGAAAGCCCCCAACACGCTGGCGAAAATGAAAAGATCTCGCCCGGCGCCCGAGTCGATTGAAGGAGCCCGCAAGGAAATCTACAAGCAAGTCAACGGCGTCAGCCTGCCAATCCATATCTACGAGCCCAAGGGCCACAAGTCCGGCGACAATCGTCCGGCAATTGTCTTCTTCTTCGGCGGCGGCTGGAACGCGGGCACGCCGGGACAGTTTGAACAACACTGCAAGTATCTCGCCTCCCGCGGCATGGTCGCAATGACCGCTGAATATCGCGTGCTCTCCAGACACGGCGTGCGCGCGGTCGATTGCTACCTCGACGCGAAGCAGGCCATTCGCTGGGCGCGCGCCAACTCGAATCGCCTGGGTATTAATTCGTCGCGGCTCGCCGCCGGCGGCGGATCGGCGGGCGGACATCTGGCCGCCGCGCTCGGGACGATCCCATCGCTCGGTGACCACCCGAACAAGGACTATATCGATGGAACACCCAACGCGCTGGTCCTTTTCAATCCGGCCTTGGTCCTGGCCGAGATCAAGGGTGAGGAGCTGCCGTTTCCGAAAGACAAACTGATCGGCATGCCCTACCGCATGGGCGTCGAATCGGAAGCCCTTTCCCCCTGGCACAACATCGCCCCCAATCAGCCGCCCGCCATCATCTTTCACGGCAAGGCCGACCCGACGGTAATCTACCTGACCGCCGAGCTTTTCGCCCGGAAGTCACAATCCGCAGGCAATCGCTGCGAACTTGTCGGCTACGAAGGCGAAGTCCACGGGTTCTTCAACTACGGCAAGGGCGGCAACAAGATGTTCGCGACGACGGTTGGGAAGATGGACGACTTCCTGGTCTCGCTCGGTTACCTGAACGGAAAGGCTACGATTCAAGCCTTTCTCAGATAGGCCTGCACCGATTTACTCAAAGCATACTTTTTACGTTAAGCCGCGCCGCGGCTCAGCCTTCCCGCCCCCCTTACTCCGACAGCCACATCACGGCGCTGGCCGCGTCGCCCGATCCAACAACCAGCCTGCCCTTCGCATCGACCGCCTTGTAAGCCGCATTTACGACTTTGTTCCCGGCCTTGCCTTCGCCCGCCAGCCAGACCTTCGCCGGCGCCGCAACCGCGAGCATGCCTGGAAGATCATTGTATTTCGCTCCGCCTGGAAGGAAGTCCACGTCGCGAATGTCTTTCAATTTGATAAAGCGAAAACCATCGGTGTCGATGGCGGCGCGGGTCACGACATCACCGCTGACCGCGCGTGCCGCCGCCGCCCAATGTCCCGCTCCCGCCAGGCCCACCAGATCGATCGAATCGGACTTCCGGTCATGGTCATTCACATAATCAATCACGCTCAGGACATCGTGTACCCGCCGGGCGAAGAGCGAGTGATTGAACCCGTGGGTGTAGCCTGCGAACTCACGGGGATTCTCCACCTTGCGCGCTTGCTCGATCGACTTGCCATCCGCAAGAAATTCGCCTTGGAACAACAGGTCCGCGCCAATCACAGTCGAGCCTGCGGCGAGCAACTTGCTCACGTTCGCGTTGGGCTGATAGCCATTGCCGTCGGCATCGAACAGCGCCCCCTTGCCGTTTTCATTGATCCAGATCGCCGTCTTTCCATTCCATTTCTTCGGATAGAGAAAAACGATCGGAAGTTCCTCGCCGTGCGTGTTGTTGCGCAGCAGTCCGGACATCTCCAGGTAATCGCCGCGGTCGATCTTCTCGCCCATCTCGAACTCGGTCTCGCCCGTCTCGCTGAGCGTCCGTCCGATCACTGACTCCAGCGCGCCACCGACGAGCTTCCGGTACTCACCCGGCGTCGTGCGGGCCTTGGCAAGTTGCTTTTGCGAATTTCGATAAATGCCCGCAAGGAGTTTGCGCTCAAACTCCAGACCGCACTCCGGTTGAGGATGTTGGTCATCCCAGACCGTGGTCTCCGCATGCGTCAATCTCCGGTAGTCCGGCTCCACAATCGGCTCCTTGTGCCCCAACTTGAAATGCCTGTTCACCCAAGTGTACATCCCCGCTCGGCTGACGTAATTGTAGTTGTGCTTGAAATGAGTGTTGGACCAGAGAATGACGTTGTCGGGCTTGCCGAGTTTCGTGTAATGGGCCTTCAACTCTGGAAATCCCTTCGTCGTCATCTCGACCGTCCAGTCATCCGCGGCAGTCAGGCCCAGAGGCTTCGGAGCGAACAACGCGGCGAACTCCACATTCCCTGTGTCAACGCGCAGCAAGGAGGAATTCTCACAGGTGCAGCCTCCCTGCATCGCCGTTGAGACCATCACCGCCGGAACAGCGAGATCGATGCGATCGTCCAAAGCGGCAAGCATGAAAGTCTGCGTGCCGCCCCCGCTGGCGCCGGTGATCCCGAGACGTTGCGGATCGACCTCCGGCAGCGTCAAAAGAAAATCAACCGCGCGAATGGAATTCCAGGTCTGCAGCCCCAACACGCTCTGCACATGGCCCTCAGCCTGCGGACTGAAGAGCCCCCAGTTTTTCTCCGTGTTCATCTCCGGCATCTGCTTCGCAAATCGATGGGCGCGATCGCGGCTGATTTGCAGGCTGTCCGAATCACCCAGCATATCATAATGAAACACCACGCATCCCATGCGCGCGAGCATCACGCATCGCGCCTGAATGTGATTGCGGCCGCCCTCCTCAAATCGCTCCGCTCCAATCACAATTTCCTTCCGCACGGCGTCGATGCCCTTGTCGTAAAAGCGCGCGTCCCGCCAATGGCCGTGCGGACACAGAATGCCGGGCATCTTCGCCTTCGTGACGGTTGGCCGATAGAGATTGCCGGTGACAAAGAAGCCCTGATGGCTTTCGAAGTAGACTTTCTGAACCGTGTAGCCGTGGCGCCGAGCCTCTCCGTGAATCACGGCATTCAGCGGGCCCTTTTTCGGCATCGGCCAAAGTCCATTGGCGACCAGCAACTGTCGGCGCAGTTTTTCCGCGCGCTGATCCCAATCCGCTTTGGATTTGGACGGCGTGAAGGGGAAATACCCCTTCAAGTCCTTCAACTCGCCGAGACGCGCGTCCGCCGGAAGTTTCCCCTCGGGAAGAACCTTGGGCCCCGCGGCGAAGGCCCCCTGAGCGACGAATCCAATCAGGACCGCGCCTAAAACGGGCAAGGTATGAGTCAAAAATATTCGGCGAATGAGGCGGGAAGCGCGGCAGTGTATCGGTCGTGGGTTCATGGCGTGAATTCAGCGGTGTCGGGTTAATCGTTGCTTTTTAGCCAGGTTCTGAAGATTTGCGGATCAAAGCACAGCCCGCCGAAGATTGCAACGGATCGAGCAACAGGATACGAATCTCGCCCGTTCCGCAGAATTTGTTGAATTTTGATAACTTCCCGAACGTTAATAACGTCTTTACGCACGCTTGGCCTGTCCAACAAAAATACGAAATTATCGCCGCCGCGTGCTTACCTGCATCGCGCTTCTTTTGGCGTCGCTTTCAACTTCCTCCTTCGCCGCTGAAAAGCCCGCCTCGGCCGCGGACCAACTCAAGCGCTTCAACTCGCAAATTAAGCCCTTACTCAAGGAATTCTGCTTTGACTGCCACGGCGCCGAGAAAAAGAAGGGCGGCCTGAATCTTGAGGATCACGCCCGCGAGACGCCCCAGATCGAAGATCGTGAGCTTTGGGAATCCGTCCGCGACATGCTCCAGTCGCGCGAGATGCCGCCCGAGAACAAGCCGCAACCGATGGAGGCAAAACGTCAGGCCATCGTGGCGTATCTGGACGCGCGCCTTTCTACGTTCAATTGCGACGACACAGTTATCCCCGGTCGCGTCACCATCCGCCGTCTCAATCGCGCCGAATACAACAACACCATCCGCGACTTGGTCGGCGTCGATTTCAAGCCGGCAAAGGACTTCCCCGTCGACGAGGTCGGCTATGGTTTCGACAACATTGGAGATGTCCTCTCCCTATCGCCGATCCTCATGGAAAAATACCTCGCCGCCGCCGAGCAGGTCGCGACGAAGGCCATTCAGATCGACTACCCGCCCGCCGCCAAGCGCCAGCGCATCGAGGCCGAGGGCATGCAGCGCTTTAGCGAAGACTCGGATCCAGATTCCGTGCGGCGTGACGGTCGCCTGTTGGCCATGATGCGCGAAGGCGGCGCCTTCGGCTATTTCGACATCGCGAAAGAAAACACCTACCGGATCGTCGTTCGTGCATCGGGAGACCAAGCCGGCCCCGAACCGCCCAGACTTCGGATTAAGATCGCTGACAAGGAAATCAAGGTTTACTCCGTCCAGAACTCCAAAAACAATCCGCGTTCCTTCTCGACCGATCTCAAACTCACGCCCGGCAAGAAGAAGATATCGATCGCCTACCTGAACAACTACGTCGTCAACGACAGCCCCAATCCACGGCTCAATGGCGACCGCAATCTCTACGCCGATTACATCGACATCATCGGGCCGCTCAATCAGAGCCCGCCCCCTCCGAGCGCGTCGCACAAACTCATCATTCCCACTCAGCCGGCCCGAGGCAAAGAGGCCCAGGCGGCGCGCGAGACCATTCGACGATTCGCCAGCCGCGCCTACCGCCGCCCCGTCACCGACGAGGAAGCCCAGCGTTTGACGCGATTCACTGACATCGTGAGAACCGACGGGGGCAATTTCAACGAAGGCATCCAACTCGCCGTTCAGGCCGTCCTGACCTCGCCCCACTTCCTCTATCGTTGGGAGCTCGATCCGAAACCCGCCGCCAAAGATTCCGTCCGCAATCTCAACGATTACCAGATCGCGTCTCGATTATCCTATTTTCTTTGGAGCAGCATGCCGGACGAGGAACTGATGAAACAGGCCGCCAACGGCAGATTGAGCGACAAAAAAGTCCTAACCGACCAAGCCGCGCGAATGCTCAAGGATCCCAAGGCCGCCGCGTTCGTCGAAAACTTCGCCGGCCAATGGCTGCAAATCCGCAACCTCGAAGAGACCGCTCCCGACCCCGACCGTTTTCCCTCCTTCAACGACAAGCTTCGCTTCGCCATGAGGCGCGAAACCGAGCTGTTCTTCCAGGCCATCGTGCGTGAAGACCGCAGCGTCCTGGAATTGCTCGACTCCGATTTTACCTACCTCAATGAAACGCTCGCGCGGCACTACGGCATCGAAGGCGTCAAGGGCGACAAATTCCAACGCGTCGCCCTCAAGCCCGAGAACAATCGCGGCGGCGTACTGACTCACGCGAGCATTCTGACGATCACCTCCAATCCCACCCGCACCTCTCCGGTTGTGCGCGGAAAGTGGATTCTGGAGCAAATACTCGGAACACCGCCCCCGCCCCCGCCGCCCAACGTCCCCGAACTCGCCGAGGAGGGCAAAGTCGACGCCACCGCTTCCCTGCGCAAGCGACTCGAACAACATCGCGACAATCCCGATTGCTCAGTCTGCCACAACAAGATGGACCCGCTCGGCTTCGCGCTTGAGAATTATGATGGCATCGGCGCCTGGCGGGACTTTGACGGGAAGTTTCCGATCGATCCCGCCGGCAAACTCCCCGGAGGCGAAGCCATCTCAGGACCCGTCGCGCTCAAGCAAGCGCTCAAGAATCGTGACGACTTCATCGAAGCGTTGACCGAGAAACTGCTCACCTATGCTCTGGGACGGGGACTGGAGTATTACGACACCTGCGTGGTAGACGACACTTGCAAACTTTTGAAATCCAACAATTATAAGTTCAGTGTATTGGTGAACGGCATCGTGACCAGCGGACCGTTCCTGCAGCAGACGCGAAAACACGAATCGAAATGAGCAAAGCAACACACTTACCCAGACGGTCGTTCCTCAAGGGACTCGGCGCTTCGATGGCTCTGCCAATGCTCGACGCCATGACCCCCAGTCGCGCCCTCGCCGCCGCCACCCGGCCGCCGGTTCGCTCCGCCTTCATATTCGTGCCCAACGGCGTGCATCTGGACAACTGGACACCCAAAACCACCGGCGCCAATTTCGACCTGCCGTCCATTCTTGAGCCTCTGACTCCCGTCAAAAACGACCTGCTCGTGCTCAGCGGTCTGACCCACGACAAAGGCCGCGCCAACGACGACGGCCCCGGCGATCACGCGCGCAACGCCGGCGTCTTCCTAACCGGCGCCCAACCGCTCAAGAGCCAAGGCTCGGAGATTCGCGCCGGCATTTCCGTCGACCAGGTCGCCGCCCGCCAGGTGGGCAGCGAAACGAAATTCACCTCGCTCGAACTCGCCGCTGAGGGCGGCCGGTCCTCAGGTAAATGCGACTCCGGCTACAGCTGCGCCTATTCAAACAACATCTCCTGGCGCGACGCCGCCACACCGATGACGGCCGAAACCGATCCCCGGCTGGTGTTTGAGCGACTGTTCGGAAATCAGCTGCCCAAGGAAATGACCGAGAGCCAGGCCCGCCGCCAACGCTATCGCAAAAGCATCCTGGATTTCGTTCTCGAAGACGCGAACCGGCTCAATGCCAAAGTCGGCGGCGATGACAAACAGAAACTCGACGAATACCTCACCGCCGTGCGCGACATCGAACAGCGCATCGAGCGCGCCGAGAATGGCGTCGATTCCAAAAAGATTTCCTCCCGGCTTCGCCCCGCCGGCATCCCGAAAGGGTACGACGAGCATATCCGCCTGCTCGGCGACATGATGGCGCTGGCCTTCCAGACCGACGCCACTCGGGTCGCGAGCTTCATGTTCGCCCGCGCGGGCAGCAACCGGACCTACCGCCCGATCGGCGTAAGCGAAGGCCACCACTCGCTTTCACATCATCAAAACGACGCCGGCAAGCTCGCCAAGATCAGCGCCATCAATCGCTTTCACACCCAGCAACTCGCCTACATTCTTCAGAAGCTGAAATCCATTCGCGAAGGCGACGGGACCTTGCTCGACAACTGCATGATCGTCTACGGCAGCGGCATCAGCGATGGCAACAAGCACAACAACGAGAATCTCCCCGTGTTGGTCGCGGGCAAAGGCGGCGGCTCCATTCTCACCGGCCGCCACATGCGCTGCCCCTCGGAGACGCCAATGGCGAACCTCTTTCTTTCCATGCTCGATCGCATGGGCGCCCAGGTCGACCGCTTCGGCGACAGCGCCGGCCGTCTGCGCGGACTCGAAGGATAGGCAAAGTGACGCGCCTGTTCTTGCCACCCGATCCCGCCACTGTGGCTCCACGCCTTTCGCCTATACGGAAGTGAAACAAATCCACCAATTCTTCCTCGGCATCCGCGGAGTATCCGTCCTATTCCTCGCCTTCGTCCTCTTGTGTCTTTCTCCCCGAACCGCTCTCGTCGCTCAGAACACCGAGGCGCCGGATATCGAACAACTGAAAAGCGAGCTGCGCTCTGACGACAACGTCAAACGCCGCGAGGCTTCGCTCGCACTTCGCAATGCCGGCCCCGCCGCCGCCTCCGCAACTCCGGATCTCATTCGTGCTCTGGACGACCGCGACGACCAGGTCTGGTTCAATTCCATCACCGCCCTGGCAAACATCGGCCCCGGCGCCAAGGCAGCCGTCCCGACCTTAATAGACCGCCTGCGCGGCGACGGACGCTACAGCGCCCAACGAAGCTATCGCGCCGCCTACGCGCTGGGGAAGATTGGCAAGCCCGCCCTGCCCTCGCTTTTCAAGGCGCTCGAAGAAAACGACTCACGCATTCGATCTGGAGCCGCAAAGGCGCTGGGCTGGCAAGAGTCGGACGCCAACGACACGAAACAAATTGTCGGGAAACTCATCCTCATACTTTCAGATGACAGCTCCAACGTGCAGGACGCCGCCGCGCAATCCCTCGGAGCCATCGGCAAACCGGCTGTGGCGCCGCTGGTTGAATTACTCAAGTCCAGCAATCCAGACGCCCAGTGGAACGCCAGCTATGCCCTGGGTGAGATTGGCTCCGACGCAGCGTCGGCCGGCCTGGCCCTCCTTTGGCTGATCGAGAGCGACACCGAGGCCAAGATTCGCCGTGAGGCAATTCACGCCGTCGCTCGGATTGACTTCAATCCAAAATTGCTGGGACCGGTTTTCGTCTCGAAACTCGGGACCGACGACGACGCCACCTACGACACCCTCGTCAACGCCCTTCTGCGCCTTCGACCGGCCGAATCGGTCGTCGTCCCCCAGCTCATGAAACGCCTGGACGACAAGAGCGCCGACATTCGCCAGCGGGCCAGCTATGTCCTGGGTCGTATCGGGGAACCGGCCAGAGCAGCTGTCCCCAGACTCATTGCCCTGACGAAACAAGCCGGCAACGACGAGGCAAAAGCCGTCCACATCCAAACCCTGGCCAACATCAACCACTACTCCGTTTCGCCCTTGCTGAATGAATTCGGAAAACGAAAGCCCGGCGAAATCACGGAGGAGGATTGGGTTCTCAATTGCTTGAAACGCATCGGCCCGTCGGCGGTCGGCAAACTCCGCGGCGGATTAAGAAACAAGAACTCCATGATCCGCCTTGGCTCCATTCTGGCGCTGAGGCAAATTGGGCCGCTGGCCAAAGATGCGGCCCCGCAATTGCGCCGATTGATCACCGACCGCAACCCGCAAATCCGCGGCGAGTCCTTGCTCGCGCTTCATGCCGTCGGCGCCGATCCCGCCGCGCTGCTCCCCCCGCTCAAAGAGGCCCTCAGCGATCCGACTCCGGCCGTGCGACGCGCGGCGGCCAGAACCCTCGCGGAGCTTGGCGAAGACGCCGAACCCGCCGCCAAGCAACTTACCGCCGCGCTAAACGACGATGAGGATGCCGAAGTCCAGCTCCACACCGCGCGCGCGCTTGGCGCCATCGGCGAGGCGGCCGAGCCTGCAATCCCGCGCCTGCTTCAAATGCTTTCCACCGCCGACGGCGAACTGCAAATAGGCATTGTCCAGGCGCTCGGAAATATCGGGGCCGCCGCCGCTTCGGCCGCGCCGCAAATAACCGAACTCGCCGCGACGAAGGACAAGCAACTCAAAGCCGCGGCGCTGGCCAGCCTCGCAAGTTTTCAAGGCGCCGCCAAAGACTCCCTGCCGACGATTCGCGCCGCCCTCGATAATTCGGATGTCGCCATTCGCGCCAACGCTTTGCTCGCTTTCACCCGCATCGAAACGAGCTCCGACGCGCTGCTTCCCGTCGTCGCGCAGGGTTTGACGGACGAGGAGGGCACTGTTCGACACATCGCCGCTCAAGCAACGGCGCGGCTGCGCCTCAAGTCGAACAAGACCATCCTCGCCCTCTTCAAGATGCTCGATGACGAAGGTGATCGCAGCGAAGCCATGGCCGCTCTCCGCGAGCTTCGCGTTCGCGATCTCGATCTCCTGAAAAAGTCGCTCGGCAGCGACTCCCCCAGCGTCCGGGCCTACGCGGCGTCCGCCCTCGGCGGCATGGGTTCCGAGGCCCGTGACGCATTGCCCGAATTGCGCCGTTGCCTTCGCGACAAATATGATTTCGTCCGTCGCCGGGCCAAGGACGCCATTCGCCTAATCGAGCGCTGACTCTCCTCCCCTTTTGCGGCAGCATCCCGTCAATGCGCATTGCGACCCGAATCCTACTACTGTCGCTGCTGGCCTCCCTCGCGGCTTGCTTCTCCCGCACCTCGACGCCCCCCGAAGCCAACGCCTCCTACGAGTCCATCGCCGCGTGGCGGACCATCGAAGATCTTCCCCGCAGCATCGCGCAGTTCGAAACCGTCTTCTGGGAGCCCGACGACACAACCAGCCTGCGCAAACTGATCCGAACGACCGACACCGTAAAAAATAAATCGGTCATGGAAATCGGGACTGGCACCGGTTTGATTTCGCTTTGCGCCGCGCAGTATGGAGCTCGCCTGGTCGTCGCCACCGACATCAATTCCAACGCCGTCACCTGCGCCAACTTCAACGCCGCTTGGCTCAATCTCAATAGTCGCATCGAAATTCGCCTCGTCTCGGAGGAGAAGCCCGCCGCCTTTGAAGTCATCCGGGCGGATGAGCGGTTCGACCTCATCATTTCCAACCCTCCATGGGTCGATCAGAAGGTCAAGAACCTCGCCGAATACGCGCTCTACGACCCCGGCTTTCATCTCCTGACCACCCTGCTCGACGGCCTCCCAAAACATCTCAACCCCGGCGGCAAGTGTCTCCTCGCCTACGGCAGCGTCAGCGGCATCAAGGCCGTCAAGAAGTTCTCCGCCGACCGTGGTTATTCCGTCCGCGTCATCGACGACGATCGCGATCTCGAAAAACTTGAAGAAGAATTCCTCCCCGGCATGTTGCTGGAACTCACCCTGCCTCCCAAATGAAGTACACCTACGACGATCTCGCCAGGATGATCGATCATTCGCTCCTGCATCCCACGATGACGGACGCGGATTTGGAAGCCGGCTGCAAGCTCGCCGCGCAATACGAAGTGGCCTCGGTCTGCATCAAACCCTACGCCGTCAAGCAGGCCGCCGAATGGCTCAAGGATTCCGACGTCAAGGTCGGCGCCGTCATCGGCTTTCCTCACGGCAACTCCGCAACCGAGTCCAAACGCTACGAGACCGAACTCGCCTGTCGCGACGGCGCCGTGGAGATCGACATGGTGGTCAATCTCGGCAAGGCCTTGAGCGGCGATTGGGAGTTTGTCGAACAGGACATCAAGGCGGTCTGCGACGAGGCGCATTCGCGCAGCGCGAAGGTGAAGGTTATTTTCGAGAACGATTATCTGAGCGAAGGCGGCGCCGGCCTCAGCAGCGACGACTTTAAAAAGAAACTCTGCGAAATCAGCGAACGCGCCGGCGCCGATTGGGTTAAAACTTCGAGCGGTTACGGCTTCATCAAGGGCTCCGACGGAAAGTATTCCTACAAAGGAGCCACCGAACACGATCTTGCCCTCATGCGCGCCAACGTCTCCGAGAGTGTGGAGGTCAAAGCCGCCGGCGGCGTGCGTGATCTCGACGGGCTCATCAAAGTCCGCGACCTCGGCGGTTCCCGATGCGGAGCCACCGCGACTGCCGTCATGCTTGACGACTATCGCGCCCGCGAAGCCGCCGAAGAAGCTGGGAAATCCGCGAAATCAACGACGGGAGAGCTTGGCGGCGGCGGATATTAGTCCAATATAGATGCGGCAAAACGGAATCTTCCATGGACGCAAAAAAGACACATATCCTCCACGACTACACCCACACCAGTCCGCTGATCTCCTGCCGCTTCGACCCCTCGGGCAAATTCGTATTCGTCGGCGCCGAGGATTTCAAGGTCTGGCGCTTTCAGATATCCGACGGCAAAAAAACCTCCCTCGATGTCAACGCCTGGGTGCGCGGCATCGATTTTGCCAATGCCGGTCAGACTGTCGTCACCGGAGGCTATGACGGCCGCCTGTTCTGGGCTCCCGTCAGCGGCGAAAAACTGGAGCCGCTTCGGACCATCGAGGCCCACGACGGATGGATCCGCGCCGTGGCGGCCAACGCGGACGGTTCCATGATCGCCTCGGCAGGCAACGACCTGATCGTACGACTTTGGAACGCGAAAGACGGCAAGCTCATTCGTGAGTTAAAGGGACATGAATCGCACATCTACAGCGCCGCCTTTCATCCCGGAGGCAAACATCTCGTCACCAGCGACCTCCACTGCAACCTGATCGATTGGGATCTTGAAACCGGCAAGCAGGCGCGAACCTGGAAAGCCAAATCGCTCACCGTCTTCGACAAGACCTTCGTCGCGACCATTGGCGGAATCCGCAGTATGGCCTTCAGTCCCGACGGCAAAAAGCTGTCCTGCAGCGGCATCACCAATGTCACCAACGCATTCGCCGGCGTGGGCAATCCCTCCGCGGTCGTCTTTGGCTGGGATAGCGGCAAACAACTCGTCGAACATCTCTCCAAGGGCAAGCTTCAAGGAGTCGCTTGGGGCGTCGCCATGCATCCCGACGGCGCCACCATCGCCACCGTCGGAGGCTCGGGCGGCCATCTGCTATTCTGGAAAACCAACGAGGCCGAAGAATATTTCACCATGAAACTCCCCGGCTCCGCCCGCGACCTGGATCTCAGCCCCGACGGCCTCCACCTGGCCACTGCGCACTTCGACAAACACATCCGTATCCATCGCATGGCCGCCAAGACCTAGGCCGCAGGCTTGAGTCGTTGCGCGAGAGGACACGGGCGCTCCAAGACGCTATCGAGGCTTCCGAGCAGGCGCTACCTTCCCCGCTCCCCAGCGCTTTACGATTTCGCAAGGGCTCGGATAATTAACGCCGTCCAACCCGTTTGGTGGCTGGCCCCGAGTCCTTTTCCAGTTTCGGCGTGGAAATACTCATGAAACAACGCCAGGTCTCGCCAATGCGGATCGAGCGCGAATTTTCCGTCGCCGCCGTAACAGGGGCGATGACCCTCCTCATCCGGCAACAACAAGCCCGCCAACCGTTGTCGCAGCTTTCGCGCCGCCTCGCGCAAATTCAGTTTTCGCCCCGACCCTGTCGGGAATTCCACCAGGAGAGCATCTCCATAAAAGTGATGATACCGTTCGAGCGCCTCTATCAGCAGGTGGTTTACCGGGAACCAGATCGGTCCCCGCCAGTTGGAGTTGCCTCCAAATAGAAATGTATTGGATTCGCCGGGAACGTAATCAACACGATGCTCCTCGCCGCCGGCCTCAAACACATACGGATGCTCCAGATGGAATTTGGACAAGGAACGAATGCCGTGCGGCGCCAGGAATTCCGTCTCGTCAAACAGCCGTTCAAGGACTCGGCTCAAACGATCGCCGGTGACGATCGCCATCAGGCGCCGCTGCCCGGCCGAGTCCACTTCGGAGATATGACGCGTCAATTCCGGCTGATGCTTGAGAAACCATTGAAACCGCTTGAAGAAACCCGGCAACGACTCGATCCGCTTCTCGTCCAGCGTCTCCACCGCGATCAACGGCAGGAGCCCGACCAGGGAGCGCGTCTTCAGATGAACGACGCAATCATCCGTCTGTAACTGGTCGTAGGTCGAGTCCTGAAATAAACTTGTCACCCTAATGGGTTGTTGTTGTTCCATTGTCCGGTGATCTCAATTCATGGCGACCGGCGCAGTGGAGGCGAGCGAAGCGAGCCGGAACGGAGCCGGCCGC
>JBLHKZ010000159.1:0-13128 GCA_047618185.1 Limisphaerales bacterium
CTCACCCGCCATGAAACCTCCAACCATCAACGACATCCGGCTGGCCGCCGAGCGCATCCGCCCCTACGCGCATCGCACGCCAATTCTGACTTGTTCCGCGATCGACGAACTCTGCGACGCGAAGCTCTATTTCAAATGCGAGAACTTCCAGAAAGTCGGCGCCTTCAAGTTTCGCGGCGCGACGAATGCGGTCTTTTCCCTCTCGGATGACGAAGCCGCGCGCGGAGTCGCCACCCACTCTTCAGGAAATCACGCCGCGGCCCTGGCTCTTGCAGCGCGAATGCGAGGCGTTCCCGCGCATATCGTCATGCCTGACAATGCGCCCGCGGTGAAGAAGGACGCCGTCGCCGGTTACGGAGCCAATATCACGTTTTGCCAACCCACGCTCCAGGCGCGGGAGGAAACGCTTGCGGGCGTTATCGAACGCACCGGCGCAGCCCTGGTTCATCCCTACGACGACGATCGCGTCATCGCCGGCCAGGGAACCGCCGCGCTTGAGCTTTGCGAAGACATTCCGGATCTTGATGTCGTCATGACGCCGGTCGGGGGCGGTGGGCTGCTGGCCGGCACGGCTATTGCGGTGGCCGCAGCCTCGCCCACCACAAAAACGATCGCCGCTGAACCGGTCAACGCCGACGACGCCTGCCGGTCGCTGCAAGCGGGTCGAATCATTCCTTCGGAGAACCCCAAAACTATCGCCGATGGCCTGCTGACATCGCTGGGCGAACGGAATTTTCCGATTATTCAGGCAGGTGTTTCAGCGATACTCACGGTCTCCGAAGACGAGATCATTGACGCCATGCGCCTGATCTGGGAGCGAATGAAAATCGTGGTCGAACCCTCGGGTTGTGTTCCCCTCGCCGCCATTTGCGTTCGGCGCGCCGAAATCCCCGGTCGTAGAATCGGGGTCATCCTTTCCGGTGGAAATGTTGACCTGGCCCGCCTGCCATGGATCCGAGCCGCGTGATGGGCGATTGACCCCAACCCACTTCGATCTGAATTTGGGACGGCAACACAGGTTATTGCCGCCGAACCCTGGGGAGCCCTAGCCTGCCAACGGATTCCGAACCTTGAGCGAGGGAAAACGGGAAAAATCCCGATCGGCGCTCCAAAGCTCTTTGACTCCGTGATTCAGGCAAATCGCGGCGATCCGGGCATCATGAATTTTGGGGCCGGCAACCTTTCCCGCGATCGATATCCGTTCCAACTTTTCAAGATACCCTGGTCCTTCCCCCAGAATAGACATCCCTGGACTCTTGTTCCACGCCGTCAAGGTTGCGAACGCCAGTTTGAGAGGCGTCGGAGGATTGTAGATGCGCGGATGCGTTGTGATGGCGATAAATTCATGCAGGCAGGGCCATGGGATCGTCCATCGGTTGCCCGATGCGGCCAGGCGCGTTATCAGGCTCAGCGCCTCTTTGTGCCATTCGCTGTCTTCGCGATGGCCATAAACCAGCAGATTGGTGTCGACGGCAATCACGAGCCGACCGGCGGGTGGATGGCTTCCTCAATTGCCTGCCATCCCTTTCCCGCGAATTCGGGCTGCAAGCCTTTTCCCTTGAATGTCACTGGGGCAATCGCCGGGAGCTCCGCCTGTCCATCGTCATTCAGCACAGTTGCAAGGCCTTCCTCCACCACACTTCGCAGCGTGGTTTTTCGTTCGCGCGCCAGATCTTTCGCCCGCAGCAATAAATCGTCTGAAATATCCAAAGTTGTTTTCACTATGGGTAACCATATTACTCAATACGGGTTGCAGCAACAAACGACTCCGTCTTTCGTAGCGTCCGAGGTAACGAGGCTCATTTTACAGAGAACGGTCCAACAGGGCCCCACGTCAACGGCGCTGCTCCGGCCGGGTGCGTTTGAATGTGATGGGCAGTTTCCGGGCTGAAAGCCCGACCGTACGAAGCACAGGCCTTTAGGCCTGTGTTGTTCGGATAGCGAATTGGAGTTGAAAGGTCGCCCCGCGTCTTGGAATAGCACGTTCGCGGGCGACCCTTCAGGCCGCGTTCAAATCACATGCGCCATCACAGGGCTAAAGCCCTGTGCTTTGTGCGGGTGGGCTTTCAGCCCAGATTGCCAGCGTGCCAAGCGCTTTCAAGCGCACCCGCTCTGGCCAGGCTTGTGGGCGAGTTGACGACGCACGGTACTCCGCTGAATGCCGACTCGTCTCTCCCTGTGTTTCCTCCGTTATCTCCTGTTCAAAGGCATCGGGCTCTGAACCTCCGTCCTCAGAAAGTCAGGGCGAATAGCAAAAGTCCTTTGCAGTCTTCCTTTCCCCTCGCTCCTTCGAAAAACATGTGGCCCGAAGGAAAAAATACCGACCGCTTCGAGGTGAGGATAAAGGGTAAAAGAATTAAAGAGAAAAGAGTAAAAAAGGCAGGAATCACGCTAGCGCGACGACACACTCTCCAACACAACACGAAACCCGCAGTCATCGCTGCGTAGCGAAGGGGCGTAGTCGTTGCGACACGAGGACAACAGAATGCCGGGAAGGCGGTCAGCCCACGACGCCCCGCGCAACACACGAGACTTTCCGGTAGTCGGATCGTACCAATCCTCGCACCACTCCCAGACATTGCCCCCCATATCGTACAGGCCATATTTGTTTGCCGGAAACGACCCGGCAGGTGATGTCGTTGGGTAACCATCCTGATATCCATCAATCCCCGTTAATGCGAGTTTCGCTTTCGCGGTGGCATCTGAGTAATTTCCCGATCCTCGCGGCGGCGGCCATTGATTTCCCCATGGATACACCCCGTTCACTCCTCCACCACGCGCTTTGGGAGTCGATCCGCTTTCACGGGGCAGTCCCACCGCCCGGCTCCACTCCTCGTCGGTTGGGATCCGGTAATGCGCGCCCGCGGCTATCCTGCCGTTCTGCCTCTCCATCACCGTCAACCATTTGCAAAACGCCTGCGCGTCATCCCAGGACACATTGACCACCGGATGTTCCGGTCCAGGCGTCACCGGCACGTCTTTAAACTTGGGATTCGACCAATCCGCATTTACGCCGGAATTCACGCGGGCATAGGCGGCATAGTCCTGGACCCGCGTTTCCCAGACGCTGAATAACACATCCGTTCCGGGAACGGGCACAAACCTCATTCCGAGGCTGTTTTCCCATGGGCTATCTTTGGATGCTGCAATGCCCTTCGCCATGACGGTGTCGGATTCCACGTAGAGTTTCAGGGCGTCCCGGTAGTGTTCGCCCTCGCGGCCCGCGGTTTTCATGTATTCAGCCAGCCTGGCCTTGGCTCCCTTTCCGTCGCCGGCTCCCGCCGCATTTAGGCTGGCCAACAAAAGCGCGCCCCAGATCCATATTCTCGAGACTTTGAGCATCAACGATTTGTCTGCAATATCGACTGCCCCGAGAAAACAAGAAACTCGTTCCAATCCGCAGCGCGATTCACACGGATCTGGGATCAGAAGAATCATTCGCACGAGCGTCGGCGTCGCGACAAATTGTCGAAGCATCCAAACCGGATGCGGCCAGCTGGCTGCGATTCATCTCCCTTCGGCGCCGGGACAAGGGCGCGTTCACTCCGTTTAATCGCGATCCGGAACTTGGAATTGTAATTGCGATCCGTCCGCCCCAATCTCTCCGCCGTGTTGGGCAGAGCATCCTACAAACTATTTGCGTTGCTTGCGTTGGTTTCCGCCGGCTGCGGCGCCGCATCGCCGCGCGATATCCCAAAGCCGGCGCCCGCGCCCGTCAACACCCAAGCGGCTGAGGCAAAGCAGAACGGCAAGCCGCAGCCCAGGCTCGCCACGATCAAGCTTTACCTGGGGACCAACGAGATCACCGCCGAGATTGCCCGCAAGTCCCGTGAAATTGAGACTGGCATGATGTGGCGCACCTCCATGCCGGAGATGGAAGGCATGCTCTTCGTGTTTCCGAGGCCGGCGAGCCGCTCCTTCTGGATGAAGAATTGCCCCTTGCCCATGACCTGCGCCTACATCGCCGCCAACGGCGAGATCCTTGAAACTCGCGACATGCATCCACACAATGAACGCGGCATCCAATCACGGACCTCGGACGTGCAATTCGTTCTCGAAATGAACCGCGATTGGTTTAAGCAACATAACGTCCGAGCCGGCGCCGTTATTTCCACGGAACACGGTCCGCTCCGACAGACTTTTTTCGGACGCTAGCCATCCGCGACAGAAATTCATGAAAGTTGCCCTCGCACAATTGAACACCACGGTCGGCGACATGGACGGCAACGAGGAGAAAATCCTCGAAGCCTATCGGCGCGGCATCCAGTCCGGCGTCGAGCTGGTCGTATTCCCCGAACTCACCGTCACCGGCTACCCCCCCAGAGACTTGCTTCATCGCAATGGGTTTATTTTGCGAAACTTTGAAGCCGTCGAGCGGCTGGCTGCTCAATCAGGCGAAGTGGGAATGGTCGTTGGCTACGTTGGAAATCATGAAGGCGGCCCCGGACGAGACGCCACCAACTCCGTCGCCCTGCTTCAAAACGGCCACATTCTGGCCACCCGCCACAAAACCCTGCTGCCAACCTACGATGTGTTCGATGAGGACCGCTATTTCGAACCGGCAACCTCCAACGCGCCCGTCCAGTTCAATGGCCAGAAGATTGGCCTGACGATCTGTGAAGATGTCTGGAACGACGAAGATTTTTGGAGCCGTCGCCGCTACGCGGTCAACCCGGTCCTCGACCTGGTCAATCAGGGCGCGCAATTCATCGTCAACATCTCCGCCTCTCCCTGGCATCTCGACAAGAATGAGACGCGCCGATGCATGCTCACGAACATGGCCGCCAAGATCAAATGCCCCCTGCTCTTCTGTAATGCCGTCGGCGGAAACGACGAGTTGATCTTCGACGGCAATAGCATCGCATTTAACGCCACCGGCGAGCTCATCGCCCAGGCTCGACGTTTTGAAGAGGATTTCATTCTGGTCAACACGGAGTCCTCCGAGGCGCTCAAATACAAAGCCAACTGCCCGGAGGAAGATCTTTATCACGCCCTAATTCTGGGCCTGCGCGACTACATCCAAAAATGCGGATTCAAGTCCGCAGTCCTGGGCCTCAGCGGCGGCATCGACTCGGCCTTGACCGCGGTCCTGGCCGTCGAAGCGCTCGGAGCGGAGAACGTCCATGGCATCTCATTGCCCTCGCAGTATTCCTCCCAGCACAGTCTCGACGACGCCCGAGTCCTCGCCGAGAACCTCGGCATCCGCTATGACGTCGTCCCCATCCAGCCGGCTTTCGAATCCGTAAAAGGCGCGCTGGCCAACCAGTTCGAAGGCAAGCCTGAGAACACCACCGAGGAGAATATCCAGGCCCGTCTTCGCGGCGTCCTGCTCATGGCCATGTCCAACAAGTTCGGCTCCCTGCTGCTGACGACCGGGAACAAGAGCGAGCTGGCCGTGGGCTATTGCACCATCTACGGAGACATGTGCGGCGGCCTCGCTGTCATCAGCGATGTGCCCAAGACGATCGTTTTCAATCTTTGCCGTTGGATCAATCGTGATCGGGAAATCATTCCGGACAACACGATTTCCAAACCTCCCTCGGCGGAATTGCGTCCGGATCAGAAAGACGAGGATTCCCTGCCTCCCTACGCCATTCTGGATCAGATCCTCGAGGCCTATGTCGTCGACGGAAAATCGCGCGCGGAAATCGTCGAAGCAGGTTTCGAATCCGCGGTCGTCAATCGCATCGCCCGCCTGATCGACATCAACGAATACAAACGCCGGCAGGCCGCGCCCGGCCTGAAGGTGACCAGCAAGGCGTTCGGCATGGGCCGCCGACTCCCCGTAGCGCAGCGCTACCGCGAAGCGTAAATCAATTTCATTCTTTCAACCACAGATGGACACGGATGAACACAGATCAGAAAGGCGGAGCGACAAGCCCGGCCTTGCAAGCCCGTGCGCAAAGACAGTCCCCCTCCTCGGAGGAGTTAGGGGCGGGTGAAAGCGCACTGGATCCACCCACAGCCGGAAACCTGACATGCGTCCCCTATTCACATTAAACACTTTTTCCGATTCGATTCATCTGTGTCCATCTGTGTCCATCTGTGGTTAAAAACTCCCCGCAATGCTTACCCGAACCAAATCCGAAGAGCTCTTCCAGGCCGCGTTGAAACACATTCCCGGCGGCGTTAACTCACCCGTGCGAGCATTCCGCTCCGTCGGCGGCAATCCGTTCTTTGTCGATCGCGCCAGCGGCTCCCGCGTCACCGACGTCGACGGCAATGAGTTCATCGACTACGTGGGGACTTGGGGCCCCGCGATCCACGGTCATGCCGCCCCTCACATTATCAACGCCATCAAAGACGCCGCCGACCGGGGAACCAGCTTCGGCATTCCCAATCCTTATGAAGTTCAGATGGCCGATCTGGTCGTCTCGTCAGTCCAAAGCGTTGAGAAAATCCGCATGTGCAACTCCGGCACGGAGGCGACAATGTCCGCCATCCGGCTCGCCCGAGGTTTTACGGAGCGCGACAAGATCATCAAGTTTGACGGTTGCTATCATGGCCACGCGGACTCGCTGCTGGTCAAAGCCGGGTCCGGCGCCCTGACCTTCGGATCGCCAGACAGCGCCGGCGTTCCCGCTGCATTCACCCAGCATACCGTTGTGGTTCCGTTCAACGATCGCGCCGCCATCCAGGCGGCCTTTGAAGCCAATCCAGACCAGATCGCCGGCATCATTCTCGAACCCATTCCCGCCAACGCCGGACTCTATTTTCCAGAAGACGATTTCCTGCAATTCCTTCGCGAAATCACGGCCGCAAACGGAGCCTTGCTTATCTTCGATGAGGTCATGACTGGCTTCCGCGTCGCCCTCGGCGGCGTCCAGGAGCGCTACGACGTCAAACCGGATTTGAGCTGTTTCGGGAAAATCATCGGCGGCGGCTTGCCGGTCGGAGCCTTCGGCGGACGCGCTGAAATCATGGATTGCCTGGCGCCGCTGGGAGCGGTCTATCAGGCGGGGACATTGAGCGGCAACCCTCTGGCTATGGCCGCGGGCATCGCCGCAATCGAAGGTCTGAAAGACGGGAACGGGTATAAAAAACTGGAAGCCCTGGGCCAGCGTCTCGAAGACGGCGTCATGCAAGCCGCGGCCCACGCCGATATCCCGCTCGTCTTCCATCGCATCGGCTCCATGTTCTGCGCCTTCTTCACAACGGAATCGATCTCCAATGTGGCGGATGTGATGAAGGGCGACGCGGATCGCTTCTCCAAGTTCTTTCACGGCATGCTCGAACGGGGCGTCTACCTGGCTCCCTCGCGTTTCGAAACGGGATTCATCTCCACGGCTCACACTGAAGAGGACATCGACAAAACCGTGGCAGCCGCCGCTGAGGTGATGAAGACCCTTTAGGCCGGTTTGGGCGCCGCCGCCCGAGCGTCCTCCACGGCTTTTGTCCAAGCTTCGACGTCGTCCACATTCCGGGCGATCGTCTCTTTCAGCTGAACGACGGACCTCCGGTTCTCCTCCGCCGTCAGCGGCTTCACCTCAATCGGGGCGCCGGTGAAAAGATTGGCGCACAATTGATTCAGCATCATGGGGTCTCCTTTCATAACACTTCCTATTTATCCAAAATGTTGGCGACTATCACGATGGCTGCGAAAGCCAGGGGAACTCCGATCAAACCGCTCAACAAGACGTAGGCTGAGGGCTTCGCGAAATTGAACGTCCAGCCAAGCTTGGGATTCTTCTTGGGAGCCCAGAGGCGCGTGTCCCTATCGCTCTTGTAGATTCCAAACACGCCTGCCGACCAGTTCTTCGGATTCTCCCACTCGCTCTGATTGCGTTCTTTCAGACGTTGTTTTGCTTTTTCTGACATCGCAATCTCCAGTATTCGTTCATCAGCCTACTGATTTCCCTTGTCGTCGGTCTTCTTCTTTCGGCGATTCACCGCGTCGCGCAGGATGTATTCGATCTGGCCGTTGACACTGCGGAACTCGGCCTGAGCCCAGGACTCAAGATCGGTCCAAAGCTCAGGCGAGATTCGCAACAGGAATTTCTTCTTCTCGGCCATTACGTCTTAGCGGAACAGATCAGGTGTAGAGCGTGCCGGTATTGACCACCGGGCTGGCTTCCTTCTCACCGCAGAGAACCACCAACAAGTTGCTCACCATCGCGGCCTTGCGCTCGTCGTCGAGCTCCACGACTTGTTTCTCCGCCAAGGTTTCCAACGCCATCTCCACCATGCCGACCGCGCCCTGCACGATCATCTTGCGAGCCGCAATGATGGCCGCAGCCTGCTGACGTCGCAGCATGGCGCCGGCGATTTCCTGCGCGTAGGCCAGGTGAGTGATTCGCGCCTCTTCCACACGCACGCCGGCTTTCTGAAGACGCGCCTGCAATTCCACCTTCAACGTTTCCACAACCTCCTCAGAACCGCCCCGCAGCGTGACCTCGTCGATCTCATGGTCCTCGCCATGATCGTAGTTGTAACTCCGAGCAAGATGCCGCACCGCCGATTCGCTCTGCACTTCGACATAGTCCTCATAATCCTCCACATCGAAGCAGGCCTGAGCCGTATCCTCCACGCGCCAGACCACCACTGCGGCAATCTCGATCGGATTGCCCCGCTTGTCGTTCACCTTGAGCTTGGGGCCATTCAGATTGTGCGCGCGCAGGGAAATCTTCTTTTTCCCGTAGAAGGGATTGGTCCAATGAAAGCCTTCACTCCGCTCCGTGCCCTTGTATTCGCCAAAGAGCGTCAAAACACGCGATTCATTGGGTTGAATGGCCATGTAGCCGAACAAAGAAATGAAACACGTGATGAGGGTTAGAATCCCCCCCACGACGATCAATGCGTTGATCGGAATCGATTGGATGTTCGCATTGGCCGCAAAAATGAACATGCCTATCACGCCAAAGAAGGCCAGGAACTGTAGAGCAAGAATGCTCCACCCGCTTTTGGTTAAGTAGGATTGCTCGGTGCTGTTGTTGACGGGTTTCTCGTTGATCATCGTGTTTCTCTTTCTCGTTACTGGGTTGCTGACTGTTATTAAACTGATATCACCTTAGTATCGCAAGAGATTTTTCAGCAATTACAATGGCTCGGGAGTTTCGTAACCCGAAACACGTTGTTTCAAAGCGGACAAAAGCCCATATTCTGAGCATGTTCTTGCGCCTCCTGGCCCTGTTTATCTGCGTCCCTCTGGTCGAGCTCTACCTGCTTTTTCGGATCGGCGGGAAGATCGGTCCCGCCCCGACTATCGGCCTGGTTATCGCGACTGGCTTCATCGGGGCCTCCCTGGCGCGGCGGCAAGGTTTCAAGGTCTGGACGAAGATACAGTCCGAACTCAACGCTGGCCAGATGCCCGCGGGAGAACTCATCGACGGACTGCTGGTGTTGATCGGCGGGATTGTGCTACTGACGCCGGGACTGTTGACCGACTTGTGCGGTTTTGCGCTTATGATTCCGACGGTGCGCAACGTTTTGAAAACGCGATTGGAGAAAAGGTTTCTGCTGAGAGCCAGCCAGGGCAGGCCTTCGCCCCAAACACAGTCGCAAGACGATGTCATCGACGTGTGACGCAAAGCAGAGTCTGTCGCCGATGCGTCACGTTTCTCGTCACTCTGTCACCAACCGGGTCTCCGTCGCCTCTTTCGGTTTCAAGTGAGTATCCAGCCAGCCGTAGATGAGCTGCCGCGATTCGTGCTTCACGGAATGGCCGCTGCCATGAGCGAAGAAGGCGAAATTCTCCGGCGCCTTTTCGAGATCCCAAACGTCCATGAGTTTCATGTTCATCAGAATCCGCTGTCGCTGGGTGAGTTTATTCCCGTCGTTCAGTCCAGACACGTCCAGATAGGCCCGCGGCGCGATCAACGCCATGACTTCGTGAAAATCGATCGGAGGCAGTTCCCCCTTCAACAGTGTCGGGCGGATCGGTTTCAGATACACATACCAATGATTTCGCGACCACGCTTCAGCACGAGAGTTGTGTCGAAAGAACGACGCTCCGCAATTGCAGGCCGAGGCCTTGACGCGCTCATCGTAGGCCGCGAGAAAAAAGGTCCCATGCCCGCCCAGTGAATGCCCCAGGGCGCCGATATTTTCCGCGTCGACCTCGGGCAACGACTGTAGCACATCGATGGCGATCGAATGTTCGTAGGTGAATTTCCCGACGGCCGTCCAGTTGGGATGTTTCTTGTGGAATCGCCCGGTCTCGTAGTCGCCTTCCGGCGGAATCCGATGGCCTGACACAAAATGCTCCGGCGCAATCACGACATATCCCCGCCGACACAGGTGATCCAGGTACGCCTTGTCCGGATTGTCGACCAGGCCCGCCGCCCGAGATTTCCCCTTCGCGTAGGTCCCATGCAATGCCACAATCCCGGGCAACTCCCCGTCGCGCTTCAACGGTATGCCCAGGTAGGCGTGCGCGCGTTCGTCGGCCTCGACATTGTAGCTGATCAGCTTGCGCGTGTATTCGCCGTCCACTACGACCGTCTCGTGAACCTTCAAATCGAGCGCCGGCTTTTCGGGTTTGTATTCATCGCGGATCAACTTCAAGTAGCGCGCCCGCAGGACTTCCTTGTGCGCCTTCCAATCCTCCAGGTTCTTCACGCCGTCCAGCAGATCGTCCCATGACGATTCAATGACCGGAGGATCTGAGCGCAATCTCACAGCAGGCTCTTGTGCAACGACGGCCGTGAAGGACGCCAGGATCAGACAAACAACGAATGGAGCGATTGCAATTCTCATGGAACACAATCTCGCGATCCTTGAATCCCGCATCAAGCACTAAGGCATTCGGAATGACCGGACGATTCCGATTTGACGGCTCATTCCTCAGAGGCCACCCTCCCGTCACCGATGAGAGAGATTACAGTCCGCTCGATAATCATCAGCGTTTTCCTCACGGCGGCGCTGGCCGGCGCCAATGCCTATCTCGGTCTGAAGATTGGCATGACCGTCAGCGCCAGCATTCCGGCGGCGGTCATTTCAATGGGCATCCTCACAGCGCTCCGCGGTCGCAACAAGGGAACAAACATTCTTGAAAACAACATGGTGCAAACCGCTGCCAGCGCCGGCGAATCCCTGGCCGCCGGCGTCATCTTCACGATTCCCGCCTTGATCCTGCTCGGCTATTGGACCGAATTCAAATACTGGCAGGTTGCGTTGATCTCGGGGCTGGGCGGCCTGCTGGGAGTGTTGTTTTGCATCCCCCTTCGTCGCGCGTTCATCGTCGATAGCAAGGAACTCAAATTCCCCGAAGGGCTGGCGACCGCCGAAGTGCTGAAGGAGGGCGAGAAAGGCGGCTCAGGCGCGAAGACCATCGCCATCGGCGCCGCTATCGGCGCGGTGTTCAAGTTTCTACAATCGGGGCTCCACATCTGGGGCGAAGCTTTGGAAGGAGCCAAGGTGGTCGCCGGAAAATGGCTAGGCTACGCAGGGACCAATCTTTCGCCCGCCCTGCTTGGCGTCGGCTACATCGTCGGACTGAACATCGGCTCGCTCGTGCTCATCGGCGGCCTGATTTCCTGGGCGATCGGCATACCTCTTTATGCCATGCTCCACGAAAGCGAGGTCATCGGCGACGCGACCATCGGAGCTATGATGGCCGAAGATCCTGCCAATGCGGCGTGGATCATTTGGAGCGAGAAAATCCGCTATCTCGGCGTCGGCGCCATGGCGACCGGAGGCGTCTTCGCTCTCCTTAATCTCTGGCGGCCCGTCCTGAACGGCATCAAGTCCGGGATCGCCGTCTACAAAAAGATGGGCGCCAGCGACGAATCAATCGATCGTGAACAGCAGGATATACCCATGCCCTGGGTGCTGGGCGCCATCGGAGCGTTGACCATTCCCCTGTTCTTTTATTACTGGGGCATCATCGACAAACCCGTGGTGGCTTTCGTCATGACTCTGGTCATGCTGGTCGCCGGATTTGTCTTTTCGTCCGTCGCCGCTTACATGGCCGGACTCGTCGGTTCGACGAATAATCCCATCAGCGGCGTCACGATCGCCACGCTGCTATTCACTTCATTTGTCCTTTTGTTCCTGATGGGCAAGTCTGAACTGGCTCCGGCCGCCGCCATCCTGGTTGGCAGCGTCGTCTGCTGCGCCGCCGCGATTGCCGGCGACACGCTGCAGGATCTGAAGTGCGGCAACCTGGTTAATGCCACTCCATGGAAACAGCAGGTCATGGAATTCTTCGGGGTCATCATCGGAGCAATTACCATTCCTCCAGTTTTGATGCTCCTGCACAAGGCCTACACGATCGGATCGGAACAGCTCGCGGCGCCGCAGGCCAGTCTGATGGCCGCGGTCACAAGAGGCATTCTCGATCCGAATTCGGCGGGACTACCGTGGGGGCTGGTCGGCATCGGCGCCGGCATCGCGCTGGTGATCATCGTCATCGACAAGATTCTTGAACTCAAAAAAGCGCCCTTCCGCGCGCCGGTCCTGGCGGTGGCCGTCGGCATCTATCTCCCCATCGAACTCGCCGGCCCGATTTTCGCCGGCGGACTCCTGAGCCATTACATCAAGACCCGAGCCGCAAAACGGGCCAGAACCAATCCCGACGCGGACGGCGGCGTGCTGGTTGCCAGCGGTTTTATTACCGGGGAAGCCTTAATGGGAATCCTGGTCGCTGGCATCATTGTCGCCTGTTCCGAATCGCCGGGGCTCGACGCCGCCCGTAAAACGATCGTGACCTGGTGCGAGACGAATTTCGCCAGCAGCGGGCCGTGGCTCGGCTTTGCGGCGCTGGTCGCCGTGGGAATCTACCTGTTCCAGGAAGCGTCGAAGAAACGCGCTGAATAGGCGTTGCGAGGAGAGCAAGTATGACGAGTTCGAGACTGAGCCCCCCCCTCCCGATCGGCCCTGTATTCGACGCGCTGCTGGCCTGAAAAGCGCGAGAGGACACGCGCACTCCAGGACGCTGTCGCGACTCCCTGACTTCGGATCCCCGCGATAGCGTCCTGGAGCGCCGCTGTCCTCTGCCGCTTTCGTCGCCGTTACTGCCACAACAACTCTCGGCAAAGAAAACTGATTACTGAGATCCAGCTCCTACGCCTTACGATGACGCCTATGCGCAGCAGCAGGACCCGCCGAACTGATTCGTCGTTCCAGTGCTTTTGGGAAACGGCATCGGGTATACAGTATATAAATCGCGCTACTTCTTCTGAGACTTCG
>JBLHKZ010000160.1:0-13113 GCA_047618185.1 Limisphaerales bacterium
TAAACCAGCAATAAGGACGTCAGCGGCGGATTCAATTACTCAGGCAAACCCATTCCTCGAGTAGCTATCCACCCGGCCCCGTTCGCATTGCCTCTGTGCCATGACCAACCAGGAAGCTCTTATCGCGCTCAACATGATTGAAGGCGTCGGCCCCATCCGTGCCCGCCACCTCATCGACTCGCTCGGGGACGCCGCCGCTATTCTCAGCGCCTCAAGGGGCCGACTACTACAAGTCAACGGCATCGGACAAGACACCGCGAGCGCCATCGCCGACTGGGAATCGTCCGTCGATCTAAACGGCGAACTGAGACGCATTCGCGAATTCGGCTGTCTGACATTGACGACGGAGGACGACACCTACCCCAAGTGGCTGCGCGAAATCTACGATCCGCCGCTCGTCCTATACGTTCGCGGCGCCTTGATCGAACGGGACGCGAACAGCGTCGCCATCGTGGGCTCCCGAATGACCACGCACTACGGAACAGAAACCGCCCGCAAGCTTTCTTATCAGCTCGCCTATGCAGGCGTCACCGTGGTCAGCGGCGCCGCCCGGGGCATTGATACGGCCGCGCATCAGGGAGCGCTCAGCGGAAAAGGGCGCACCATCGCCGTACTGGGCACCGGCATCAATCTCATCGTGCCTCCTGAGAACGCCGGCCTCCTTGATCGCATCGCGGAAACCGGCGCTGTCATCACTCAGTTCCCCTTCAACCGCAAGGCCGACCGGCAAAGCTTTCCGATCCGCAATCGAATCGTGGCCGGCATGACGATGGGGACAGTCGTGGTGGAAGCCGCGCTGCGCAGCGGCGCGCTGATCACCTCCAATTTCGCGGTGGACTACGGGCGCCAGGTATTCGCCGTTCCCGGGCGCATCGATTCGCCACGGAGCAAGGGTTGCCACGATTTGATCAAGAACGGCGCCAAGCTTTGCGAAAGCACGGAGGATATCTTGAGCGAATTCGAGTATCTCTTCCCGGCGGGCAATCGCGGAAAGGCATCCGATCCGCCGGGCGCTCCGCCAGCCATGACGCTTTCCGATGAGGAACAGAAAGTTTACGACACACTCGCGGCAGAGGAAATGAACATCGACGCGATCATCCACCAAAGCGGACTCACTCCCGCCGCAGTCTCGGTGGCGCTATTGCGCTTGGAAATGAAGAAATGTGTTCGGCAATTGCCGGGGAAGATTTTCGTCAGGAACGAGCGCGTTTAGGGCCAACGAGTGTCGCTGTTATTTCGGCGCGACAATTTCGATGGTGTGGATCTCATCCTCGGTCCATTGAGTCTGCCCTCGGGCCGTGGCCGCCGCAAAGGCTTCCGCGATCTCTTCAGGAGTCACCATCGAGGCTCCATTTCCAAATTCTTCGCTCGCGCGGATATAGGAAAGGACATCGGCCAGCGTCACCTCATCGAACTTGGTCATGAGTCCGACGGACATCATGCCGCCCGCGGGTCCGGCAAAGGGAACTTCGTTCACCTTGATCGGACCCTTCAATCCGTTCATGACCACGCGCGCAATGCGCTGGGGGCCTTCCGCCTGAACCCAGTCGGAGCCCGCCAACGGAGGCGCCACACCGGAGCTTCCCGCGCCCGTGGCTCCGTGACAACTTGCGCAGGATTTCTTATATTGTTCCCGACCTCGCACGATTTGCGGAGGATCCGTGACCGAGAGGTCCTTCACGTAGGCGATCGAAGGATAGGGCCGATAAACTTCTTCGTGAAAACCGCCGCCTCGACGATCCAGAAACAAGAACGCGACCCAAAGCAGCACGATCAACAGCACCATCAACCAAATCGGAGCGCTGACGTCGCCTGCGGTCGGCTCGCGCTCATCCACCGTAGGATCGTTGGTTTGTTTCGATTCGTCGCTCATGAGTCAATCACTTCACCGAGGCTACCTTGGCCTTCGGCTCTTCTTCTTCGGGCGTTTCAGTCTTCACGGGTTTCTTCCTGGCCTTCGGCATCGGCGTCTCAAACAACCGAGGCCCGTTCTGAAGGCTCAACAAATAGGCGACCAAACGCTTGGCGTCGTCAGTCGGAATAATCTCATAGTCCGCTTCCGGGAGATAATCCTCGTCGATCGATCGTGCTTCATCCGTAAAATCCAACGCGTCCGGAGATCTTTCCCCACCCTTTTCCCGCTTGGTGAACAAGTACTCATAGCGCGGCATCGGCGAACCTGGGATCTTGCTGCGTGGCGAATAGAGGTGTTTAAAATGCCAGGCGGCGTCAGGTTTGCGTGAGCCTATATTGCTCAGGTCCGGTCCAATTCGCTGCGATCCCAGTTGAACGGGGTAATCGTAGAGATAATCGCGAGCCACCGAGCGTCGAGCGCCCCAGCCCAGCAGCAAATCGCCGCCTTCGGGATTGGGGATCTTGACCAACTCCACGCCTTTACCCACCCGGCTGATCCGCGTGATGACGGCGTCGGCCTTTTCCTTGGTCAAACCGTAGATGAATTTGAAGCCATTCGTGTTGGCCACGCCGGTTCGAACCATGGACGTAGCCAGCTCTGGAACCACGCGCATGATTTCCTTCTCCACACTCGCCTGGTCTTGCGGCAATTCTCCGCCCTTGGTGAGCATCACGTCGAAACTCACGCCGCTTTGTCCGATTTGTTGGCTGTGGCAATAGACGCAGCCGCTGGCCCGATAGACCTGAAGCCCTTCCTGGGCATCTCCGGGGCGAGGCGCTGGATAGCGATTGCCCAGATCCTCGGCCTTGCCCGGGTTCTGTCCGCCGAACTGCAATTGCGGCACCAAAATCATGCCGAACCAGGAAAGCGACAGCGCCAGGAACGCTCCGAGAAATAGCAAAGGACCACGATTCATGATGCTGCCTCCGCGGGTTTGTTTTTAGCGCCGGATTCGCGCAGGAATGCCGGAACACAACAGGGGCAGCACGCCCTCCACAGAAGAATTTTCAGATTGGCCAGCAGCGCGACCGCAGCGCCGAGCAGGAACAAGTGACCCACTGTGCTGACTTGGAGCATCATCATGGGAAATTTGTTGAGCTGATTGAATCCCCTGAGGCCGTCGCTCAATTGATACCCCTGATAAACGCCGGCAATCGCCAAAGGGATCACGATCAGCGCAAGTCCCCCAACCGCCAACAGCCAATGCAGATTCTGAAGCCGCGCCGACGGCCAGTCTGCTCCAGTAATGCGGGGCACGATGTAGTAGATCGCGCCAAACAGGGTCATTGCGAAAAACCCATAGACGGAGAGCTGCGTCAGCGCCGTCGATAGCAGCGTAAACTGAACAAAGTTATCCTTGTCGAAAGGGGTCGTTTCAACCACGCCGAAAATCTCGGCCATGGGAGAGCCGTTGTAGAGCGAGGGATAGACATGATTGAACACTTCCAATCCAGGTCCGACGGCGCTCAAAAACCCGGCCGCGACAAAGGCGACCGCGCCAAACAGAAAGAACCGCAGGTCCGGGCGTTGCCACCCGGTAACCTGATGCTCCTTGCCGAGCGTATGGTGAATATTCAATTGCGTCGCCAACAGCGGCACGATCAACAGAACGGCCGCCGCCGCGCTGATGCTGGGAAGCCAAGCCGGAACCGGCGCGCCCGCGGGAATGCCGCCGAACGGGGCGATCAGCGCCATCAGCCAAAACGTGGTCAAGGCATAGAAACGACTGAATAGCGGCCGGCCAGTCAGCTTCGGGATGAAGTAAAACAGCGCTCCGAGTCCGACAAAGCCAAAGACGATCGCCGAGAGATTGTTGGCGTACCACCAGTTCACGACGGCCTGCATCGTCCCCCGCACCGGCTCAGAGCCAACCAACAATATGCTGGCGGTCGTATAGATCCACGGAAACCAGAACAACGCCGCCACGAGAAACCACATGGAGGGATAAAGTTCGCGAACCTTGCGGTGATGGAAGGTGACCAGGGCGAAACCTGCGATCAACGTGTAGGCGCTGAACAAAATCAAATTGGCGATGCCGGGCATTTCGAACCATTCGAATCCCGAGCTTTCACCGGCCAGAATCCCGAAGACGCCAATGGTCACACCGATGTTCCAGAATGCCGTTCCCATCATGACCGGAAGCGGTCCCGCCAGCCGCGCCCGACCCATTTGGCAGATCAGCCAGATGGCGACCGCCAACCCGGCCTGGATGGCAAAACCGTAAAGAAACGCGTTCGTTGAAGCCGGGTGAAGGCGCCCATAGGTCAGCCAGGAAACGTCCGCCAATCCCTGCCAGTGAATCGTCACGGAAGCGACGAACCCCAAGAGGGCGCCGACCACCAGCCATGCCACCGCGCTAAGAATCATCAGCGTCAGCGGCGCGCGGCAGGAGGCTTCCATGCCGTTGCTTCTGGGTTGTTTCAAGGAATCCGAACTCATGTAAGTCGTCTGTCAGTGAGTCGCCTCACTTGACGGGGTTTTCGGCGGCCGGCGGCGCTTCCGCGACTGCGGCGCCAGCAAGCTTCTCCGCACGGGCGATTAACTCCAGGCGGGCCTTCGCGGGATTTTGCCACTCTTGTTCAACCAATTCCATCGCTCGCTCCACCGGGATCTGAACGAATCCTTCGGCCGAACTTTTGACCCAGCCATATTTGTTCATTCCAAGCTCCTCCGCTTCCCTGACTTCCTGGAGGACAACTTCCCGTTCTGCAGCTCGGTCCTTCCCGATCGATCCAGGGTCGGTTTTGACGTTCATGTACCAAACCAGCCAGGACATGATCAGAAACAATCCCGCGATCGCTACGAAGTAAATGCAGGAGCCGAATTTGCTGGGGCTTTCGTGTTGCATCGCTACTTGGCTCCTTCCGCCGCGCCGCTGTCGCTCTCACTCAGGGGCTGGACATACACGCCCTGACATTCCGCCATGCGTGGGTCGCGTTGCGGATAGGGCGGATGCGAATTGAAATCTTTAATAAATATCCGCGTCAGTAATCCCCCGATTAAGACGACCGCAGCAAGATCCAAGATGGGCGCCGGATAACCGTCAGGACTCACGACCGGCAAGATGTTGAAAGACATGTCGATGAAATGCATGAACCAAGCCCCGCCGCAGACCCACCGCATCCATGCAAAATTCAGCTTCAAATCGATTCGAATGAGAGCCAGAAACGGGATGAAGAAGTGTCCGAAAATCAACAGCATGCAAATGCCATACCACGTGCCGACTTCACGTTTTGCGTACCAAAAGGTTTCCTCCGGAATGTTGCCGTTCCAGATAATGAAATACTGGGAGAAATGGATGTAGGAATAGAACACTGTGAAGGCGAAGAACAAGGTGCCCAGGTAGTAGTACTGGTTGCCCGTGATGACGTCCTTCAGAATCCCCTGCCGCTGTAGCAACATGACGATCATGTAGACCGTCGCAATGGTCGTCCACACGCTCCCGGCAAAGTAATAAACGCCAAACATGGTTGAGAACCAGGCGTGCTCCAGCCCCTTCATCCACATGATCGACGCCAGCGTCAGCGAAATGGCGAAAAGGAAAATTCCAATGTAGGTCAATCGGCGCATCTTGTGCGTGCACTCCGCGGCCCCGGTTTTGTCCTGTTCCAACGACCACTTGCGCAGCATCGGCGGGAAGGTCCACCAAATCACAAAACAGACCAGCGAGCTGAGATAGAATCCAGGCGTCGTGAAGAGCGGCAATTTCGCGTGCAAAGCGTGATCCGTCATCGGATTCTTGCTCATCCAGCTAAAGAGCTTGGGAGCGGCGAAACCGATCGGCACCCAGGCCAATGCCATCCAGCGCAAGAGGCAGGCCAGATGTTCGCAAATTCGCCGGATGGGGACGGACCAACTGGCGTCAACGAGATGATGAATGAGAACGAGGAAGAAACCACCGAGCCCGATGCTCAGGCAAAACATGAAACCCACGAGATAGGCAAAGGCCACCCGTTCGGGATCGATCAGCAATCCGATCAGGAGCGCCACGAATGCAACGCTGATAGCCTTGTTCAACCGGCCAAGCCATTTTGACCAGTCCAAAGGCGGCAGAATTTTTGGTGTCGGTTGTTCCATCTTCGCTCAGTTGAATTGTGCGCGTTGCGGCTCGGGAACATCTTCCATGACGGCCAAACGACTGCGTTGCAGAGCCCGAACATAAGCGATAATTGCCCAACGGTCCTTCACGTCGATGTTCGCGCCATAGGAGGGCATCCGGATAACGCCTTCCGGCGTCAGAGGAAGCCCGTGAGTGATCACGTGAAAAATATAACCGTCAGACATCTTGACGAGCGTATCGGCATGGAAGCTCGCGCCAAGGATGCCGTAATTGCTGACGATCCCGGCCCCGTCGCCAAGTTTTCCGTGGCACGGCGTGCAATAGATATTGTAACGCTGCTGGCCTCGCTTGAGCAGGTTGGCGCTGACTGGAATCGGAAGGTTATCCACGTAATTGGTCTTGCCCGCGACGCGTCCAGTGTTGAAGGCGTTGTCCTCGTAGGCGTAGATCGCGCGTCCGGCGATCGTCGTTGGCGCGCCGCGAGCGATCGTGCCCTCTACGGGCAGTTGTGAGCTGATCCCGTTGGCAAAGGTCGTGTTGCCTTCCTGCGGTCGCAGCTTCGGCTGGCGATCCATGTCCGCGAAAATCTCCAACGGCGGCTTGGTCGACTTTTCGCCCCGAAAGCCCGCGATGCCGATCACGGCGATGCACAGCAAAATGAATGGAAACCAGAAATATCTCATCAGTCTTCCACGATCTCGATATGCGTGCTGCCGGACGCCTCCAGCAATTCGCGCGTTGCAGTTTCGGAATACTTCGGATCGTCAACTTCGATCACGATGAAAAACTTGTCGTGAGTCACCTTTTTGAAGCGGCCGCTCTTGAACAAGGGGTTGTACCACTTGGGGAGGCGATTCAGGAACAGCATGCCCAACAATGCGCCAAAGGCGCCAAAGAGAATGGCAAGTTCGTAGGACGGCGGGAAGGCGCCGTAGGGGCTAAACATCGGTTTGCCGCCGATGGGAATGGCGTAGTCCACCGCGTTCAAATACCAGATCATCAGCATGCCGGTCGTGTAACCGGTGACGCCGCCGATAAAAGTAAACCAACCGACCTTCGAGTTGCCCAATCCCATTGCGGAGTCCATCCCGTGAATCGGATACGGAGTGTGGACATCCCACTTGGTGAATCCAGCGTCGCGCACTTTTTCCGCCGCGTGCATGACGTCGGCGGGTTTGTCAAATTCTGACAACAGCGCAAAGGGTCGCGTTGTAGCCATCAGTGATGCCCTCCAGGTTTCGCGCCTCCGAGCGGATGATGCGGATCAGCCTGAGGCACCACGCCTTTGACCTCGGAAATGGCGATCATCGGCAGGAATCGCAGGAACAACAGGAACATGGTGAAGAACAGTCCGAAGGTTCCCAGATAGGTCAATATGTCAATCGGAGACGGTTTGAAATAACCCCAATTGGCCGGGATGAATTCGCGCGCCAGGGTTGTGACGACGATGACGAATCGCTCGAACCACATGCCCACGTTCACCAGGATTGAGAGCACAAACACCCACTTGAGATTGGTTCGGAAGAACTTGAACCAAAACAGCTGCGGAATGACCACGTTACAGCTGATCATGGCCCAATAGCCCCACCAGTAAGGACCAAACGCGCGGTTCCAGAAGGCGTAGCTTTCGTAGCTGCTGCCGCTATACCAGGCGATGAAGACTTCCATGAAGTAGGCGTAGCCCACGATCGAACCGGTCGTCAGCGTCACTTTACAGCACAGTTCGATGTGCCGGATCGTGATGATTTCCTCCAGCTTGCAAACGGTGCGCAATGGAATCAGCAGGGTGAGCACCATGCCAAATCCCGAGAACACCGCGCCAGCAACGAAGTAGGGCGGGAAGATGGTCGTGTGCCAGCCGGGCAAATTAGAGACCGCGAAGTCCAATGAAACGATACTGTGCACCGACAACACCAGCGGAGTGGAAAGGCCGGCCAGAATCAAATAAGCCTTTTCATAGTTGCGCCAGTGGCGATTCGAGCCGCTCCACCCCAACGCAAATAGTCCGTAGGCGAATTTGCCGAAAAATTTCTTGCACCGGTCGCGCATGACGGCCAAATCCGGAATCAGGCCCATGTACCAGAACAACACCGACACGGTAAAATAGGTCGAGACCGCGAAGACATCCCACATCAGCGGCGAACGAAATTGTGGCCAGATACCGTTGGCATTTGGGATCGGGAAGAGCCACCAGCCATACCAGATACGGCCAACATGAATCAGCGGGTAAATACCGGCGCACATGACCGCGAAAATGGTCATGGCTTCTGCGGCGCGATTGATCGACGTGCGCCACTTTTGGCGCAGCAGGAACAAAATCGCGGAAATCAGGGTTCCTGCGTGACCGATGCCGATCCACCAAACGAAGTTGATGATCGCCCAGCCCCACATGACCGGATGCTGGTTGCCCCAGACACCCACGCCGGTGGTCAAAAGATAAATAATCATGCAGCCCAACATGGACAGCAAGAGCAAGGCGGGAACCATGCAGATCTTCCACCAAAGCGGCGTCGGACGTTCGATAACGTCACAGATCTGATCGGAAATCTCGCCCATGCCGAGATTGTTGGCGACGAATCGATCGCGCTCCAGCTCAATGGGCGGAGCCTCAAGCTTGATGTTAGGCGCGGCCTCGGACATCAGTGGTGGTCCCCTTTCCCTGTTGTCGCTTTGTGTCCACCCTCATCGGAATGCTTGTGGCCGTCTTCATGACCGTGGTCGTGGTCGTGGTCGCCCTCATGGCCATGGGTCTGCAAATGATTTCCCTGTCCAACCCATTCTTTATATGTCTCCGGCATGCTATAGTCCGGCATGTCCTTGTTCGGGTTTCGCACCCGGCCGAGATAGGTCGTCCGCGGTTTGGTCTTGAGGTAACCCAGAACCTCGTAATCGCGGGCCTGCGCTTTCAAGACCGTCACTTTGCTCTTCGGATCGTCAATGTTTCCAAACTCAATCGCCTCGGCCGGACAGGCCTGCTGGCAGGCGGTCTTGATCGTGCCGTCCGGAACTTTAACATCGGCGCTGTCCCCGGCCTTGACCTTCTGTGCGATCTTCGCGCCCTCGATGCGCTGGATGCAGTAGGTGCATTTCTCCATCACGCCGCGCATGCGGACCGTGACGCTGGGATTTTTCGCCAGTTTGAGCAGATCCCACTGGTCCTCGGCGATGTTGCCCTTCGAACGATCCTTCGCCCAACGCTTCAATTCCCATTCGCCGTCTTTGCGATTCAATGGATTCAGCGGTGAATTATACAGATCGTTCAGCGGCCGTTTGTTGTAGTCGAAATAGTTGAAGCGTCGAACTTTGTAGGGGCAGTTGTTCGAGCAATACCGCGTGCCGACGCAGCGGTTATAGATCATCAGGTTCAGGCCCTCATCGTCATGAACCGTGGCGTTGACCGGGCAAACATTCTCACAGGGCGCCGCTTCGCAATGCTGGCAGACCATGATCTGGTGGGCCATTTGCGGATTGTGAACATCGCCGGAGAAGTAACGATCCATGCGGATCCAGTGCATCTCACGGCCCTTGACGACCTGCTCCTTGCCAACGATCGGGACGTTGTTTTCGCTCTGGCAGGCGAGCACGCAGGCGTTGCAGCCAACGCAGGAATTCATGTCGATCACCATACCCCAGGAGTGCGTCGCGTTCTTGCGCAGCTCGTCGAGCGGGTTTTTGTAGGCGATGCCGCCATTCGGCAGATCTTCTATGCCCTCGGGATGCGGCATATTCATGCCCTTGGCGAAATCGCCATGCCCTGTGTCGGGATCGGTAAATTTGTCCAAATTGGCTTCGCGAATCAGCGAACGCCCATCGATCGTGCCGTGTTCCTGAGTGCTGGCCAGCTGAATGGTGGCGTCGGTCCGTTCGACTTTAACGTCGAGACCGTATTTCAGGCTCTCTTCGGTGCGAAGCCGGTAGGCGTTGAAGCCGGTCCCGTCGCCAACTCGGCCCGTTCCTCCCGAAACCGTGGCGCCGCCGTCGCGGCCGTAACCCAGCGCGCAGGCAAAGACGTTGTCGGCCATTCCCGGAACCACCCAGGCGGGTCCGCTGATGGTTCGACTTCCCAGCTTCAGGGTAACGACTTCCTGGTGAAATTCGCCCTTTTCGGTCAGGTTGTGTTCGCCGTCATGGAAGTCGGCGACTGTTCCACCGGCTTCTTTGAACGCCTTGTCATGGAAGCCATCCTTGAAGCCTCGCATGTTCTTCAATCCCAGCTCATTGGCCGTCGTCGGACTCATGAGAACGGCGTTGTCCCAGGTTAGCTTGGTGATTGGATCCGGCGCCTCCTGAAGCCAGCCGTTATTGTTGTAACGACCGTCATCAATCTTGGAATCGGCGTAGAAAATAACTTCGCGAAGATCGGGTCCCACGTTGGCCTCTTTATTGGCCACCCTCACGACCTCATTAACAACGCGAGAAATCAGCTTAACCGTCTTCATCGGAGCGGCGGCGCCAGCGGTATCGTAACCGTCGTGCAGGAATTTCTTCCAGGCGTCTTCGCTCCGGGAACCGAGGCGGGCAAAAAATGTCGCGCGAGTCAGCTCGTAGGGCGAGAAAACGGCTTCTCCGGACAGGCGCGCAAGCAATTCGATTTCCGTCATGCCGTCAAACAACGGCGCCATGAGCGGCTGCACTGGAACGGCCGTTCCGTCCGAGGTCAAAGCGTCGCCCCAGGATTCCAGGTAGTGCGCTTGCGGAATGTTCCAACCATTTTTTGGCGTCGATTCGTCCTCGTAATAACCGAGGCGCAACGTTGTTACCTCTTCGCTCTCAATCGCCTCGCCAAACTCCAAATTGGCCGGCGCGTCGTAGACGGGGTTGCCGCCGAGAATCACCAGCGTCTTTTTGCCGGTTTCGGCGTTCAGCGCCTTGGTTAAATCGCCGATGCTCCCGCTCTTGTTTTCGGAAACTTTTCGCAGTGTGACGGTCTTATTGATGTTACCCAGCGCCACATTCATCAGCAATGCGAGCAGGTGCGTGGCTTCCGACTGCCCCTGCCCCGCCATGACCACGCAGCGTCCCTTACTGGACATCAAATCATCGGCGCACACATCGATCCATTTCGGATCGACGCCGCCGGCCGCGCCGTGCGCGATTAACGTGTCTTTAACACCCGGAAATTTACTGGAAGCAATCCCGAGGCCGGCAAGCACCTTCAGCGCAATCTGGGCGGCGACGCGATGAACGGCGCTGGCGGGAACTCGCAGGCGATGATCCGCAGCCGCGCCCGTCAGCGTGAAAAGGGCCTCCACCGCATACAACCGGTTCATTTCCGGATGTTGGGGATCGATCTTGCGCCCCTTGGCGAACTGGCGAACAGAAACGTGAGAATCTTCCTCGGAGCCGATGAAATCGCAATCCAACGTCAGAATGCGCTCCGCCTTGTCAAGATGGTAGTAGGGTTTGACCGGGAGGCCAAATGCCTTCGTCGCAGCCCGACGATGAACATCATGATCGATCGGCTCGTACTCGTGCCACTTGGCCTTGGGCAGCTTTCGGAGGAGATTGGCCCGCACTCGATCCCGAGTGGGCGAATCCGCATGACCGGACAGGATATGCAGACCTTCACCGCGATTCTTCGCCGCGGCCGTCGCAATAGCGGCGATTTCGTCGAGAGCCAACGTTCGGGTCGAGGAGATTCGATCCTTGGCGAATCGCGTGGCGCGATCGGGATCGTAAAGATTGAGGATCGAGGCCTGGGCTGCCGCGTTCGTGCCTCCATTGCTGTCGGGATGCTCTGAGTTGCCTTCGATCTTGGTCGGCCGGCCGTCATCCTGTTTGACGAGCAGCGGAATGGCTCCCGTGCGGGTCGGCATGGCCGAGGCAAAGTGCTTGGCCTGCCCGTGAACATAGTCATGGGGCTGCTTCGCAAACGGAATAATCTTCTCTTCGGGACGCCGACAACCGCTCATCCCCAGTCCGGCGAGCAAGAAGGAGGCGGACATCAACTTGACGAAATTGCGTCGGGAAACGGGATCCGTCACCGCCTCGGCGCCGGAGGGAAATTCATGGTCCACCCATTTGCTGAACTCGGGCGCGCCCTCAAGCTGGTCGAGGCTTCGCCAGTATTTCGGACCCGTTTCGCGGGAGGCTGTGGTGGACTTGGTCTTGTTCATCGGTGACAGGCGGAGCAATGATCGGAGGACTTGATGTCCCACTCCTTAACCAGCTCTTTCCCTTTTACGAGCTGGTCGTGCGCGGAAATCTCCCAGGCGAGATCCGTGATCTTGTCCAGCGGACGTATGTACTTTTCAGGATTGCGATGGCATTCGAGACAAAAACCCATGCTGAGCGGCTTCGCGTGCTTGACCTCATCCATCTGGTCGACGCGGCCATGACATTCAACACAGCTGACACCGCGGTTCACATGAACCGAGTGATTAAAGTAAACGTAATCGGGAAGTTTGTGGATCTGCACCCATTCGATGGGCTTGTTGTTGTGATAGCTGTCCCGGACGAGAGCCAGCTTGGGATCGTCCGGCAAGACCTTGCTATGGCAGTTCATGCAGGTCGACGCGGAGGGGATATTCGAAAACCAGGACTTCTCAACGTGGCTGTGGCAATAGCGGCAATCCATCCCCAACTGCCCCGCGTGAATGGCATGCGAGAACGCGACCGGCTGGACCGGCTGGTAGCCAACGCGGGTGTACTTGGGTGTGAAGTAATAGGTCACACCCATAGTCACCGCAGCGCCCAAAACTCCCAGTCCGATTATGATTCGGAGGGGTAGTTTGTTTGTCCACCTGGGAAAAACGTCCGACATTCAGAGATTCTCGTTAAAAGGTTTTTCTAATGCTAAACGTCTCCAACCATTAGCTTTTCTTGTTGAAGACACGCGCTATTTAAGATGTTTTTCAATCGACTGCAAGCAAAGTTCACACAAACCCAGCTTTTTCGGTTCTGTTAATGATGTGGATTAGAACGCTTGAACAAAAAAGCGATCCCATGACCGCCGCGTTCGACCCAAACCAGCTCGACACGATCCGCGCCAAACCCACAATCGCGCCCCAAAAAATATCCGGGGAAAACTTGGAGGCGCGGGCCGGAATCGGCCAATCTCGCCTCGAATTCGGGGGCGGTTATCCCGATTCTTTGCATAGCCGTCAATTCAAAACCTGTTCAAAGTCCATTCAACGTC
>JBLHKZ010000161.1:0-12943 GCA_047618185.1 Limisphaerales bacterium
CTGGTGATTAATAATGGCAGCGACGGCGGCGAGTCTGTCCCGCATCTGCACTGCCACATCCTGGGCGGGCGGGCATTGAGCTGGCCTCCAGGGTGAGCGGAATGCTGTGCCGGGCCGACTTCCTGAATGGCTTGTGTTCAAATCGATAAGCAGGCTAGTTCTGTCCTCATAAAACGAAGCCTCCCCGCCTTTACAATCGGCGCAGGCTCCGCAACCTTTGCCCCAGATCATGAGTCGCTTGAAGAACTACACGCGCGGACTGGCCTCGGGGTATGCTGTTTTGGCGGTGAACGTGGTCTACACGCTGGTTTCGCTGCGCATTGCGTGGGCTCATCTTTCGGAGGAGGCATTTGGCGTCTGGGTGTTGAGTCTCATCGTCGCGGGGTATATCGCCTTCGTGGATCTGGGCATGGGGTCGTCGTTGGCGCGGATGCTGATCGACCACAAGGACGAGAAATCCGACGGAGTCTACGGCGGCATGATCAAGACGGGGATGCTGGTGTTCTTAATTCAAGGATTGATCGTCCTGATTGCCGGCGTCGCGTTGAGTTTCCTTTTGCCCGGCTGGTTGAAGATTCCCGGCGACCTGCAGGACGAATTCTTCTGGCTGATGATTGGGCAGACGACGATCGTGATGCTCGGATTTCAAACTCGGATCTTCAACCAGATACTTTACGCCCATCAGCGGATGGATCTGCAACACATAGCGCAAATCGCGCAGTTCGGCGTCAATCTGTTCCTGCTCTGGAGGTGTTTTCACGCCGGGTTGGGAGTCTACTCTCTATTGGTCGCTCAGTTTGGGGGGTGGCTGGTTTTGGTGTCGCTTTGTATCTGGTCGTGTCGGAGCTGCGGGCTTTTGCCTCAACCGGGAAAATGGGGCAGGGCGAATCGCCGGCAATTTCGAGAATTATTCGCCTATGGGCAGGATATTTTCTGGATCGGACTGGGCACGCAATTCATAACGACCAGCCAAGCGATTGTGATCTCCCACACACTGGGCGTGAAGACTGCGGCGATTTGGGCGGTGGTGACAAAGGCCTTTACGCTGGTTACACAATTGGTTTTCAAGACCATCGGGATCGCGGCGCCGATTTTGGGCGAGATGCATTCTCGCGGTGAGCGAGAGCGGCTTCGGGATCGGCATCGCGTTCTGTTCCGGACGATCAGCGCGTTCAGCGGCTGGTGCGCGGTGGTGTTCGTTTTTTGCAATCGTCCTTTTCTGGCAATCTGGATGAAGGGGGAGGTGAGCTGGGCGACGCATCATGACTGGCTGCTTGGCTTTTGGCTGATTTTGCTCACGCAACAGGGAATCCACAGTAATTTGATCATGGCGGTGAAACAGATCAAGGGGCTGAAGCTGGCCTATCTTGGCGAGGGATCGGCGATTGTCGCTGGCGGCCTGCTCTTTTTTGGCGCGCGGGGCATGGATTGGCTGATCGGATGGTCGATCGTCTGCACCTTCTTCTTTACGTCATGCTATTCGGTTTGGCGGGTTCGGGCGATGTTTGGTCTGAGTTTCGCGACGCTTCTCTGGGAATGGCAAAAATCATTTCTGGGGATCGTTGCTGTTTTGTTGCCGCTGGGTTGGGTGGTGAATTTGTCCGTCGCTGCTGCCGGGGCCATGGCACAATTCATCGTGCTAGGACTCGTTCTTGGATTGGTGGGCGCGGCGTTCTTTCTGAGGTTGGTTTTGCCCGAGGAATGGAGCGAGAAACTTCAGGATCATCTGCCCTCGGCGATGCGTCCTCTGTTCCGGATCGTCTGCGGCAGGAAGGTAGCGCTCCTCTAATTTCGTTTGCAGAGCCGAGTATCGGTTAGGCGCGAGGGCGACGGCGTTTCCAGTAGCCTCCTGACTTGAGACAATGCCATCCTCGCGGGCGAAAGCGGCGCCGTGCGCGTTCGGGGTCGAGGGTGGCGAGGAAGTTGTAGGAAAACGACGTGGGAGCCGACCACTTTTCGTCCAAGGAAATCAGGCTCGGTCCGAACCAGCGCGGCAAAAGCGCAAAGAGCGTGAAGCCGGCGTCGCGAAGATGGTCGGTCAACCGGTTGGGTTGATGCTCGAAATCCTCGAAGATCAAATCGCGGATCCGGCGTTGTTTCAGACTTTCGCACCCGCCTTGCAGGACCTGCAATTCCGCGCCTTCGACGTCGATCTTAACGACGCACGGCGCCGGCCGATCGAGCAGGTAATCGTCCAGCCGTTTCATTTGCACAGTGTGAGCGCCGGATGAGGCATCGCCCTCGTCGTCGATGTGGGCGCCTCCGCGGTTGGAGCCAAAGTCTTCTCCGTCAATGAGGCGCGCCGTGCGCTCTTCAGGGCCCAGCGCGACTTGTTCGAGGCGAATGGGGGCAAATCCGTCGGTCGGCCATTGCCGGTGATTCTGTTCCAGTTCCTTAAAGGTTTCGGGGTGAGGCTCGACGACGCCGGTCGGGCCGGAGACCGCGGCCATGATGAAGCAGTTTTGTCCTATGTTCGCCCCGATATCGATTCCAGTTTCTCCGGTGTCGAGCAGTCTGGCGATGGATTCCGGGACGATCTTGTCAAAGATGCCGTACCAGATAATTTCGCTGCTGACGTGGTCGTTGAGGTGAACGGTCACCGGCGCTCCCCATGGCAGCGTGACCGTTTCACGAGGGACGGGAGCTTTCGAAAACCGCTTGAATCGCACGCCGATCTGACTCGGGCGAAAAACGTACTCCGGACGTTTGACCAGATTGAAGATGCTGGCCATCAGGCGCGCGGTTTAAGGCGTTTCGCGAGGCGGCGGAGAGGTCGGACGAGCGGGTGAAACTTGAGCGGGCTGGCGGAGACGATGGGTTTCGGGACGATCTTGTCCGGCCATGCGGGCGATGCCAGTTCCGGCTGTGTGTCTGCGAGAAAATCGAGGTAGCGTTGAGCCAACGCGATTTCGGAATGGTCGGTCTCTGCCGTGCGGACCGCTTCTGCCGACAGGTCGTCGGTTCGTTGACGGTCGCAAGCCAGTGTGGCGATGGCGTCTGCGTAGGCAGTTGGATCGTCGAATGGAACGCGAATGCCGTTCTTGGAGTTGACTGCGTCCTGGACGATGCAGGGAATATCACCGCAAACAGGAACCAGACCCTGCGCCATGGCCTCGAGCAGCGTGAGTGGTCCGCCTTCGTGCGCCGACGTAAGGAGATAGATGTCGTGTTGGCCGATTATATTTTTCAGTTCGTCATATGGCACGGGCACCGAAAAACGGACTTCGCCGGCATTCACACCTTCTTTGAGCTGTTCGCGCAAAAAGTCTTTCTCTGGTCCATCTCCATGAATCGTCCATCGAAAGTTTACGTTTCGCCTTTTTAATTCCCGCCAAATCTCGGGAAAAATGCGAACCTGTTTTTGCGATTGTTGAAGGCGGCCAAAATACAGGATGCGAATGGGCTCATCGAGCTGGCTTTGACGCATGGGGCGATTGGGATCGATCGGAATGCCGTAGGTCAGATGATGGGAGGGCGTCTCAGAGTAGATCGTTTTCGCGCGATCCAGTTCCGCGCTGCAGCCGACGGTGATCTGATCGATCCAGGGAATGTAGTCGCCAACGAGCCGGTAGACTGCTTCGTGGTGATCGTGGATCGTGCCGATTCGCAGGACGCCTTTGGGAACGTAGCGAAGCGTTTCAAACGAGCAGGCGCTGAGAAATGCGAGCACGGCGGTGGGCTCAAATTCGGCGAGAGACCGGTAGACGCCTGCAAGTCGGTCCTCGTAGATACGGCCTTGATGCGGTTCGGTATGGACAGCAATGGACTGCCGCTCGAAGTCGGCTTTGAGGGGGTGTTCGTCCGTGAAACTGAAGACTTTGACCGGCGCGCCCAATCGTCTCAGCCCCGAGGCAAGGAAGAGGCTCAGTGTGGTCGTGCCTCCGAAAGGCAGGCCTTCACTCACGATGGCGACTCGGTCGTTGCGTTTCACGGGCGCGGTCTAAGGGGTTTGATGCGGCGCGTCAAGTACGGCAAATGCGCCGGCTGGTTTCAATCACACGATTTTGAGTTGAGTTGCAGCGCATCCAGATGAGAGCTAAAATTCCTTTCGAAGGTTTCAACGCTCAATTGGTCGGTGTCGATGGTGCGTTGCGGAGGTTGATCGCAGGCCATGACGATGTCGGCCCATTTGAGAATGGCGTCAGCGATGGCTCGGGCGTCGCGAATGGGGACGACTTCTCCGGAGACTCCAGGTTCGACAAAATCATTGGCGCCGGTGTTGGGCGTGAGAATGACCGGCAGGCCGCAGGCCATAGCCTCGAGGGCGGTGCGGACCAATCCCTCTTCCAGGGAAGGCAGGATGAAGATGTCGGCGCTGCGATACCGCTCGGCCAATTGATCGTGTGGAAGGTTCGGCGCCCAATCGATGGGTAGCCCGGCGTGTTGGTTGAGAATGGGGCGAACGTTGTCCTGCACGGCTCGGGTCAGGAGAAACTCGGCCGTCGGCAGTTTTTTGTGGACGATGTCGAGCGCTTCGAGCAAGTAGGGCGATCCTTTGCGCAAAGAGAGCATTCCCGTGGAAATGATCCGCAGTGGCCGCGACTGTGGGCGTGGATCTGACGCCGGTTGGAAACAAGAAAGATCGACCGGGTAGACGCTCTTCAGGATCTGGTCGGGGGTAAAACCGTTGTCGAGAAAGGACTGGGTCACGAATTGGCTGGGCGATAGCACGTAATCGACATCGGCCATCATGGCCAGGGAGCGCTCGTGATGATGCGGGGTGATCGGGGGCAGCTTGCAGTTCCATCGGCGATGCTCGTCTTCGAGCAGATCCCAGAAATGGCGGGGATGGGAATTGCCGCCGTCGAGGAAGGTCTTGCCGCCCAGTTCCCGGGCGAAGCGGAAGGAGTCATTGACGTAGCCGAAGCTGGAGATGACATGGTCGCCGGGTTGGAGCTGTTTCTTCACCCACCTGTCGAAACGGGGATGCAGGCGAAAGCGAAACGATTCCGCCCGGGTCGTCGAAATAATGCGCGAGGCGGCGTAGGCCGCGAGGCCGATGAACGGTTTGAGCCGCGTTCGTTCGTGCGAGACTCCAGCGGTTCCACGGCGCGTGCCCAGCGCCAGAAAGCGCAGCAAGCCGCGTTTCTCCAGCGCCCGCGCGAAGTTGTCGCACACGGAGCGCGCGGGCGTGGCGACGACGAAATTCGCCTCAGCTTTGGAAGAGGATGGACTCATACAATTCGATATGGCTCCGGGTCATGGCTTCGGAGGTCATGTTTCTCTCACGGATGGAGCGGGCGGCCGCGGCGCCGAGATCTCGGCGCGCGTCCTGGTCGCGAATGAGCCTCGCCAGGTTGTCTGCGAGTTCGCGCTCGTCGTCGGGTTGGGTCAGGACGCCGAGCGCGGGATTGTCGATCAGTTCGGGAATGCCGCCAACGTTTGAAGCGACGCAGGCGCAGCCTTGAAACATGGCCTCCTGCAGGGCAAGGCCCATGGCTTCTTCGAGCGAGGGCTGCGCATAAATGCCGGCCCGGGCCATCAGGTCCAGCGCGGAATCGCTTGGATCCAACAGATGGATACGATCTTCCAGGCCCGCGCCGGCGGCGGTTTCACGGATCGCGGATTCAGCCCCGGGCTCGACGACGTCACCGCAAAGGCGCAGCGACCAATCGGGGAATTCATTCGCGATGAGCGCGAAGGCGCGGGCGAGAACGGGTTGGCCTTTTCGGAAGGCGATGTGTCCGACATTGAGAATCTGTTTCTCACGCGCCTCTTCGGGATTGGGCGCGCTGGTCTTCTGTAGCCGTGAATGATAGATGCGCTGAAACTTCTTGGCGTGGGCGGGATGCCAGTGTGTCAGTAGCTCGAAATCGTGTTTCGACACCGCGATTTCTCGCGTGACGTGTTTGAGCACGCTGTTCTTTCCCATCCAGGCGATGGGGTAGGTTGCAAGTTTGAATGCGAGCGGCTTGCGGGGGCCGCAGTAGCCATGCAGCCGACCGACGATGGAATGAACCGTGGACACGACCGGGACATTCAGTCGGGCCAGGTGAGGAATGGGGCAGCGTCCGGGAATTCGACTGCCCCAGCCGTAGTTGCCGCCGAAGTGGAAATGCCCGAGCTGGACGCCGCGACGGGCCAGTTCAGCCGCCAGTTCCCGCGCGGCTTTGGCGCCGGGTTTGGGATGGTTCCAATGGATGTGCTCCAGATCCGGCTCGGTTTCCCTGAAACTTGCTTCGGAATCGGTCGAGACAACGATCAATCGGAAATGGTCTTTCAGGTTTTGAATCAGAGCCCGAACGACGATGCTGACGCCGCCCCGCAGTCCGATCGGAAATTCCAGGCACAGAGCCACGGTTGGGGGATCCGATGGATTCATGAATCCGCGGCTGGCGTCGCATTGCCAATGGGGCGGGCGGGATTGCCGGCGACGATGACTCCGTCTGGCACGTCTTTGGTCACGACGGCCGCGGCTCCGACGACCGCGCCATCGCCGATGCGAACGCCCTTCAACACGATGGCCCGGGCGCCGATGAACACGCTCCTGCCGATCTCGACCGGCGCGGCGTTTGTCTGGTAGTCGGTCTTCCACACACCGTCCAAACCCGGCGAGTGAAAATCGTTGTCCACGATCATCGCGCCCGATCCGATGATGGTGTTTTCCCCGATGATAATGCTCTTGCCGGCGCAGATGACGGCGCCGCTGAGGCCGACGCCGCGCCCGATGCGCAGAACGGCGTCGGGCGTGAGCGTGCGCAAGACGCAGGGCTGAAAGCAGGCCAGTTCGTTGGCTCGAAGGGAGCTGTTGAGCCGCGCGTTCTCCCCGAGGATGAATTCAGAGCCGGGATGGCGGCTGACGATCGCTCGCCCCATGAATTTCACGGTCCGGTGGCATTGAATTCCGCGCAGGCGGCAACCGGTGCGCCAGAAGGGGGACAGCGCCAATCGAAGGTTTGCGCGAAAGGCGCCGAGATTCCGGATGAGATTCATTTTGAGGGCTTGCTTGACAAGATGGTTCCCGGACTTCGAACATTTGCCAATGAAAATTGCCGTTCTCGCGGATTTTCCGACGCACTGCATCGAGGGATTTCCCGGTGCAGTGAATCCGTGCGGACATTTCGCCACTTGGTTGCCGCAAATCGCGGAATCGTTCGAGCGGATTCCGGGTCTGGAGGTTCACTGGATCGTTCTGTCGCCAGACGTTCAGGAGGCGTTGACGTTGGAGTCATTCGGGCAGCGATTCCATGTCCTGCGCACATCGGCTTCCGGGAGGGCGACTTCATTCTACCGGGAGGACCGGAAGCAGATTAATCGGAAGTTGAGGGAGATCGAACCTGATCTGGTGCATGGCTGGGGATCGGAGGACGTCCACGGATTTGCCGCGGCGCGCAGCGGCTACCCCTGTTTGATTTCCATGCAGGGGCTGTTGACGCACTACATGCTCAAGAACCGCATGAACGCCCGGCAATATTTTTGCGCCTGGATCGAATGGCGAATGTTGCGAACTGCGCGCTATGTGACCTGCGAAAGTAAATGGGGCCTGGAAGTGGTTCGCAAGCGGGCGCGGCGGGCGCAGTTGTTTCAGGTCGAGTATGGCGTGGACCCGCGCTTCTTTTCCGTGAAGTGGAGTCCGGACCCGGATCGAAAGTCGGTCATCTTCGTGGGCACTCTGGCGCCGCGAAAGGGCGTCATGGATCTGATTCGGGCGTTCGCCGATCCGAAATTGGCCGACGTGGTGCTGTGGATTTGCGGGGGCGGGAGCGGCCGATACGCGAAGCGGTTGGCGGCGAAGGCGACGCCCAATGTCAAATGGCTGGGCTACCTGTCGCGTGAAGAAACGGCGGAACGCATGGCGCGGGCCTGGTGTCTCGCCCTGCCGACGCGTTGCGACACGAGTCCCAACGTGGTGAAGGAGGCGAGGACCATCGGCATGCCGGTCGTGACCACGCCGTGCGGCGGGCAGAGCGATTACATCGAGGACGGCCGCAATGGTTTTCTGGTTGCGCCGGGCGACATTCGGCGTCTGCGGGAGGCCTTGTCGCGGACGGTCGGCGAGCTGGAATTCTGCCGGTCGTTGGGCGCCTGGCGCCATGAGGAACAACGGGCGTTTTTTGAACCTGGCCGGACTGGCGAGGCCTTTGCGCGGATCTACGGAGAACTGATCACGGCGCAACCAAAATAGAAATTCATTGTTTGAAAGTGGGAATGTTTTGATATTGAGCCCGTGGAACAACAGCAGAATAGTTTACCCCGAGCGATCCTGATCTATGGGGCGTGTATGGCCGTGGCGGTCGTTCTGGGCTATTTGCTGGTCAATCCCATGGCGAAGAAGAACCTGCTGGTGGTCGGCGGGATCCTGGGGATCATCCTGTCGCCGATTCTGCTCAAGTGGTATCATCCGCTGCTGATTTTTACCTGGAACGCGGCGATCATCTTCTTTTTCCTGCCCGGCAAGCCCAATATCGTTTTTCTGATGTCGATCGCGGGATTTGGCGTCGCGGCACTCAGTCGATGTCTGACGGACAAGGCTCGATTTCATCACGATCGGTGGCTGACCCTGGCGGTGCTGGCGTTTGTCGGAGCGGTGTTGTTCACGGCCTACAACAGCGGAGGCATCGGTGTGCGCTCGGCGGGATCGTCGACCTACGGCGGCAAGAAGTATTTCTTCATTTTTGGCGCGGCGATGGGATATTTCGCGCTGGTCAGCCGCGCCGTTCCCCCACATCGGGCGATGCTTTACTGCAGCGTTTTTTTCCTGTCCACGTTGACGTCGATTTTGAGTTACGTGATTTGGAAAGCGGGGCCCGGAGCCTACATCCTGTTTGCGTTTTTCCCGCCCGAGATGATGGGGCTGCAGGGGATCGAGGGAATGGGACGCGGCGGGATGGTTCGCCTGCCCGGCATCTCCAGTTCCGCGGCGGCGTGTTGTTTCTTCCTGCTGTTGCGATTTGGGATTCGCGGTTTGCTGAATATACACAAACCCTGGCGAGGGGTGGCCTTTTTGCTTTGTATTGTAGCCAGTTTGTACGGCGGTTTCCGGTCCGTCCTGTTGCTGATTGGGCTGACCTTCGTGATTCAGTTCTATCTTGAGGGGCTGCACCGAACGCGGTTCCTGCCGATCCTCGCCGGCGTCTGCGTCGCCATGGCCGCGATTTCGCTGCCGTTCATCAAGTCGATGCCGCTTTCCGTGCAGCGAACTTTATCGGTGCTTCCCATCTTGGAGGTGGATACCATCGCCGAAGCCGACGCGCGCGAGTCGACCGAGTGGCGGGTCGACATGTGGAAGCGGCTTTGGCCGATGATTCCGAAATATTTCTGGAAGGGCAAAGGCTACTCGATCGATCCGGTGGACTTGTATTTTGCTCACGAGGGCGTTCGGCGCGGCACCTTGCGGAATTTCGAGCCGGCGTTGATCGCGGGCGAGTATCATAATGGCGGGCTCTCGGTCCTGATCGGATTTGGCATACTCGGGCTGATCACGTTTCTCATGATTCTGGCCGCCTCGATCCGGGTGTTGATTCGCAATGTCCGGCACGGAGATCCGGAACTGCACACGATTAATGTGTTTTTGCTGGCGCATTTCATCGCGCGGACGATTTCGTTCTTCGTCGTGTTCGGAGCGGTCAGTTCGGACATATTCATGTTCCTCGGGATAGTCGGCCTGGGGATCAGCGTGAATCTGGGTTCAAAGAAAAAGCGGAATGAACCCGCGAATGCCGAGCCGGAAATCGTCGAATTGGGCGAAACGACTCTGCCAGCGTTGGGGAGAGCCTGACGCGAGCCGCTTTTTCGATGGGAACCTCGTTGCTTTTCACGGACGCCGCGGCGATCGCGGACCGTCATTCGATTTAATGAAAGTCTCCGTCATCACCCCCAGTCATTCGCAATCGGACTGGCTGAGGCTGTGCGTCGCCTCCGTGGCCGATCAGGGCGTCGACGCGGAGCACATCATCCAGGACGCCGGCTCCAAAGATGGAACTCTGGATTGGCTGACGGAGGATGCACGGGTTCGGGCATTCGCGGAGCCGGACAAGGGCATGTATGACGCAGTCAATCGCGGGTTGTGTCGCGCCCAGGGGGATGTCCTAGCTTACCTGAATTGCGACGAGCAGTATCTTCCCGGCGCCCTTGGGCGGGTCGTGGACTTCTTTGAGACGAATCCTTCCGTGGATGTGCTCTTTGGCGACGTGGTCGCGGTCGATTCCCGCTGTGAGTATCTGTTTCATCGTAAAATGCTCACGCCGCTGAAGTGGCACACCTGGTTGTGTCAGCTGTCGACCTTGACCTGCGGCATGTTCTTCCGTCGACGGGTGATCGATGAGTGGGAAATATTTTTTGATGAAAATTTGAGGTATGTCGGCGACGCGGAATGGGTCCTGAGACTGTTGGAACGGGGTGCGCGGATGGCGACGCTGGGTTCGTTTACGTCGGTCTTCGGCTGCACGGGCGAAAATCTGAGCCATCACGAAGGCGCCCGGACGGAAATGGCGCGAGGGGTTCGATCGCCTCCCGCGTGGGTGAAACTCTGCCGCCCGGCGATTGTCGCGCATCACCGGTTGCGGCGTCTTTTTGGCGGAGCCTATTCGCGGGTTCCGTTCAGCTTTGAACTTTATCCGATGGGGCAGCCTGAGCGTCGCGTCCGAAGAGTGGTGGACCGGCCGACGTTTCGCTGGGACGCCAGAACGGAGGCAGCGCGATGAAGCCGAAACTGCTGGCGTTGGAATTGTGGGGGCTTGGCGACCTGGCGCTAGCGTCGGATTTCCTGCGCGCGGCGGGTGAGAAATATTCCGTCACATTGCTGGCGAAACCCGTGGCCGGGGAACTGCGGGAGAAACTCTGGCCGGAGGTGGACGTGGTTCCGTTCGTGGCTCCGTGGACCGCGTTCCGGGGGAAATATCGATTTTGGAGTTGGCCGCGGGCGGAGCTGCGCGCCGTCCGCGCGCGATTGCGGCGGGAGCGTTTCGACATTGCCGTCTCAGCCCGGCCGGATCCGCGCGATCACTGGACGATGTGGCGGACATCGGCGCGCCGACGCGTGGGATTCGCCCGCGCCGGGGGAGGGATGTTGTTGACCGAAGCATTGGAGCCGTTGCCGCGATTCGCGCATCGCTACGATCGTTGGCGGGCGGCGGCATCGGCGTTGGATCTGGATCTGCCGGAGCGGGAGAATCTCGTGCGTCCCACGCCGCCTTCGGTCAGCGGTCGCGTTGTCCTGCACAGCGGCGCGGCGCAATCGGTTCGAGTCTGGCCGTTGGATCGCTGCGCCGAGATCCTGAAACGCATCCGCGCCATGGGGTTGGTCGTGGATCTCCTGTGCGACAAGGACCAGGCGGCCGAATGGAATCGAATTGGCGAGCGGGAGGCGAAATCGCCGACCTCGATCTCCGAGTTGTTGGAGCGGCTTGAAGGCGCGGCCGCATTCATTGGAAACGATTCAGGTCCGGGGCATCTCGCGGCCGGGCTGGGGACTCCGACATTCACAATATTTGGGCCGCAATTGCCGGAGTCGTTTGCGCCGGCGCATCCCCGCGCGCAGTGGGTCGAGGGCGAAGCCTGTCCGCACAAACCCTGCTTCGACGCCTGCCGATTTGCTGAGAACCATTGCCTGCTGGGAGTTGACGTCGAGCGGGTTTGGAAGCGGATGGAGCCTTTTTTGAACGAGAGTCGCCGGGCGGATTGAGTTTCCCTCGACGTAATTCGAGCTGCGGGGTTTGCGGCTTTGCGATAAGATTTTTCTCAATGAACGTATTGGTCACAGGTTCGAGCGGCTTGATTGGATCCGAAGCGGCGGCGCATTTTGATTCCAAGGGGCACACGGTCGTTGGCGTGGACAATAATCAGCGTCGCGAGTTCTTCGGCCCCGATGGCGATACGGGGTGGAATCTGGAGCGACTTCGCTCGACCACGCGAAATTTCCGGCATGAGTCGATCGATATTCGCGATCGGGCGGCTGTGAAGCAATTGTTCGAGGGAATGCGGTTTGATCTGATCGTCCATTGCGCGGCCCAGCCTTCGCACGACAAGGCCCGCGAAATTCCGTTGGTCGATTTCGACGTGAACGCCGGCGGCACGATCAACCTCCTTGAGGCGACGCGGCAGACCAGTCCCGAGGCGGCGTTCATCCTGATGTCGACGAACAAGGTTTACGGGGACGCGCCGAATGAACTCCCGCTCAAGGAGCTGGAGACGCGCTGGGACTACGGGGATGAAAAGGATTTTAACGGGATCGACGAAAATTGTCGGATCGATCAGACGATGCACAGCCTGTTTGGCGCGAGCAAGGCGGCGGCGGATTTGATTGCGCAGGAATATGGCCGCTACTTCGGCATGAATGTGGGGATTTTCCGCGGTGGCTGCCTCACCGGCGAGCATCACTCAGGCGTCCAATTGCACGGCTTTCTCTCCTATTTGGTCAAAGTGGCGTTGGCCGGGGAGGAATACACCATCCTCGGCTACAAGGGGAAACAGGTGCGCGATCAGATTCACAGCTCGGACGTTATCTCGGCGATGGAGGCCTTTGCCCGCAATCCTCGGCCGGGCGCGGTCTACAACCTGGGCGGCGGGCGCGGCAACAGCGCGTCGCTCTTGGAGTGCGTCTCGATGATTGAGGGTCTGACCGGCGACAAGCTGAAGACGCGCTATGTGGATGAGCCTCGGCGCGGCGACCACATCTGTTACATCAGCGACTTGAGGCGTTTTCAAACGGATTATCCAGAGTGGCGAATCGAGCGATCGCTGGAGCAGATCGTGGAAACCATGGTGGAAACGATGAGCGACGCGCGGGCCGCTCGCGAGTGATGTGCGCGTCATGGCTTCTCGTTCGAAGAAATTCAGGGTAAGCGCCAAGGCGCCGGAGCTTCCGGAGCCGGCGGTGATCGAGGTGTTGGGAACGCCCCTGACAGTCACGACCTACGCGGACTTGATCAGGTTGTGCGGCGACTGGGGGAATAAGGCGCCGCTGGCGATCGACTTCACCAACACCCAGATTGTGACGATGCGC
>JBLHKZ010000162.1:0-12817 GCA_047618185.1 Limisphaerales bacterium
CACGACTACTCCGAGGCGGAAACCCGCCGCTACCTGATCGACGTGGACCTGCACCGCGCCGGGTGGCCGCTCGACCAGGACCGCGACCGCGAATACGAGGTCACCGGGATGCCGAACGCAAAAGGCATCGGCTACGCAGACTACGTCCTCTGGGGCGATGACGGAAAGCCGCTGGCGGTTGTGGAGGCAAAAAAGACGACCGCCGATCCCGCAGTGGGCCAGCAGCAGGCGAAGCTCTACGCCGATTGCCTGGAGGCGATGCACGGCCAACGCCCGGTCATCTTCTACACCAACGGCTACACGACCTGGATCTGGGACGACAGCGCCTACCCGCCGCGCCGGGTGGCCGGGTTCTACAAGAAGGACGAGCTGGCCCGCCTGATTCTGCGCCGCACACATCGGGAAACGCCAGACGTGGCCGAGGTGAAAGACGCCATCGTCGAGCGGTATTACCAGAAGCGGGCCATCGGCAGCATCTTTTCTCAGTTCACATCCGCCCGCCGCAAGGCTCTGCTGGTCATGGCCACCGGCTCCGGCAAGACCCGGACGGCCATCGCTCTGGTGGACGTGCTGCAACGGGCGGGCTGGGTGAAACGCGCCCTCTTCCTCGCCGACCGCGTGTCGCTGGTGAAACAAGCGTGCAACGCCTTCAAGGACCACTTGCCGGAGTCCAGCCCCGTGAACCTCGTCACCGAAAAGGACACCGAGGGCCGCGTCTACGTCTGCACCTACCCGACGATGATGGGCATGATCGACGAGACCAAGGGCGCGGAGGCGCGGTTCGGTGTCGGCCACTTCGACTTAATCATCATCGACGAGGCGCACCGCTCAGTTTACCAGAAATTCGGCGCGATCTTCCGCTACTTCGACTCGCTGCTGGTCGGCCTGACGGCAACGCCCCGCGAGGAGGTGGACAAGAACACCTACGATCTGTTCGACCTGGAGGCGGGCGTCCCTACGGACGCCTACGAGTTGGAGACGGCGGTGGCCGATGGCTTCCTGGTCCCTCCACGTGTCGAGCAGGTGGACTTGAAGTTCCCACGCGAAGGCATCGACTACGACAAACTCACGGACGAGGAGAAGGAGCAGTGGGAGAGCCTCGACTGGGGCGACGACGTGGGGCCAGGGACACTGCCCGACCGGGTGAACGCCGCCGCCGTCAACAGCTGGCTCTTCAACAAGGACACCGTGGACAAGGTGCTCCAGCACGTCATGGAGCACGGCCACAAGGTCGAAGGCGGCGACCGGCTCGCCAAGACGATCTTTTTCGCCCGCAACCACGAGCACGCGAAGTTCATCGAGGAGCGGTTCAACCACCACTACCCGCAGCACGCTGGGCACTTCGCCCGGATCATCGACAACTACGCAAAGTATCCCCAGAGCCTGATCGACGACTTCTCCCAGAAGGACAAGGCGCCACACATCGCGATCTCGGTCGACATGCTCGACACGGGCATCGATGTGCCTGAGGTGGCGAACCTGGTGTTCTTCAAGCCGGTCTACTCCAAGATCAAGTTCTGGCAGATGATCGGGCGCGGCACCCGCCTGTGCCCAGGGCTATTCGGGCCGGAGGACGACAAGCCGGACTTCCGCGTGTTCGACTTCTGCTTCAACTTCGATTTCTTCAAAGAGAACCCGGACGGGATCAATGCCAACGACAGCGCCGCGCTGGGCACGCGACTTTTCCGCGCCCGCGTTCAGTTGCTCGGCCACGCCCAGATGAACCCAGAGCTGGACCCGGACGCCGCGCTCCGGGGATCGCTGACGGACGGCCTGCACGGCGAGGTGGCCGCGATGAACCGGGATAACTTCATTGTGAGGATGCACCTGGAGGCGGTGGAAAAGTTTCAGCAGCGCGAGGTGTGGGGGAAGCTCGAAGAGGCCGACCGTGAAACCCTGCAACAGGAGTTGGCGGGCTTGCCCAGCGAGATCGCCACCGACGACATCGAATGCCGCCTGTTCGACCTCACCGCCCTGCGGATGCAGTTGGCCCTCGCAGACGGCGACGATGCGGCGTTTGAAGGCCATCGCAAGCGGGTGGTCGAGATTGCCATGCTCCTGGAGGAGAAGACTGCTATCCCGGCAGTGGCCGCCCAGCTTGAGTATTTAGCGATCGTACAGGAAGCCACTTTCTGGGAGGGGATCGGACTGGACGGACTGGAGGAGTTGCGCGTGCGCCTGCGTGGGCTGATGGCGTTCCTCGACAAGAAGAAGCGCAAGATCGTCTACACGGACTTCCAGGACGAGGTGATAGGTGTCCGCGCCCATGACGCCATAAACGTGCCGACGATGACCGGCACACAGTATGAAAAGAAGGTCAACGACTACCTGCGCGGCCACTTGGACGACCTGGTCATTCATCGTCTGCGCACGAACCAGGCCCTGACCCCCACGGACCTGCGCGAACTGGAGACGACACTCGCAAACATCGGCGAGGATGACGGCGAGACGCTGCTCTCAGGGTTGCTGGAGCGCAGTGGCGCACCGTCACTCGTTCATTTCGTCCGCAACCTCGTGGGTATGGACCGGGCCGCCGCGCAGGCCGCCTTTTCGGTGTTCCTCAACGACCGCAGCCTCGCCACCCCGCAGATCCGCTTTGTCGAGATGATCATCGACCAGCTCACAGCACGAGGCGTGATGGAGGCGTCCGCCCTTTACGAGTCGCCCTTCAGCAACCTTCACGCCGGTGGCCCCGACGCGCTGTTCGCCGGGAAGGAGAACGTGATCGAGGGCATCTTCGACGCCCTGAAGTCGGTGGAGCCAAACCTGGAAACCGGATGAGACGCGGCTGCGTCCTGAAACTCGACGACGACCGGGAGCCTTGGCCCGACGGGTGAGGGGATGCCGTTTCTGGGTTTTCGGGTCCTGCCGGACAAGTTGCTGCTGGGCAGGCGCGCGCGGCGGCGATTTTGTGTTCGCGTGGCGCAGTATGAGCAAGCCTGGGACGAATGTGAGTTGGATGACCGGGGGCTGCAGCGGCGGGTCGATGCGTTGATTGCGCATACTGATGTGGCGACCTGCCATGCGTGGCGGCGTCGGGCCCTGGCCCGGCGTGACGCGCCTGGCGGGTTGTTGTGAACCGGCCGCAATGGCGCCGGCTCATGTCGATCGGAGGGTTCCGTCATCCCTCCGGGATGCTGATAAGGGCTCGCGGGGACTCTCGGCCCCACCGGGTCTTGGATCCATCCGGTTGTGGGACGCGCTGGTGTTCTCAGATCGACGGACTACCGGTGTTGACGATTCGTCGTCGGGAGGGTTGTCGAGGGGAAAGGGCGGGAGTAGGGTGCGCGGCAATCGAGCGCCCGAACAGCGAAGCGAAGCGCGCCCTGCGCGGCGGCAGGTACTGGAACAACGCCAGGAACTGCCGCTCGGCCTACTGGAACGAGAACGATCCCGGCAACCGCAACAGGAACATCGGCTTTCGTTTTGCCGCAGCTCAGCCGCCGGAGGCGGGGAAGAGTTAAGAGCAAGGGCGCGGAGCGCCGCGAGCGGAGCGAGTTCGGGCCGGAGCGAGGGACGAGCGGAGGCCGGAGTGGTGAAGGACGCGGTGGAACACGTCCCTACCGGAACACATCGCCGCCGATTGTTTGGAAACGCGGTAGGGATCGCGTTCCACCGCGTCCCACTCTGCATCTGCCGGTATTGAGGCCGCGCCTTTGGCGCTTCGATGCGAGGAAACGGAATGAATCCCGTTCTACGAGCTTCCGCCCGCGATCACCACATCGACGCCGCGTTCTCTCAAGGTCGCGATCATCTCTGGATCCGCGCCCTGGTTGGTGACTAGCACATCGATTTCATCGAGTTCACAGAATCGGGTGAGGGACTGGCGGCCGAATTTTGAGGAGTCGAGGCAGAAGATGACTTTGCGCGCCGCTTTCATCATGGCTTTCTGGATGTCGATCAGCAGCACGTGGGAGTTGCTGAGGCCTTCGGGCGTGATGCCGCCGGAACTCATGATCGCCACGTCGGCCTGCATTTTAACGAATGCGTCGACGGCCAGGGGGCCGACCAGCACTCCGAGCCTCGGGTAGATGACGCCGCCGGAGAGCACGACTTCAATCTGATGACTGGAGGCGTAGAGGTTCGCGACGGGCAGGGAGTTTGTGATGATGTGCGGGGTCTTGGGCTCCAGGTATTTCGCCACATGAAAAACCGTTGTGCCGGCGTCCATGATTACGGTTTGGTTTGGCTCGATCAGATCGGCGCAGGCTTTGCCGATGAGTTCCTTCTCAGTGAGCTGGTGCTCGTCGCGCGTGGAAAAGACGAATTCGTCCGAAGCGGGATCAACCAGGCGCGCGCCTCCGTGGGTGCGCTTGACAGTCCCCTTGGCTTCCAGCGAGGTCAGGTCGCGACGGATGGTGGAGGCGGATACATCGAGCTGTTCTGAAAGCTCATCCAACGAAGCGAACTCCACTTTTCGCAAGTGATCTTCAATCCGTTTCTGTCGTTCTTCCGCTGTCATGTTGAAAACTTTGTGACAGTTGTTGGAAAGTATTGCAAGAAATTGGTTGACAGTTTTTGGAAGTTATTGGAAACAAGTGCTCGATCTCAAGCAATATGGCATCACAAACAAACACACCGCATAGGGCAGCGATAGAACATCTGGTTCGCAAGGCCGTGTATTCCAAGCTGGGACAAACTCTGCCGAAGAGTGTGGCTGGGCCGAATCCGTTGCTCGTGAATGTGAGCGCGAGGCATTGCCATCTGACGCCGGAAGCGGTGGAGGCCTTGTTCGGGAAGGGGCATGAGTTGACCCCGATGAAATGGCTTTACCAGAAGGGGCATTACGCGGCCAAGGAAACGGTGACGTTGGTCGGCCCGCGCAAACGGGTGATCGGTAATCTTCGCATTCTGGGCCCGTGCCGGCCGATGAATCAGGTCGAGCTGGCGTATACGGATTCGGTCTCGCTGGGATATGACATTCCCTTGCGATCGTCGGGCGACACCGATGGCACGCCGGGTTGTATGCTGATGGGGCCCGCTGGATTTTTTGAAATGGATAGCGGCGTGATTCGGGCGTTGCGCCATGTGCACATGCACCCTGACGACGCGGACCACTACGGCGTGAAAGACAAAGACATGATGAAGCTGCGGGTGGGCGGCGCTTGCGGGGTGACCTTTGACGATCTGCTGGTGCGCATGGATGAGAAGGTCAAACTGGAGGTGCACGTCGACACCGACGAAGGCAACGCCTGCCATCTCAAGCCCAACACTCCCTGCGAGCTGATTAAGTAAAAGAATTTCAACCACGAATGAACACCAATAAACACGAATGAGAAACAGCGTGAAATGAGTCGACGCGGCTCTTGAAATTATTCGTGTCGATTCGTGTGCATTCGTGGTTGGGCCAACTCTCAACTGATTCAGACTCTCAACTAGAAACTCTCCAAAAACCCTTAACGAAAAACAAAGAAATGAGTGAAGCATTAGGAATGATCGAGACCAAGGGGTACGTCGGCAGCGTGGAAGCGAGCGACGCCATGGTCAAAGCGGCCAATGTCAGTCTGACCAAATCGGTCTCGATTGGCGGCGGATTCATCACCGTCCTGGTCAGGGGCGACGTCGGCAGCGTGAAAGCGGCGGTCGACGCCGGCTCGGCGGCGGCGGACAAAGTCGGCGAACTCGTCGGCTCCCACATTATCGCGCGTCCGCATGACGAATTGCTGGCCGCGTTCATGGACGCCCCCAAAGCGAAGAAATAAAGAGAGCCGACTCTCAACACAAAAACACTTTCAACTCTCAACACCTTTAAAACTATGGCTCAAGAAGCATTAGGAATGATTGAAACGAAGGGCTTTTGCGCGCTGCTCGAAGCATGCGACGCCGCCCTCAAATCCGCCGACGTGAAACTCGTTGGCTGGGAAAAAATTGGCAGCGGTCTGGTCACAGCGTTCTTTCGCGGTGACGTGGCGGCGGTCAAAGCGGGCACCGACGCCGGCGCGGAAGCGGCGGCGCAGGTCGGCGAAATCGTCAGTGTGCAGGTGATTCCTCGTCCGCATGAGGATCTCAGCAAGCTCGGCAAGTGGCTTTCCTGAGCGCCGAGCGCTTTCAGGTTTGAGACTTCAAGACGAACCGCCTGAGCGAACGCAAGCAACCGAATCCACCAACAGCGCCGATCATCCAAAATTGAAAAAATGAAGATTCTGGTCGCCAATATTGGGTCTACCTCGCTGAAATATCGTTTGTTCGATTTCAGCTCGGGGGAGGCCGTGATGTTGTCGAAAGGCGGCTTCGAGCGGGTGAGCGATTATGCCGCGACGATTGAGGCCTGTCTTTCCGAATTGAAGGAAGGCGGCCACATCGTGGATGAGTCGGATCTGGCGGCGGTGGGATTCAAGACAGTATTGGCGAAAGACGTCAGCGGCTGTGTTGAGTTGAACGATGACGTGCTGGCGGCGATGGCGGCCTACAATGATGTGGCTCCGGCGCACAACCCGCCCTACATCGGCGGGATTCGCCAGTTTCGCGAGACCATGCCCAACACGCCAATGGTGGGGCTATTTGAAACCGCGTTCTATCAATTCAGCTCGCCGGCCTCGCAGCGCTACGCAGTGCCGCAAGAGTGGTTTGAGCTGGGTGTGCGGCGCCTCGGCTTTCACGGCGCGAGCCATAAGTACATTGCCGAACGTTCGGCAGAATTGCTGGGGCGCGAGGACGTGGCCGAGCGCGCGCGGCGATTGTATGTCGACGGCGGCGGGACGGCGGTGGCCGGAGCGGACCTGAGGGTTGTTTCCTGCCACCTCGGCGGCAGCTCTTCGATCACCGGCACTCGCAACGGCGCCGCGATCGGCAACAGCATGGGCCTGAGTCCACAAAGCGGATTGCCGATGAACAATCGCGTGGGCGATCTCGATTCGATGGCGATTCCGTTTGTGATGAAGCAGCTTGGAATCAGCGCCGATGAAGCCGTCGATCAGATGTGCAGCGAGGGCGGCCTCAAAGGCATTTCCGGCGTGAGCAACGACATGCGCGACATCAGCGAAGCGGCGGAGGCTGGCAACGAACGCGCGCAGCTTGCATTGGATTGCCTGGCGCATTCGGCCCGACATTGGATTGGCTCCTTTCATCTGGAACTCAATGGACTGGACGCGCTCGTGTTTACGGCCGGCATTGGCGAGAACCGGGCCTCCATTCGCAGGGCGATCTGCGCGGATCTCGATCAATTGGGCATAGTCCTGGATGACGACGCGAACGAATTGGCCCAGGCGACGGAGGCCGTCATCAGCGCGGCGGACTCGAAAGTGAAAGTCATGGTCATCCCGACGAATGAAGAACTCGTCGTGGCCCGCGAAGTAAAACGATTTTTGGAAAGCACAAAGAACTAACCACAGATGGACACGGATAAACACAGATCAGAGAAGGCGCACGCAGGCGCTGGTGGCTGATTCTCTGAACTCAAAAACACTCTCAACTAAAAACTTTTCAGCAACCCTCAACGAAAAACAAATAAGATGGCACAACAAGCAATTGGATTTATTGAAACGAAGGGCCTCGTCGCGCTGGTGGAAGCGACCGACGCGATGCTCAAAGCCGCGAATGTCGAACTGGTCGGACCGATGAAGCAGATCGGCGGCGCATTGGTCACCGCGGTCGTCAAAGGCGATGTGGCGGCGGTTAAGGCGGCGACGGATGCAGGCGCTTCGGCGGCTGAAGCGGTCGGCGGCGAAGTCGTCAGCGTGCATGTCATTGCGCGTCCTCACGGCGACACGGACATGGTTCTTCCCAGCGGCAAGTGATGCGGCCGCGCGCTTCGGCGCGCGGGCACATTTTCTCACGAACCGTAGAACAACACGCCAAAGGCAAACCATGTTTCTCGCCAAAGTCGAAGGCTCGGTGGTCGCGACCAAGAAGGACGCCGCCATGGAGGGTCGCAAGCTGCTGCTGCTGCGGCCCCAACTCGTGGATGAAAAGGACCCGTCGAAGTTTCGACCCGGCATGAACACGATTATCGCGGTCGACAGCGTGGGCGCGGGGGAGGGCGAGATGGTCCTTTTTTGTCAGGGCAGCTCGGCGCGATTGGCTCCGGGGCTGAAGGCTGCGCCGGTTGACGCCGTGATTATTGGCATCGTCGACGTAGTCGATGTGTTTGGCAAAAAGATCTACGACGGCCGGGACTGAAAGAATCTCAGATTTAAAATTTGAAATCTCAAATTTCAGAAAACGGCTCCCAGTTCTCCAATCAAAAATTCGAAATTATAAATTGAGATGAGTCAGTTAAACGAAGCCCTAATCAAAGACGTCGTCGCCGAAGTGCTCGGCCGACTTGGCGGCGGAGGAGGAATAATCCCAGCCGCTCCTGCGCCGGCTGCCGAACCGAAGAAGGACTGCGATTGTCATGGCAGTTCATCCGGGGATTACGGCGTGTTTGCATCCGCCAACGACGCTTGCGAGGCGGCTCAGGCCGGATTTCTGCAATTGCGTGAGAAGGGCAAGGACGCCCGATCCAAAGTCGTTAACATCGTCAAGACGATGTGTGAGGACAATGCCCAGGAATGGGGCCGAATCGAACTGGAGGAATCCAAGATTGGCCGCCTCGATCACAAGATCGAGAAGCTGCAGATCATTAAGAACGTGCCGGGCGTCGAGTGGTTGAATCCCTACGGCATGAGTGGCGATCACGGCATCACGCTGGAAGAGTACACTCCCTTTGGCGTCATCGGCGCGATTACGCCGTCGACTCATTCGATTCCCACTTTGAGCGGCAACGTGGTCAACATGGTCGCCGCTGGAAACGGCGTTGTCTTCAACGCGCATCCCGCCGCTGCTCGTTGCGCCGCGATGGCTGTTCGCGAATTCAACAAGGCGATCGAGCGCGAGACGGGCATTTCGAATCTGATTTGCATCATCGAGCAGCCGACCCTGGAGTCGTTCGCGGAACTCTGCGCCAACGACCACGTGCGTTTGCTTTGTGTGACGGGCGGTCCGGCGGTTGTTGCCGCGGCGATGAAGACCGGCAAGCGCGCCATTTGCGCGGGACCGGGCAATCCGCCCGTGCTGGTCGACGACACGGCCTGCATGGATCACGCGGCGAAGAGCATCATCACCGGCGGCGCGTATGACAATAATCTGCTGTGCATCGGTGAGAAGGAGATCTTTGTCCTGGAGAACACCTTCGACAAATTCATGGCGGCGATGTCGAACAATGGCGGCCTCAAGTTGAACTCCAGTCAGTTGGATCAACTCACGCAGGCGGCGTTTACGTTCAAGGACGGCGAGGGCGGCGGCTGTTCGCATGCGGCGGTTAACAAGGAGTTTATCGGCAAGGACGCGAGCGTGTTGGCCAACGCGGCGGGAGCTTCGATGCCGGCCGGAACGCAGCTTTTGTTCGCCGAGACCCAAGCCGATCACGCGTTTGTCGTTGAAGAGCAGATGATGCCTTTCCTGCCGATCGTTCGCGTGAAGAGCGTGGAGGAAGGCATTCAGCGATCATTGGATGCCGAGCACAATTACAAGCACACCTCGATCATTCACTCGCACAACGTGAACCATATGTCGGCGATGGCCCGCGCGTTGGACACGACCCTATTCGTGAAGAACGGTCCCTGCGGCGCCGGCCTGGGTCTGGGCGGCGAGGGCTACCTCAGCTTTTCCATCGCCACGCCAACCGGCGAAGGCATCACCAATCCGAAAACCTTCACGCGCGTTCGTCGCTGCGTGATGGTGGATAACCTGCGGATCTATTAACCACGAATGGACACCAATAGACACGAATTCGAAGACGGTGGAATGGGCGTGAGCCCTCCGATCCGATCATTAGTTTTAATTCGTGTTTATTAGTGGTTCTCAACCATGCAACTCGCACGTGTAGAAGGCAGCATGATCGCCACTCGGAAGCATCCGAGCCTGGAGGGCTGGCGTCTCGTGATTTGCCAGCCGATCAACGGGGCAGGCGATCCGCTGGGGACGCCGATCGTGGCGATCGACTCGTACGGCGCGGGGATGCATCAGCACGTGATCGTAACCTCGGACGGCAAGGCGGCGCGAATTGCGGTGGGCGACAACAACAGCCCCGTGCGGCAGATGATCACGGGGATCGTCGACAAAACGGCCGAGGAGGAAGCAGCGTGAGATTGGGACAAGTAATCGGACGCGTGACCTTGAGTCAGACCGTGCCCGCCTATGAGGGCGGACGTTTCCTGGTCGTGAGTCCCTTCGATCGTGAACATTTTCAGCAGGGCGGACAGCCGCCCGAAGGATTGAGCAAGCAGCCCAGTCTGGTCGTCTACGATGACATTGGGGGCGGGGTTGGAGACACGATCGGATTCATTGAAGGCGCGGAAGCTTCGGCGCCGTTTGAGAATCCAACCCCGGTGGACGCGATCAGCGCGGCCCTGGTCGATGAAATATTTTATAAGCCTAAAAAATGAAAAAAGTAATTACCGCAAAAGATGTAGAGGAATTGATCCGCACGGGCGGAGATCTGAGCGGGCTGTCCGCCGGCGCGATCCTGACGCCCTCGGCGAAGGATGTGATCCGGGAGCATCAATCGTCCAGTTCTGGAGCGAAGGCTTCCGGCGGCGCGCTCGGAGCGGGAAGCGTCGGCGTGTCGGCTCCGGCCAAGCAGCTCAATTCCAAGAGCCCCAAGGCTGAGTTGGAGGCGTTGTTCAATTCCGCGTATGCGCAGGACTTGAAGGAGCAACTTTGCGAAATCGGACGCCGGCTCTGGCAGCGGGCGTACGTTGACGGCAATGGCGGCAATATTGCGATTCGCATCGGCGAGGATATTGCCCTATGCACGCCGACCCTGGTGAGCAAGGGATTCATGAAGCCCGAGGACATGGCGCTCGTTGATTTTGAGGGCAATCAGATTTTTGGAATCAAGAAGCGCACCAGCGAAATCCTGATGCACCTTCAGATCATGAAAAAGGTGCCGCGCGCGGTTGCGACCGTCCATTGCCATCCGCCTCAGGCGACCGCGTTTGCCGTGGCCGGCGTCGAGCCGCCGACCTGCATGATTCCGGAGTTTGAGGTGTTTGCCTCGGTCGCCACTGCCCCCTATCGCACGCCGGGCACGCCGGAGATGGGTAAGCTGGTCGCGGATCTGGCGGAACAGCACAACACGATCTTGATGGCGAACCACGGCGTTGTTTCCTGGAGCCACAACAATGTGGAGGACGGTTACTTCAAGATGGAAATTCTCGAAGCCTACTGCAAGACGGTGCTGATCGCCTCGCAGCTGGGCAAGCCGCTCAACACCATGACCAAGGGGCAGTTGAAGGATCTGCTGAATATCAAGGAAAGCCTCGGCATTCCGGATCCGCGTCACGGGCTCAAGGAATGCGAGCTGTGCGACAATGCCGAATGGAGCCCGGGCGTTTCCTGCGCCGTGCCGCCAAAGGACACGGCCAGTAAAGGCGGCGAAACTTCGCCCGAAGCGGAAGCGACCGTTCAGGCGATCACCGACGAAATTTTGAAACGACTGCAAGGCTGAAAGACCGACAACCACGAATGGACACGAATGAACACGAATGCTTGAGAACCAGAATACGAGGCTGTTGCTCAAGGACGAGGTGTATCGGATCGTTGGAGCCGCTATTGAAGATCTCAATGAGCTAGGTCATGGATTTCATGAAAAACCCTATGAACGCGCGCTCGTTGTCGAATTTCGGCTTAAGGACATTCCATGGGTTCAATAGCCAACTTTTGAGTTGGGCTACAAGGGCGAAGTCGTAGGGGAGTTCATTCCTGACTTGATCGCTTTCGATTCAATCGTCGTGGATACGAAAGTGATCGAAGCCATCACGGATCACGAACGCGGCAAGATGATTAACTATTTGAAAATAACGAAGAAACGAGTCGGCGTGTTGTTGAATTTCAAGCGGCCGAAATTGGAATGGGAGCGAATCGTTCTTTGATTCGTGTTTATTGGTGTTCATTCGTGGTTAAGACATTATGAAAGTTACAGTAATTGGAGGCGGAGGACGGGTTGGCGCGTGCGCGGCGTTTGCGCTGCAGTGCGGCGGCGTTGTGTCGGAAATTCAATTGATCGACGCCAACACGGCGATGGCCGAGGGCGAGGCCCTTGACCTCTTGCACGGCGCGGCGTTGACGGCGGATCAAAAAATCTACGCCGGCGATTATGCCCAGGCGGCGGACAGCGATATTTTCCTGATCACCGCAGGCTCTCGGCGCAAACCAGACGAATCACGGCTGGATCTCGTCAACCGCAACGTTTCGATCTTCATGCAGATTCTCGCGGACATCAAAGCCGCCGGCATGAAGCAGGACGCGATCATTTTTGTGGTGTCGAATCCGGTCGACATTCTGACCCACCTGGCGGCGCGCGACAGCGGCTTGCCCTGGCAGCAGGTGATCGGACTCGGCACGATGCTGGACACCTCGCGCTTCAGCTCGCTGATCGCCGATGAGCTGAATCAGGCTCCGACCCAGGTCAAGGCGCTGCTGTTGGGCGAGCACGGAGATTCGATGGTTCCGATCTGGTCGTCCGCGTCGATCAACGGGTTGCCTCTGGCCGGGTTGCCGCAATGGAATCAGGGGCTGCAAAACCAGCTGTTCACTCGCACCAAGGGCAGCGGCGCGGAAGTGATCAGCCGTAAGGGCGGCGCTGGTTGGGCGGTGGCGATCGCGATTCGCGAGGTGATCCACGCCATCGCGTTGGACCAGAAACGACTCCTTCCGATTTCATCGCTACAGCAGGGCGCCTATGGCGTTCGCGATATTTGCCTCAGCGTTCCAACGGTGGTTGGCCGCGGCGGCGCGGAAGAGCACGTGGAGATCGAGCTTTGGCCGAAGGAAAAGTTGGGGCTTCAGAAGTCCGGCAAGGCATTGAAGGAAACGCTGAGCAACGTGAACGTGT